>JAUNIC010000076.1 GCA_030523615.1 Bacteroidales bacterium
CGCAAGCTCCCGAAAACGCTTTAACGCAGAAAACTAAAACAAGGGAAAACACGTAGCCTTTAAGCGCTCAAGCACAAACGGTTTTCTTCCGTTATCGTTTTCCCCGTTAAGGGGTTTTCCGCGTCAGCGGTTTTCCAGGGCGCCCCTGCAGCGAGAACGTAAAACCCGTTATGCGCCCATTTTCTGTTTTATTACCCTTCACACGAATTCTAGAAGTACCAAAAACTACGCATTTCCCAGATGATCCCTAAAAAAGAATTTTAATTTTTAATTTATAATTAACCACACTACTACATGAAGAAATTTTTCCTCTTTGCTGCCCTCGCAGCAGCTTCGTGCCTCAGCGGTCAGGCACAGAACCTCGACAAGATGCAGTGGTTCAACGAACCCGAATCATACACCATCAACGGTGGCACGCTCGAGATGGATGTTCCCGCGCAGACCGACTTCTGGCGCATCGCCCACTACGGTTTCACGGTCGACGACGGCCCCTTCCTCTACGGCCTCTACGGCGGTGAGTTCGAGGCAAAGATCAAGGTGAGCGGCGACTACAAGGAGCGCTTCGACCAGGCCGGCCTCATGATTCGCATCGACCACGAGAACTACGTGAAGTGCGGCATCGAGTACGTCGACGGCAAGTACAACGTCTCCACCGTCGTGACGCACCACACCTCCGACTGGAGCGTCATCCAGCTCGACAAGCCCATCCCCTACCTTTGGCTGAAGGCCGTGCGCCGTCTCGACGCCATCGAAATCTTCTACAGCTTCGACGATGTGAACTACACCATGATGCGCACCCTCTGGATGCAGGACAACTGCCCCGTGATGGTGGGCCCCGTTGCGGCCTGTCCCGACGGCAAGGGCTTCAAGGCGCGCTTCTCCGATTTCAAGGTGAAGCATCTTCCCGACCAGCGTCGCGTGGAGTGGCTGCAGAAGAACTGATTCCTGCCTCCCAGCTCCCTCCCGTTCCTTGCTGGAGCAAAGAACGGGGGGAGGTTGGGAGTGGGCTGTGCGTTCGCAGGCAAACGAAAAGAGGGGGAATGAGCAAAAATGAAGCAAAAAATTTGCCTATAAATATATAAATGAGTAATTTTGCAGGGCAAAAGAACTCAAAAACTTCAAATTAGAACAAATGACCCGTATTTTCTTCCTTCTTTCGATGCTCTGCTTCGCCTTCGGAGCGAGCGCACAGAGTCAGGCGCAAAAAGCCTCCACATTTGAACTCGCTGCCGACAACGCTCAGGCGGTCTATATGAGTTCGTACGAGCAGACGTTCGGCGAATGGACGCTGATCGTTGCCGACGGCGATGAGGTTGTGGCCAACATCGAGATTTTCGCCAACAGCGCAAAGCGTCTGGCGGGAACCTACACTTTTGCCGACAACACCATCACCAGCGGCGTGGTTTACCTCGACGAAGAGGAACGCCCCCTCGGCGATGGCAGCTTCACGCTCTCCTACGTTGGAAAGGGCGCGACCTATCCCATCTACCACATCCAGGGCGACCTGGAGGATGGTCGTGGCGTCACGTTCCATCTGGATTCCGACGTCGAGTTGCTCGCCTACGACTACCTCTTCTACTGTTACTACGAGATGGGCGTCATGGATTTCGAGTCGTGCGTAGTGCAACTTCAGGACGCTCCCGACGAAGATTCGGGCGTCGTGGTGGAGATGGACTTCGTGGGCGGCAACTGGGAATACATCGACTATATGGGCATTCTGAAGGTCACCGCCGAGACTGCCGACGGCCGCTACACGCAGCTCCTCTTCGATGCCGATGAAGTCATGGAGAGCGGCACGTACACCATCAACGACCTCTACGCCTCCTACTGCTACATCGCCAATCTCAACACCCAGACCTACGAAGCTTACTTCAAGTCGGGCACGGCGGAGATCACCGTCACAGATCCTTCTACAGGCTCAGGACAAGCTCAAATCCTCTCGCTCGTCGCCACGATGAAGGCCAAGAACAACGACGTCTACGTTCTGACGATCCCCGTTGTCGTGCCCGCCGACGAGGACTTCAACGATTACGTGGGCATCCACTCGCCCCTCCTGCCTTCTACCTCTTCCCTCCCTCACAAGACGCTCCGCAACGGCCGCGTGATGATAGAGAAGGCCGGCCACCGCTTCGGCACCAATGGCGTCCGCATGAGATAAAGAAATAAAAACATCAAAAACACCGCTTCGCAGAGAAAACAAGAAAATGTTTTTGCTGCGAAGCGGTGTTTTTATTGTTTTTTACGGTCGTTTGGTGTCTTACTTCACCACCTTCTTGCCGCCAACGATGTAGACGCCAGGTCTGCTTCCCGCTGCCCTACGACCGAACTCAGGGTAAACTCTACGGCCGGAGAGATCGTAGTATTGACTATCGGACGATTGACTATTTACCATTTGGATGCCGCCGGGGGCGAGAGGACCGTCGAGGTGGCTGACACGGCCGATGAAGAGGATGTCGCCGTCGGTTGTCTCGATGGTGAAGTAGAAGGGGCGGTCGATTTTCATTTCGAAGAGGACGCGATGGTCGATGCCCGTAGTCCATGAAATCACCACGGAAGTGGCTGCAGCCGTCGTGCCGCGCTCGTCGACGGTGATGTGGGCGAGCTGCTTCACCTTCGAAACGTAGGTGCCTTCAGGGCTGAGGGCCGAGAAGTTGGCCTGCCGTTTGTCGAAGGCGTCCTGCATGCCCATGGCCTTGAGCACGTCGTTCAGTTGCAACTCCTGCGCCACGCTGAATCGCGGCATACCGAGCGTCGTGCGGCCTTTGACGGCGTCGGCACCGAGGCGTTGCCATTCGGCCGTGGTGAGCACAGCGCCGTCATGCTTCGGCAGGTAGAGGCCCATGCGGTACTTCGTCTGGTCGCGGCCGACCTCGTAGTTGTCGCTGTAGGGAGCGTAGGTCACGCGAACCATCTTGAAGTTGTCGGTCTCGGCGCGCTCCTTGTCCTCATAACTGTACATCAGCGGAGCGATGACGCGGCTGCCGTCGGCGTTGGTGAAGACTCCTTCTTTGTCGGTGTAATCGAACGGATCCTCCCAAGAACCGCAGAAGAAGAGCGTGTTGATGAGCATCATGGCGATTTGGTCGTTGGGTTCCTCATTGATGGAGGGGATGGTGCCGTGCGTCTTGTCGGCGACCCAGCGGTCGATGGCGTCCATCGTGCTCTGCTGGCCGAAATCGGCGGTCTCGGCAGCAGCGTCGTAGTTCGCGGCGTTCGTCGCGAAGAAATCTTCGTAAACCGGCAGCCAAGGAGCCGTCCAAATGCCGTTGGCCACTTCCATCTTCGGCATAAGGTCGTCGATGTTGGCGAGCTGCAGGTTGCTATCTTCGTGGTATTTTATGTATTCTTCCACCTCCAGGTTGCGGTTCTCCAGTTCTGCGCGCCACTCCTCGCTCAGCACGATGGGCTTTTGAAGTTTGTCGATGAGCGAGCGGTTGTAGGCGTTGACCTCGTCGACGGTGTAGGCGCTGGTGCCGAGGGCAAACTGCATTTCCTTGAGCGTGTTGCCGGCGGCGCCGTTCTGGAGCATCGAGAGGGCGAACTGGGCCGAGAGGGGCGAGGCGACGATGTTGCCGCTGGCCTCGTCGGCATCGGAGGTCTCGCAGAGTTGGTCGAAGAAGTCGAAGGCGAAGATGTTGTAGGCATTGCCGAAGGGGAAGAACTTCGTCGGGGCGCCGCGACGCTTCTTGTTGCCGAAGATGAGGTGGCTGAGGTTCTTCGCGCTGGGCTTCTTGTCGCTCACCTGATTGTAGAAGTAAGCCATCGGGCCTTCGAGACAGCCCACTTTGTAGATGAAGCCGTTCCACTGCGGAATGCAGTCGCCGTCCTCGAAGACATCGTAGAAGAACGTCAGCGGGGCGCCGTCCTGCGGGTCGATGCGGACTTCGTCGACGCCACAACTGCCGCTCTGGCTCTTGGCGGCGCCGAGGCGCATGACGTCGCCGGCCTCGTAGCTCTTGGTGAAGTCGTAGAGGAGCACTTCGGGAAGGAGCGTACCATTGCTTGGGTTGAAGCCGCGGGCATAGACGAGGGAGTCGCCGCGCTCCGTACGTATGTAGCCAATGATGGCGTCGTCGTTCTTCACGAGGGGCATGTAGTAAATGCCGTCCTTCTTTGTGTAGGCCTCAAGCGCATAGCTCTCAGCGAGGCGGCCGTCCTCATCGTAATACTCCCAGGTGCTGCCCTCGCGCCATACGCGGCACTGGGCCATGTTCTCTTCAATGCGGCGCTTCACGACGTACTCCTCGGGGTCATAGTAAGTGGCGTCGGGCGTCCAGCAGGCGATGAGCTGCATGGCGGGGCCGCCGTCGAGATCGGGGTACTCCCAGTTGTGCATAGGGCCGGCAAGCGAGCCCACGCCCTCGAGCCACTCGTAGCGGTACGTGTCGCGGATATTGCTGTTCTTGATGCCGTAGATCGCATTGTAGTCGGCGTCGCGGCCTTCAAACTCTACGGCGTCGAGCTTCGTCCATTGCAGGTAGTGGTTGTCGAAGCTCTTGACGCCCGAAGCGCAGGTGCAAGCATAGAGCTGGGCGTAGTCGCCATTGTGCCACACGCGGGTGCAGTCGCCGCCCCACGAGCAGTGGGCGCAGAAGTTGTAGTAGAGGTGGGGCACGGTCGTGCCGGGAGCGATGTAGAAGGCCTGATGGCTGCGGTCGAAGAAGGCGCCTACGTACTCGCCGTCCTCGTACATGCGCTTGGCCGCCTGGCCGGCGATGATGGTGTCGCCCTGCATGACGTACTCGCGGATGCGCTCCTCGGCATCGGGCTCAACGGCCTTGCAGCGCACGGCCCAGTGCTTGCCTTCCTGGGCAAAGGGGACATAGACGTAGGACATTGCGCTGTCGAATTCGGCCATATGCTCTCCCTCGGTCTTGTAATCGCGCTCGGCGAAATAGAGCATATCGCCGCCGACGGAGCAAGAGCGCAGGCCCACGGTGTACATGCCCGTCATGAGGCCGTACTCGCTGACGTTCTCCATGGGCGACTCGGGCGTGCCGACGCCTTCAATCCATGTGGCGCCGTACTCACAATCGTCGCCCTCGCCGTAGTAGTCGGCGATGCGGCCTTCGAGGGTGAGCGTGCGGAAGGTGCGGCCGGCGTAGGTGCAGCTGCCGACCTCCTTGACCTGCATCGCGCAGTGGTCTTCGCTGCCGCCGATGGGGTGGACCTCGACGTCGTCGCCCACCTGGAGCGAGAAGTCGTAGACGAGGCGCGCCTCGCCGGAGCCGACGGGGAAGAACATGACGCGCGGACCGTCGTCGTAGAAGGCGCCGGCATAGGCCTGGCCCGAAGGCGTCTGGTTGTACATCTTCTTGCAAGCCGTTCCGGCAATGATGGTGTCGCCCTGCATGCGGCGCACGTCGTGCTGGAAGTTGCCCCCGACGGTGTGCCAGTCGGCGTCGGTGGTCCACACTTTACCCTCCTCGCTGAAGGGATGGTAGTCGGCATTCTGCGCCGTGGCGGCGAGGCCGAAGAGCGCGGCGATGATGAAAAATAGGAGATGCTTCATAGTGTATGATGTGTTGTTTCGTTAGCTGTATTGGGTGAGGTAGCTGTCGAGGCTCTGCTCGGCTTGGCGGTCGTCGAACTTTTTCTTCATGCGCTGCTTGCGGACAGCGACGCTCGTGGGGGCGATGGCGTAGATCTCGGCCATGATGCTGTTGGGCACACGCATGGCGACGAGGCAGCAGAAGCGGACGTCGTCGGTCGTGAGGCCGGGGTTCTGGCGGCGGAGCTTCGCCGTGAAGCCGGGGAGGACGAGGTCGGTGTTCTCCTCGATGAGGCGCCAGGAGTCTTCGCCGAGGTCTATGTGGCCGCGCTTCTTGCGGCAGGCGTTGAGGATGGGAAGGAGAATGGCGAAGAGATGGTCGTAGTAGCGCTTCTGGAGTTGCATATTCTCCTCGCGTACGGCGGCCTCGCCTTCCTGCGCTTCGGCAGCGATGCGGAGGGCTTCGAGTTCGTTCATGCGGGCGCTGTAGGCCTTGCGGCGCAGGGTGAACGCCCACCAGGCGGAGCCGCCGAGAAGGAGCGAAAGGACGAGGAGAGCGAGAAGCCACTTCACGCGAGCGCTGGCGGTTGCTGCTGCTTGTTCGACACGGAGGAGGCGCAGGGCGTCGGCGTGCTGGATGGCGTGGATGCGGGCGGTCGACTCTGAAGCTTCGCGCTCGGCAATCGTGTCGGCAAGGGCGAGCATAGCGTCGGAGGCTTGCTGGTTGAGGGCGGCTGCTCCGCGCTCTTCGGCAAGGCTCTTGACGAGTCGCCAAGCTTCCATGCGGGTGTAGACGTCGTCGGTACTGTGGATGAGGGCGAGAGCCTCGTCGGTGCGTCCCTCGCGTGCGTGTATATAAATAGAGGAGAGGCGGTAGAGGTCGGTGTCGACGACGGCGGGCCACTCTTCCTTGGCGCGCTGAAGGAGCAAGGCGGCGGAGTCGGTCTGAGCCTGCTCTGAGCCGAGTTTATCCTGAGCTTGTCGAAGGGAAGAGGCGGCGATGTGGGTCTGGGCAAGGAACAGGAGCGTCTCGGCACGAAACTCTACGCTGTCCGTCGGGGCGTCGGCGTAGGCCTGACGGGCGAGGCGCTGGGCATCCTTCAATTGATGCGCGTCTTCCTCAGCTCCCATAGCGAGCGTCGTGATGGCCATTTGCTGCGTGGCTTCGGCCATGCGGTAAGGATCGGCGAGCAACCGGGCTTCGGCAAGCATCGTGAACTGGCTCTCCTGCTGGAGGGAGAAGAGGTTCTTCGCTTCGTACTGCAAGGCGAGCTGGCGATGGATGTTGTAGTTGAGCGCGTGGTCGGAGGAGCCTTTGGCGTAGTCGGCAGCGAAGAGCAGAACGTGGAGCGCTGAGTCGGGAGCAATGCCAAGGGCAGGATCTGCCAAACTATCCGAAGGAGTGCTTAATTTCACGAGACGATGGCCGGCGTCGTAGAAATTGCGCGCTGTGGCGGTAGAGTCGCCGCGGACGATGCAAGCCTTTTGCAACGCATCAGCGTCGGAACGCTCTTGACGGCATCCTGTGACGAGCAATGCTATGATAATAATATAAAAGATGTGTTTCATGGAGCGGAACTTTTGGCGTGTTCAACTTTTCGACTGCAAAGGTACGCAGAAAATGTGGCTCGTGCAATAGTATGCGCGCAAATGTGCATGATTGTATACTCCCAAAATTGGTGTAACCCACTTAAAGAGAGAGTAGAAACGCTTGGGGAGATGTATACCGTAGAGAACGCTCTACATGGAAAGAAAACAATAAAGAAACACCGCTCCGCAGTGAAAACAAGGAAATGTCTTTGCTGCGAAGCGGTGTTCTTTCGTGGTTTTATGTCTGAGGGTTTCCCTTCGGAAGGACTGTCGGTTTAGAACGTTGCCTTGAAGATGAAGCGGATGCCCCACTTCTGGGTGTCGCCGTAGATGGAGGTGGCGTCGTTGATGTAGGTGATGCGGTGAACGTACTGTACCCAGAGGAGTTTGAAGATGTTGTGGATGCCGACGTAGGCTTCAACGTAGGGCACGCGGGGATTCATGACCTGCGTCTGCTGCTGGTAGCTGCCGTCAACGAGGGTACGCGAGGGGAAGTAGTAGAGCTCGGTGCTGTTAGCGTTCTGAGCGAGGTAGGGATTGTTCTTGTCGGTGAGGTGGCCCCAAAGCGCATTCACACCGAAGTACTCACGCCACTTGAGGCGGCGGATGAGGGGAATGCGGTTGAGGATCTTACCGTTGAGGTCCCACTGGCCCATGAAGCTGACGTAGCGGTCGTTGAGGAACTCCATGTTCTTGATGAGGTTGAACATGTTGTCCTCGCGGATGTAGCTCGTGTTGGCCCATGGAGCGCAGAGGAGAGGGTAGGGCACCTTGTTCCACTGGGCGCCGGCCTTGAGGCGGGTGTCGATCTTACCCCACGAGTGTACCCACCAGCGCTTGTAGATTTCGAACTCGGTGTTGTTGTACGTGAAGTCGCTCCACGCGCCTTTGACGCCGACGGTGTGGCTCAGCCCGAAGAGGGGAGCCTCCTTGTTGACGAGGATGCGGCGCTGCTTGGTGTTGAGGTACTCGGCGCCGGGCTGGTACTGCACGCTGAAGGTGAAGTCGGTGGTGGTGAGGAAGGGGATGTCGTGGGAATGGTCGCCGACGGGACGAACTAGCTCGTGGTCACCGAACTGAACGGGCTGGTAGAAGAGCGCGCCGGTGGGCTCCATCTTGTCGTGGGAGAGTTTCCACGACATGCGGAGACCGTTCTCCCACTCGTTATCGTATAGGAGTTTGAAGTTCTCGTTGTAGACCATATGGTCGACCTTCGACCACTTGAGGGCAATGAAGAAGTTGTCCTTGTCGGTGGGCATGTGGACGTCGGAGGGGGAGGTGACGTCGTTGGTGTAGGAGAAGGTGAGGTTGCGGACGGGGAACTCGCGCGGCAGATACTTCTTTTTATTAAAGGAGTAGGTGACTTCGCCGGCTCCCTTCCAACGCTGATCGCCAAAGCCGTAAGCAACATAACCCTTGAAGAAGAGGTGAGGGTTGAGGTTGGCGGTGGAGAGGATGGAAGCGCGGAGGCGGAGACCGTCGACATCGTTGTAACCGATAGTGGTGTTGACAGGACCGTAATCGATCTTCGAGCCCTTCTTGGGGTCCATGGTGGTCTCGACGTAGTTCTCGATGAACGCCTTGCCGACCCAGACAACGGGCTTGAAGTACTTCATGTTCTGCACGCGCTCCAGGAAGGTGTTGACGCGGCTTTCGCTCTGTGTGAGTTTCTCGGAGCGGTGGTTCTCCCAGAAGGAGTCTTCCTTCATCATGGCGTCGGCCAGCACCTTCGTCTTGCCCTTGAACCTTAACGTACTTTCAGCGATGGGCGAAAAGTCGAAGCCGGAGTACTCCGTGGTACGCTTGGCCTGCACCTTGAAGTTGTCCTTCACGAGCTTCATGACGAGGAGCATGTCGTCCTTGATGAGCACCTGCTCGCCGCTGGGCAGCATCTCGTAGGTCTGCTCGATCTTCATGAGATCGACGAAGTTGATGCCGGTGTGGACGGGTACGCCGATGGCTGCGCGCTTGAGGCGATAGGTGGAGTCGGCGGTGACGAAGAGCGAGCCGCTGAAGCCGAAGTCCATGTAGTTGGCGGGCGTGAACTGGAGCTCGATGCACTTCGTGGCGTCGATGTAGCACGTGTCAGTGATGAAGTAGTGATAGAACGAGATGGCGTCCTTGGAGCTCAGCGGAGAGATGAACTGGTACTGTAGCAGGCGGATGTTGTCGTCGTAGAGATTGACCTCGGTGAAGAAGTCGTTGAGCATCTGCGTGAGCATGTCGCCAGTGTTGAAGAGCTGGTTGATGCCCTCCTGGCGCTTACCGATAACGAGGTTCTTGCTGAGATCGTCGCTCTTGCGGTACATCATCTCCGTCACGGTCTCCTCGACGGTGAGGGGCAGGATGAGTTTGCCGGTCTCGGGGGAAACTTCGACGTGCTCCTTGAGGAAGGGCATACTCTTGAATTCGCCTTCTTCGAAGACCTTAGGGGTGACGTCGGCGAGGGCGAAGTTGAGTTTGTTGTACTGCTGGACGGTGTAGAAGTCGTGCTGATGGAGGTCGGAGTTGCGCTTGGCTTCAATGACCTTGCGCATGAGGTCGACGGCGGGATTGTTTTTGCGGGAGTACTTCTCTTTCTTGACCACGACCTTGATCTCGCCGAACTCGTAGTCATTGGGTGTGAGTTTGATGTCGAGCACTTCGCCCGGTTTGGGCTTGACAGTCATAGGCGCGTATCCCACACAGGAGAAAGTGAGTTTGCCGTTGTGGAAAGCTATGGAGTATTTGCCATCGACGTCGCTTTGCACACCGTTCTTGGCACCTTCGTAGACAACATTGACAAAGGGCACCGTCTCGCCGGTCTTGGCGTCGGTGATGTGGCCAGTGATGTGCTGTGCTGCAGCGGTAAGTGTGGCGCTGAGGATGAGGAGAAGGAATGCGAGTAGTTTCTTCATTATAAAAGTATAAGTTGTGCTATGTTGTCGCTCAGTATGTATGCCTCTGAGTCATAAGCGGGTGCAAAATTACGGAAACTTTTAGAAGTGACAAAGTTTTTTCGACTTACAGAATAGCTTTTAGAATTTTTTTACCAACAAATGCGCAGTGTGGAGGTAAAAACAATGAATAACAGCACAAAAAGACGCCCCGCAGCAGTGTGCTACGAGGCGTCAATTATTATTTACGAATCAATCGTAAGCTAGCGAGCTTGATTTTGCTCTTACTTTACGATGTACTTGCTTTCGCGAGTAGCATCTGGCGTTCGGCAAAATTCAAGCGAGCTTGATTTTGCTCTTACTTTACGATGTACTTCTTACCGTTGATGATGTAGAGACCAGCGGGGAGGTTCTTGAGACTGTTCACGCGAACACCGCTGATAGAGTAGATACCCTTTTCAACATCGCTGTTCATGATGATGTTCTGAATACCATCGGTATCGAACATTGCAGAAGCGGGGATGAAGGCGGTACCCTTCTCGGTGGTGTTGGGAACGAGGTTGAAGTAACCAGTGTTAGCCTTTACGGTGTCGTCGTCGCTACCCTCAGAGAAGGTAACCTTGCTGTGGTCAACGGTGAAGAGACCGCAGTCCTTGGGAACAACAGTTTCGGTGAATACAGGAACGAGGCCGTTAACTGCTTCGCCTACTTCGGTAACGGGCTTGAGTTCTGCTACAGTCTCAGCTTCGGTGAAGAGAGTTACAACTGCTTCTTCAACGGTGGGGATGAGGATGTAAGCCTGACCTGCCTTAACTTCCTCGGTCTCCTTGAGCTGGATAGCGAAATCTTCGGTCTGACCGATTACGCTGTAGAACTTAACGTCTTCGATAGAGCTGAGGTAGAGGTCAACGGGGAAGGTAGCGATCTGAGCAGCCTTCTTGATTTCGAGGTTGTAGGTGTAACCGTCGCTGATAACCTTGTCGAGGTCAGACTCGTCAACGGGAACGAACTCGAATGCGCTGTTGTCGCGGCCCTTAGCGCTGCCCCAAGTTACCATACCGCCACCGGGCTGCATGTTGAGGTAGATGTAGGTGCCGTTGTAAGCGTCCTCTTCAGCGATAACTGCGTTGAAGCAACCGGGCTCCTGAGCGAACTGGAGAGTGTAAACGTAGGGAGCTTCGCTCTGAGCAACAACGTCGGTCTTGTTGCCAACGGGAGCGAGGTAGAGACCAGTGTAGAGGTTCTTGAATGCGAAGCCGCCTTCAAGCTTTTCAACCTGCCAGTATGCACCGAGAACGGTAGCAGCAACTTCGTCCTTGCCAGCGTAGCCCTTAGCAACCTTGCTGGTCTTAGAGCTGTTCTGAGCGTAAACGTATGCACCGAAGTTGTTCTCATTCTCAGACTTGCTCTTGATCATATAGATGCCGTTTTCGGGTTTGATGAGAGCTGCCTCGAATGCGTCGAGAGCTGCCTGGAGAGCGTTCTTAGCGTTGGTAACTTCTTCAACGGTCATAGAACCGCTGTAGTTGCCTTCAGCTTCGTCGATAGCCTTCTGGAGAGCGTCGATAGCTTCCTGAGTGAAGTAACCGGGCTGGTCGCCAGCTTCTGCAGAGTCGTGGATGTCGGTAGCGTTGGTGATGAGGTCGCGGAGAGCCTGGGGGTTGGGAGTGTGCTCCTTGAATGCGTCGAATGCCTTCTGGAGAGCGTCGATGGTTTCCTGGGTAGCGAGCTGATCCTCGAGTTCGGTAGCTGCGGTTTCGAGCTGCTTCTCGAGTTCTGCAACAATGTCAGCGGGAACGCTTTCGAAGGGAGAGTTCTCCTTGTCGTACTTGTACTCGTACTGGAGGCCTTCGTATACGCGGAATTCAGATGCGTTCATCCAACGGCCGTACTTACCATTGTTCATACCGTCGTTTTCAACGTCGATACGTACGTGCTGGTACTTAGCCTTGAGGTCAACAGAGAGGAGACCGATGTAAGAGTTCTTCTGCTCGCCGGCAACCTGAACCTTGGTGCCGTAGTAGTGGAAGGTGTCCTTGCAGATTTCGGTCCAGTTTTCGCCGTCGTTAGAGGCGAAGATGGTAACGTTAACGGGACGACCGTTGATGGTGTTGTTGTCGTGACGGGTGAACCACTTGAAGGTGAGCTGCTGATAGGGAGCGAGGAGGTCCATCATGAGGTTGTGCTCGGGATACTCTTCGGTGATTTCGCCGGTTTCGGGATCTTCAACTTCGATCTTCTCAATCAGTTCGCCTGCAGCATCAGACCATGCAGAGTGGAAGAAGGTGCCGAAGTCGCCGTCTACGAGGTTCTCGATGGGACCTTCGTTGGTCTCGGCAGCATTAGAGCTGAGCTGCTCGGGGCTGGTAACGAGACCGTCGACGTCGATGTTGTCGAGGATGTTGAGGCCTTCAGCGGCCTTGCCGGTAGCGAGGTCGAAGATGTTGTAGACCTTGGTGTCCTCAACGAATTCCTCAGCTTCTTCCTTGAGGTTCTTGAGGTTCATATTGAGCATAGGCTGGAGCTTGTACTCGTCGATAGCCTTGAGCATTTCCTCGGTTACGGTGCGGGGAACCCAGCAGGAACCGTCGGTTTCGCTGTTCCAGGTTACGAGGTTGAGGACGTCGCCAGGAGCGTGGAGACCACCCATTTCCCAACCGCCACCCCATGCGGACTTCTTGGTGAGCTCGTCGGAGTAGAACTTCCAGCAGAGAACGCCTTCGTCGTTACGGTTGTTGGTGGGAGCCATGTTGTACTTAGCCTCGGGGTTCTTGGTGAGGAGGATAGGAGCGTTAGAGGGCTTGAGGCTGCCGTCGTCGTTCTTGGGAGCACCACCGATGTACTGACCGGTCTGGTAGTTCTGAACGTAGTACATACCAGGAGTGTCAGACTCGATTACCTTCCAAACGATGTAGGGAGCTACAGCGGTCTTCATCCATTCGTTTTCGGGATCTTCGCTCTCGGGGAGATAGGTGTCGAAGCCCTGACCAACGCCGCCACCGATAGAAAACTCGTTACCACCGGTCTTGGTGTGGGTGATGGCAACAGCGGGACCACTGTAGGTGTAGAGGTTAGCCTTGCAACCAGACACGTTGTCGGTGTTGTCGAAGAGAGCACCCTTTGAAGAGCGGAAGGTGGTGAAGATGTAGTAACCGGGGCCGAAGTTAACGAAGCTGGCCTTGAACTCCTCGTATGCCTTCTTGACGGCGTCAGCGAGAGCTTCTGCATTTGACTCGTCAGCGCTGATGGCGTTTTCGTAAGCTTCAGTTACAGCGTCAACCTTTGCGGGATCGTAGTCGCCGGGGTTCTTACCGGTAGAGATTTCATCGGGGTTCCAGCCTTCGTCGCCGAAGAGCTCGAGGAGGACAGACTCGAGGTAAGCCTCTGCGCTCTGCTGTTCAACGGTGTAGACTACCCAAACGTTGTTCTGGTAGTTGGTACCACGGGTAACGTTGCCGCTGGTAGCGCCATTGGCAACACCGAGGAGGTAAGTGTAGGTACTCCAGGCATCGGCAGCGTCGTCGGGAGTAGCAGAAGCGATGACAACACCTGCGTCAGAGTCGGTGAAGTAGGTGGCATCGTTGAGGAGAAGACCATCTTCGCCGCTGTCCTTAGACTCTGCGATGTAGGCATTGATACCTGCGAGATCTTCGTCGTCAGTAGAGAACTCGTAGTCGGACTCGTAGCCAGTGAAGGGCTTGATGGTTACTCGCCATGCGTTGTCCTTGTTGTCGGTATAACCGACGGCACGACCAGGCATGGTGAAATAGTGACCTTCGTTGTTCTTGATGTAGTAGGCGATGGAGCCATCGGCTGCCTTACCTGCTTCTTCGAAGGTGTAGATACAGTTGGCGGTGAGGTTCTCGGTGCCGAAGAGGAAAGCTTTCTCACCTGCATTGTCGGGACGAGCGCAGTTCAGAACGTACTGCACGCCTGCCTCGATGCTGAATGCATCAACTGCTTCGTCACCACGCTGGTAGTAGCGGTCGGCGCTTGCAGTCATTGCACCTGCTGCGAACATTGCACCAGCCACAAGGAGATGTAAACTTTTCTTCATAGTAGAAAAAGAGTTAAAGTTAAACAATAAAATAATTTGAAAATAATAAATAGCGATTTAAAGGTGGTGGGTTGTGCGTCGGAGCGTCGGCGCACAATCCGCTCTTTTGAGGGAAAGAGCTTTTCAGGCTGCAAATTTATATATAATTTTTTACATACGCGCAACGCGAATGCAAAAAAATGAGTAAAAAGTGCGATTTTTAACAATTTCAGCTGTCAAATCACGCGTAGCCTTGCCTCAAAATACTACGACCCGCTCGAAATTCGGGCTGGTCGTAT
>JAUNIC010000077.1 GCA_030523615.1 Bacteroidales bacterium
ATCAGCCCCATAAGGGCCATTAGCCCCTATAAGCCCAATACAAAACATATGACTCAACGTATCCTCCTCATTCTCACGTTTATGCTGGCGCTCACTGCGTCCGCACAGACGCGGCGCGGAGGTAGAGGCTATCGTCAGTTCAACACGGCCGTCAAGACACAAAACACACTCAGCGACACGCTTACCGACATCGCACGAAAATACGAAGAACGCCTCGATAGTATGGCCGCCACAACGCGCGCCACAATGGCAACAAACGCTGCAAAATACTCGTCACTCGAGTCGCTCGACAATCCCTACTACTTCCCACTCTTCGCCGGAAACACACTCCTCGATCACCCCATTCACCACACCATCGGAAGCATCGGCGATGCCTACAGCATTCCCCATGGCTCCGTCCTCCCCACTTCGCTCGAAAGCATTGCGTGGACGCTTGCCGAAACCTATGCCTTCACACCTGATGTGGTGAAATACAACCTCTGGAATGTGCCCGTCTACACAACTCCCGGAGCCATCACATCGACCACAAACGTGCTTCTGCCGTCGGAAAAGTCCAACACCGCCACGCGTGCCGAAGCGCAACAGACAGCCGCAGCTCCTGTGCACATTGATAAAGGTACGCACGAGGACGTTGACTTCCTCGACCTCAGCGACTTCCACATCCATGTGCGTCGTCCCAACTTCTGGACGCTGAAGGGCTCCTACTCCACGCAGTTCATGCAGTATTACGTTTCGGACAACTGGTACAAAGGTGGTGAAAATCACGTCTCTATGCTTGCGGCGTTCAACTTCGAGGCGAACTACGACAACAAGCGCAAACTCTCCTTCAGCAACAAGTTGGAGACGAAACTCGGTTTCCAGACTTCGCCGAGCGATACCTACCACAAGTTCAAGACCAATGCCGACCTCCTGCGTCTTACTGATAAGTTGGGTATCAAGGCTTGGCACCATTGGGACTACACCGTCACGCTGCAGTCGTGGACGCAGTTCTACAAGGCCTACAAAGCCAACTCTGCCGATGTTTCTTCCGACTTCTTCTCGCCCTTCGAAGCCGTACTCTCTGCCGGTATGGACTATAAGCTGTCGAAGAAGCGCGTAAACCTCACGCTGTCTCTTTCGCCCGCAGCTGCCAACCTGAAGTATTGCGACCGCAAGGCGCTGGTGAAGAACTACGGTATCGAAGAAGGCAAGCACCACAAGATTGATTTGGGTTCGACGATGACGATGAACATGACGCTGAAGTTCTGCGATCAGGTGAATTGGGTGACGCGTCTCTACGCTTTCTACGACTACAAACATCACCTCAAAGCCGAGTGGGAAAACACGATTAACCTCAAGATCAACAAGTATTTATCGACGAAGCTCTTCCTATATCCGCGCTACGACAACAACGTGAAAAAGAAGAACGAAGACGACTCCTACTTCCAGTTCAACGAGTACCTCTCCGTGGGTCTCGACCTGAACTTCTAACCCCGTGCCCAACCACCGTAGCGCGAAGCAAAAGCCCCGCAGCGCACCAACAATTAAGGAACAAAAATTACTCCGCATGTGAATAATTCTTGTTCCTTATTTTTTAGGCACTTATATACAAACAGGCACCTCTGCCATTATCTTCTGGCTTGCCTTAGCAAGAACTTTCCTCTCTTCCTCCACTTTCGCGAAGCAGGAAATATTAATCAGCTGCCACATCGTATATAGTTACCATTTTTTATCCTAAAATAAATCCGTCCGCTTTTGTCCTCACGCACGATTCACAAAGACGAGGAAGTCGCCGTTGGCTTGGATGATGACGGTGGAGTTGACGGTTTCATTGAGTGTGCCTTGCCACCAGCTGCTGAAGTCGTGGAGCGGATAACGTAGTCCTTCGGCCTTGAATCCCGTGGCACCAAAGGAGAATATGCTGACCTGTGTGTTCAGAGGGAGCTCTGTAGAATAGTGATCACGGCAAGGAATAAACGTGCCGTAGTCAGTGAGCATCGTCGCGTTAAGTCCCTGATGCATAAAGTCTATGAGGAGCGAAATGTTGCCTAACGTGTGATCTTCACGACGGCCCGTAGCACCAAGGATCACAACTTTACTCACACCCTGCGAAAGGGCATAGCGCACAGCCTTCGAGAGATCGTTCGTCTCCTGTTCGTCTTCGTGGACAATGATTTCAGCCAATTCCTCCTGCATCTCGCGCGGAAGACTGTCCAAGTCGCCCACAATGCGCCAAGGCTTGCGGCCCGACTTGCGAATGAAGTCCTCTGCAGCGCTATCGCAACAGATGACTCGCGGACTATTGTGCAGAATATCAAGTAGTTCTGCGCGAGTGGGGTAATCGCCAGCGGCTAGAATCACTGCTTCTGCACGTTCGTCCTTCATTACTGCTTTTGAGCATTCATTTTTTGTTTCCATGCGCGGATGCCGAAGAAGGCGATGATGATGTAGAACGTATAGAGCGAAGCTTTGAACGGTAGACCCTTGTAGGCGTAGAGCCACACGTAGATGGCGTCGGCCACAATCCACACAATCCACTGCTCCACGTATTTGCGGGCCAACATCCACATTCCGATGATACTCAACGCATTAGTAAGACTGTCGGTCACGGGAACGGTGCTGTTGGTCCAGTACTGCAGGAAGGCCCAAACGATGCCCCACACGACGAGAAAAACTACCGTGACGGGGAGCAGCAGACGCAGCGGAAATCGCGTGATGGGCATTTCCTCCGTGGTGCTTTCCTTCTTCCAAAACTTCCACGCTATGAAGCCGTAGATGCTCGCAAGGAGGTAGTAGACAGCGAGTCCGAAATCGCCGTAAAGTCCTGCGTCCCAATAGAGAAAGAGGTCGACAGCGGGCATGATGATGCCGGCTATCCACACATAGATGCTGGCGCGGTACTCCAAGAGCAGGTAGACAAGGCCTACGATGAGGGCCGTGAGGTCGAGGATGCTATTCCATTCCATGGTCAGGTGGTTTTGTGTTTATCCGGAATTAGAGAATGCGTTTTGAGTCTTTATTTATCCCGAATTAGAGAATTAGAGAATTTCGTTTCCTGTAATTCTTATATCCAAGAAATGAAGGAATTACAAGATCGAAAATCCTTAATTCCTATAATTCGGGATAAAAAAATCTTTTGTGCTCGCAACTAACGACTAAAAGCGAAGCGTCACGCTACCCATAGCCGTGAAGCCCGACTGAGGGATGTAGCCGATTTCGGTGTAGCGATTGCCCTCGGGATTGCCGCCGCTGGCATAGAGCGCGCTGTACACCCAACCGTTCGAAGCGTAGTGAGCGTTGAAGATGTTGTTGAGATTTACACCGAAGACGATGTTTTTCAAGCCCTTCTTAGCCACCTTGAGATCGTAGCTCAGCGCCACATCAGTGCGGGTGTAGGCGTCGAGCGAACGCTGGTCGCACTCCGTGTTGTCGAGGTACTGCTTGGAGACGTAACCCGTGTGCCAAGTGGCCTTGAAACCGCGATAGTGGAAGTCGATGAAGCCGTTCAGGATGGCCGAGGGAGAGAAGGCGAGGGTAGAGTTGTCGTAGTGGTTCATGGCAACTCCGGTGTCGTAGTTGTCCCAATCTTCAACCACCTCGTCGAAATCCTTGATCTTGTTCTGGCTGAGGGCAGCGTTGGCTTCGAGAGAGAGCCAGTTGGTCACATTCACACCCGCAGAAAGTTCGACGCCGAGACGCTGGCTGCTCTTGATGTTGGTGGTGAGAGCCTCGCCGATGTCGCTGACTTCGCCCGTCTGCACAAACTGGTTGTGATAGAGCATGGCGTAAGCGCCTACACCAGCATGGAATACGCGATTGCTGAAGCTGTAACCGAGCTCGATGTCGTTCAGGCTTTCTGCTTCAGGAGCGGGATAGTTGCCGTTGTCGGTGAAGTTGTTGCGCTCGGGTTCACGATGGCCAAGAGCGTAAGAGGCAAAGGCGTTGTGGCCGTTCTGATGGAAGGAAAGACCTACCTTGGGATTCACGAAGTTGTAGCTCTGGTCGATGTTGAGCTTCTGGTTCTGCATGGAGTCGTAGAACTTGTCGTTGATGCCGCTCGTCACGTAATCCACATGGCGGTACTGAACATCGCCAAAAGCATCGAAGCTGTTGGTAATGTGCCAAATAGCCTTGGCGAAAACAGAAGCATCGAATTTTGAAGCGTCACTGTCGTAGTACTTGTAGTCGTTAGCGTGTTTGCCTTCACCCCACACGCTGCCGCCGTAGGCATTAGTCTTCTGTGTCTTGAGGTATGAACGCACCTCGTCGGGCATGTAAGTCACATAGCCCCAATGGTTTCCGACGAATTCCTGAAGCGTCACGCCACCGATGAAGTCGAACTTTTCGCTTGTGTAGCTCGTATTGGCAACAATGCCCCAAGCATCCTGAGTGAGGCCCTTCTGACGGATGAAGTCAGCCTTCTTCATCTTGTCGCCATTTGCGAGCGTGAGCGTGGGAAGGCCGAACTTAGAGAGCTTGTTGTTGCTGCGGAACTCCTCATAGTAACCGTGGCCGTGGGTGTAGTGAGCTGTGGCCGAAAGCATCCAATGCTCATCGATGTTCCAGCTGGCATTCAGCAGGTTATGGTTCTGCCAGAAGTTGTCCGTGGTGCGAGGCCAGAAGCTGCCGTCCTTCAGCTCGTAACGACTCGTGCCCTTCGAGGGATCGCCACCGTCGTTGAGGTATTCGTAGAGGCTGTTGTACTTGCCGAGGCCAGCGTCATACATATCTTTATAATTAAAGATGCCGGTGCCCATGCCGCCGTAGTTCCAGTCGAGGAGGTCGCCGGTGTCAATACCGTTCCAAGCCTGTCCCGTCATCTCGTAGTTGCCGATGTTCTTGTAGCTGAGCTTGAAGTTGCGGTCGGTAGAGTAGTAGGTCAGGCCGCCGTAGTAGCTTCCGGAACGTCCGTCGGTACCGTGGATGTAGCCATCGGTTTGCGTCTGGTGGAAAGCTCCATCGAGGATGAGATGATCCTTGCAGAAGAGGCCGGTGGAGAAATTGCCGCCGTAGACAGCCGTGTTGTAGCTGCCATAGCTGGCGGTGAGGTCGAGGCGGGGCTTCATGTAGGGAGTCTTGGTCGTCATGGCTACGGTACCACCAAAAGCGCCGTCGCCATTGGTCGAAGTACCCACACCGCGCTGGATCTGCACGTCGCCAAGAAGAGCAGCGTAGCTGTTCATGTTGGCCCAGAAAACGCACTGATCCTCAGGCGAATTGAGGCTAACGCCATCGAGCGTCACGTTGATGCGGCTGTCAGCGCTGCCACGCATACGCATGTAGACGGTACCCGTGCCAAGACCGTTCTCGCTCCATGCCACAACGCCGGGAGTGCGGGCAAAGAGGAAGGGAAGTTCCTGACCGGTCTTGGAGAAAGCGTCGAGTTCCTGACGGCTGATGTTGCTCACAGCAAAAGGAGCATTCTTCGGAGCCTTGACGGCCATTACGACGGCTTCGTTGAGGTCTTTGATACGGATGGAATCGTTGTTGGCACTCTCGTCGATGAGCATGATGCCAGCATTTTGCGCCATAGCGCCAGAGGCCACACCCATCGCGAGTGCAGCCACACAATACTTTAGTTTCATCGTGTGTTGTTAGGATTAAAAATGTTCATACTTTCTACGCCGGCATTACCCGGTTCAGATGTGAGGGTATAATCTCAGCACCGTCAAGTTTTGCTCAAAAAGAAGAGAGCAGGGCGGTGCACCCCTGAAAACGATGGCAAAGGTACTGCAAAATTGCGAACGGCGAAAGTTTTTCGACTCCTTTTTAACTTTTATATAGGGTTTTTGCAAACAAAACCGCCCTTTTGCAGCGATAATGCAAGATAAATATACAAAAAAATGCTATTATGCTTTCGGCTTTCGCGAAAAATTGCGAAATTTGCATCGCATTATGGAAATCTTAGATCCGCACCTCCTTATTAACAATATATGGGCCGAGTTCCAGAGCACTTTCCAGCTCGTCATCAAAGGCCTCATTATCGGTATCGTCGTGTCCGCTCCCATGGGCCCGACGGGTATTTTGTGTATTCAGCGCACGATGAACAAAGGACGTGAATACGGCCTTGTGACGGGTGCAGGTGCAGCAACAAGCGACCTCTTCTACGCCATCATCACGGGTTTCGGTATGTCGTTCGTCATGGACTTCATCAGCCAGGCCGAAAACATCTTTTGGCTCAAGGTAGCGGGCAGCATCATCCTCTTCTTCTTCGGCATCATCACCTTCCGCTCGAATCCTACGAAGAAACTCCACACGCCGTCAGGACAGAAGGGTACGCTGCTGAACAATTACATCTCGGCGTTCCTCGTCACGGTGGCTAACCCGCTGATTATCTTCCTCTTCATTGCTCTCTTCGCGCAGTTTACTTTTGTGGTTCCCACGAATTTCCTCGGCGTCGTGTTCGGTTATCTCAGCATCATCGCCGGTGCCATGCTGTGGTGGTTCGGATTGACCCACGCGCTGACAAAGATGAAACACACCGTAGGCGAAAAGGGACTTGTGCTCATGAATCGCATCATCGGTGGTGTTGTGATCTTTGCCAGCATCATCTATGCCTTTACCACGATCTTCAAGATTTCGCTGCGTTTCTACAATCTTCCCGAAATCATTGACGCCATAAAGAACTTATTTACATGATTATAGCTAATCGTCTGAAGAATGAGAACCGTGCCGAATACCTGCTCTATATGTGGCAGGTAGAGGACATTATACGTCTCTACGATTGCAACATTGACCGCATCAGCGATGAGTATTTGTCGCGTTTTCAGCTCGATGCAGACACCATGGCCGCAATGCGTGAGTGGTACGAAAATCTGTGCGAAATGATGCGTTCGGAAGCGAAGAAAGATAGCGGTCATCTGCAGATCAACGAAAACGTCATCATCGGTCTCGCTGATCTCAACGCGCAGCTTTTGGCTTCGGAGAAGTTTCCGTACTATAAGCAGATGTATTACAAGGTGCTGCCTTACGTTGTGGAGCTTCGTGCGAAGCGTGCAGCAAATCACGAATCTGAAGCGGGCGAAGCCGACGAGTTCCGTCTGTTGTTCGAACTGCTTTATGGCGTCATGATGTTGCGTCTGCAGAAGAAGCCCATCAGCGACGATACAGCTCGAGCAACGAAAGATATTACGGCTCTCCTCGGCCAGCTCTCCGACTATTGGAAGGCGGACAAGAAGGGGGAACTCAAATTCGATTAATACGCCCCAAAAAAGGAAATGCCTCCGTAGCGAATTTGCTGCGGGGCATTTCTTTGATTATTTTCGAGTTAAGACTACACGAGGTGACGAATAATTTCTTCGCGATCACCGGGGAGGAAGTCGATGACGGGGATTTCAATCATGGTGTAGGCACCGGGCTGCTGCTTGAGAGAGGCGCGAGCTACGTTGACGAGAACCTGAGCGGTGAGGGCGGGGTTGTTGATCTTCATGTTGAACTCGAAGAGCTGGTTGTGGGTCTTGCCGCTCACGCCCTTGCGGGTGAGGTTTACGCCGTGACCAACGTCGTTGAGGGCGTCAACACTCTCTACCTGGAAGACGTGGGTTTCGTCGCTGGCGAAGTAGGGGTCGGCCTTGATGGCTGCGGTAACTTCGGCGAGGTCAGCGCCTTCTTCAAGTTCTACGTACACCATGCGGCGATGGATGCCTTCGCCTACGGGGATGGTCATGGAGAGAGCGTCCTTCACGCCGGCCTTGGAGCGCACGCATACGCTGTGGCCCATGGAGCGGCCGGGGCCGAAGTTGGTGTAGCTGATGCCCTTGGGAGCGAGGCTCTCGATGAGGGTGCGGACGATGGAGTCGCTGCCCGGATCCCAACCTGCGGAGATGATGCTCACGGCGCCGTGTTCCTTGGCGGCCTTGTCGAGCGAACGGCGGAGGTCAACGATCTGGCCGTGGATGTCGAAGGAGTCAACGGTGTTGATGCCGAGGGCGAGGCACTGGAGGGCATATTCTTCAACCGAACGGGTGGGGGTAGCGAGGATGGCTACGTCAACGTCCTGAAGTTCGGAGATGTTCTTTACAACGGGGTAAGCTGCGAGTTCAGCGGGGCAATCTTCTGCTCCGCGACGGCGTACGACGCCAGCGCAAACCATATCGCTGGAGGCCTCAATGGCTTCGAGGGTGTAGCGGCCGATGTTGCCGTAACCTACGATGGCTGCGCGAATTTTCTTTGCGTTCATTTGCGTTTAGGCTTTTTATGTTGATTATAATAGTTGGAGTTGAAATTCGGGTTGTAGCTTTTGGGCTTTTGGGAGTCTCTAGAATTTCTAGAATCTCTAGATCTGCTAGATTGTCTAGAACTTCTAGGCTCTCTAGAATCTCTAGGCCCAGGGTAAAGCTTGGCGATGAGGTCTTCGCGCCCCATCTTCCTCAGCTCGCTCACGATGCGCTGGCACTCTTCCGGCTTGTACCAGAAGAAGAACATGCGCTGGCGCTGTTTGTCGTCGGGATTGATGGCCGTGAAGGTCGGTTCGAGCGTGTAGGGGTGGACGCCACTATACCAACACGTTGTGGCTACGGTCATGGGCGTCGGGGTGAAGTCCTGCACCTGCTCCAGCTGGAAGTCGAGGTCTTTGGTTTTGGCGGCGAGGTCGGCCATATCTTCGGGCAAGCAACCGGGATGGCTCGACATGAAATAGGGGACGATCTGCTGGCGAAGGTGGGCCTCGCGGCAAATTTGGTCGAAGATGCGCTTGAACTCGTAGAAGAGGTCGAACGAGGGTTTGCGCATGAGGTTCAGCACGCGGTCGGAGGTGTGCTCGGGAGCCACCTTGAGGCGTCCGCTGACGTGCTTGAGGATGAGTTCGCGGGTGTAGTCGTAAGCCGCCTTGCGGAGGTGCTCGTCCTTGTATTTGTGGAGCAGGAGGTCGTAGCGAACGCCGCTGCCGATGAAGCTTTTCTTAATGCCGGGGAGAGCATCGACGGCGCGATAAATGTCGATGAGTGGGGCGTGGTCGGCGTTAAGGTTTCCGCAAACGGAAGGATGGATGCAGCTGGGTTTCTTGCACTTACGACAAATGTCAAGGTTCTTGCCGCGCATCATGTACATGTTGGCGCTCGGGCCTCCGAGGTCGCTGAGGTAGCCCTTGAAGTCGGGCATTTCGATGATCTTCTTCACCTCGCGAAGAATGCTCTCCTTCGAACGGCTCATGATGAATTTGCCTTGGTGCGCTGAGATGGTGCAGAAGGCGCATCCGCCGAAACAGCCGCGGTGGAGATTGACCGAGAACTTGATCATCTCGTAGGCGGGAATCGTCTTGCCTTTGTATTTGGGGTGGGGGAGTCGCGTGTAGGGGAAGTCGAACGAGCGATCGACCTGCTCCTGCGTCATCGTGGGGAACATGGGTTCGACTACTATCCATCGGCCGGCGGCCTCTTGCAGCAGTCGTTGCGGCTCCATCTTGTTGCTTTCTTCCTCCACGTGGCGGAAGTTGCGGGCGTGGGCTTTGCGGTCGCGGAGACACTCTTCGTGGCTGGCGAGGATAATGTCGGAATCTTTGATGCCGCCGGGAATGTCCTCTTTGCGGACGAGGCTGACGGTTTGAGGCACGGGCCATTTCTTCAAGACGTGGTGGAAGTCCTCGACTTTGACGAAGCACTCCTCACGATGGTGGCCGAGCTTGTCCTCCATTAGGTGAAGGAGCTGAGCCGTAGGGAGTTCGCCCATGCCGTAGGTGATGAGGTCGGCGCCGCTCTCTACGAGGATGCTGGGGCGCAGCTGATCCTTCCAATAGTCGTAGTGGGTCACGCGGCGAAGGCTGGCTTCGATGCCGCCGAGGACAACGGGGAGGTCGGGGTAGAGTTCCTTGAGGATTTTCGTATAGACGATGGTGGGCATTTCGGGACGCATATCGTGGCGTCCGTCGGGCGAGAAGGCGTCTTCGCTACGCAGGCGGCGTGCAGCGGTGTATTTGTTGACCATCGAATCCATGCCGCCGGGAGCCACCATCGCCATCAGACGAGGACGTCCGAAGCGTTTGAAGTCGCGGTAGTCGCCGTGCCAATCGGGTTGCGGCACGATGCACACACGGAAGCCCTCGGCCTCTATCAAGCGGCCGATTACGGCAGCGCCGAAGCTGGGGTGATCCACGTAGGCATCGGCGGAGAATATGACAACATCGGGTTGCTCCCATCCGCGGAGTTCCATCTCCTTGCGGGTCGTTGGGAGCCAATCGGTAAGCTTAAAATTCAATTAAGAATGAAGAGTTAAAAATTAAGAATTGAAGTTACTTCTTCTGTACCAAGTTGTCAGACGAGGAGGGCAGGACTAGTTTTGGATAAAGTACAACGTGTCGAAAATGTCGCCGCCGGTAATGCCTACCTCGTAGGTTCGGGTGGCGTCGGTGTAGTCGAAGCTGACGGTCATCTTGTTGCCTTCGATGTCGACGGTGCAGCCGTCGCTCTGCATGTGGTGTTCGTTCCAATCGTTGCCGAAGGAGTTGTTTTCGAGGTGCTTCTCGATGGTGAAACCATAGCCGCTGGTCTTGATGTTGACGGCGTAGAGCCAGAAGCCATCGTAGTTCTTGCAGGTGAAGGTGTAGGTTCCACCCTGACGCGGAACTTCAATGTACTTCTTGCCGTCAATCTTCGTGGAGGCGTAGGAGTTCTTCTCCCACTTCATGGGATCCCAATCGCCGTCTTTGTCGCTGCAGGCGGTGAGCATGAATGCTGCGGCGAGGGCGGGGAGTATGTGGTGAATCTTCATGTTTTTGCGGTTAGTGGTGCATGGTTGTCGAGGCATAAAGTCTTCGGCAATCGTCGATGATGGCCTTGGGAAGCATCGTGGCGAGGACTTCGTCGGAGGCGCCTTCGGCAATGGCGTTGCGAATGTCGGTGCTGCTGAAGGGGTAGAGTGGGGCGTCGATGATGGCGGTGGGCATGTGGCCTTCAGCGTCGGGCAGAATCTCGCTTCCCTCGCGTGGGTACACATATATGTTATAGCGCGCGCGTATGAGGTCGGCTTTTACCCAACGGTCGAAGATGGCCCAATTGTCGGCGCCGATGATGAGCGAGAACGTGTGCTGAGGGTAGGCGACTTCGAGGGCTTCGAGGGTTTTCCAGGTGTATGAAGGGCGTTCCAATTGGAATTCGAAGGAGGAGGCCTTGATGCCTTTCGTTCCTTCGAGCGCCTTCTCAGCGAGTCGCAGACGTTCTTCCTCGGGCAGCAGCGTCTTATTCACTTTCAGCGGGTTCAGCGGGCTTACAAGTAGCCACACCTCATCGACAAGCTGCTGTTCGATAGCCGCTTGCGCTAAGGCAATGTGCCCAAGATGTATGGGGTTGAAGGAGCCGCCGAAGATGCCTACGCGACGACCCGAAACTGACGTTTCGGGAACGGTGGCTTGGTTTATACTGCCCATTATTGCTTGAGGAAGTCGGTAACGACCTTGTAGATCTCTGCCTGCGCCGTGGCAAGGTCGTCGTTGACGATGACGCGGTCAAACTGAGGCGCGAAGGTGAGTTCGTAAGCAGCGCGGTCGAGGCGCTTGCGGATGCTCTCTTCGTCATCGGTGCCGCGGCTGCGGAGACGGCGCTCGATCTCTTCGAGCGAAGGAGCCTGGATGAAGATGGAGAGGCAGCGGTCGCCGTAGTGCTTCTTGATGTTTACGCCGCCCTTGACGTCGACGTCGCAAATGACGTTCTGGCCGTCAGCGAGTTGCGCATCGACCTGTTGCTTGAGGGTGCCGTAGAAGCGGTCGGCATAGACTTCTTCGTATTCGAGGAAATCGCCGGCTTCGATGTGCGCACGGAATTCGTCGGGCGTGAGGAAGAAGTAGTGCACACCGTGCTGCTCCATCGTGCCGTCCTGCAGAGGGCGCGCTGGGCGACTCGTGGCGCTGACGGAGAAGTGGAGAGGCACACCCTGCTCAAGGAGATAATTGACGAGCGTACTCTTGCCGGAGGCGCTGGGGGCGCTGAAGACAATGACGCGGCCTTCGTGGTTTTTATCGGTAGTCATGTGAGTTTTCTTGTTTTTTGTGAGTGACGCAATGCTGCGTTTTCAAGGGTGCAAAAGTAGTAAAAAAAAATCACATAGCGAAGCTAGAAGGGCAAAAAGTTGAAAATAATCCGAGCCTTTTTCTATTTCGGCAACACTCTTGAATGAGAAAACGAATGAATCTCACAAAAAATGTATCTTTTCTGCAATAAATCATTCTAATCCTTCTGTCAAGAATTTCCTTAGGTGCAGATGGGTGACGCCATTATCGTCGGCTCTGGTGACAAGCGGCGTCAGGGAGATGACGTATTTCGGATAATTGTCCTTGATGGCGTGGAGATTACCAAATTCACGATCGTAGGTCGCATCGTCGGCAATGATGTAACTTGCCTGAACGTAAGCACGTTGCCCGCCTGGTTTCGAGCATACGAAATCTATCTCACCTGCCTGCAACTGCCCTACGGTGACTTTGTAGCCGAGGCGAATGAGATGGTTGTAGATGACGTTCTCGATGACCTTTTCAATGTCACCCTCGCGAGTTCCACCAGCAAGTGCATTGCGAATGCCGTTGTCTTCGAAATAGTATTTGTCGTTGCTCTCAAACAGACGCTTGCCGTGAATGTCGTAGCGGTTCACCTTGTGGAGCATGTAGGCATCGCACAGGAACTTGGCATAATTGGCGACGGCCGTAGTGGTGATTTTCTCGCCTTGCGACTTCATGTATTTTGCTATGCTGTTGGCAGAGATAATCTTACCCGTATTGTCGGCAAGGAATCGCACAAGGTTCTCAAGGAAAGGCACATTGCGTATCTGGTTGCGCATGATGACGTCCTTCAGCAGCACCGTGTTGATGACGTCCGTCTGATATTCTCGTGCGTCCTGTTCGTCCAAACCATAGCGCACCAATCCCGGAAGACCACCCAGCTGGATGTACTTGCTCAAAGCCTCGTCGCCCTCCGTGAGGTTGTGGAACACAAGAAACTCCTCATAGCTCAACGCCTGAACGTAAATTTCCTTGTACCGTCCTCCAATCTTGGAACTGAGATCGCTGCTCAGCATCTTGGAGTTGCTGCCGGTGATAATCAGTTCTATGTCAGCTTCTTCGTAGTAGCTGCGTACACTCTTTTCAAACTCCTCAATGTCTTGTATCTCATCTACGAGAACATAGTTCATCGTAGTCTCATCGCGACGTTCGTCTATGTAGGCGTTGAGGTCGTGATAGTTCTTGATTTCGTCAAACTCCTTCTTCTCCTTATTTATATAAATAATGTTGTTGTCGGGGTTTGCAGAAACCTTCTCCTTGAACAGGCGCAGCACGAAACTCTTGCCGACTCGTCGCTGACCAGTCAGAATAATTATAGTGTCCTTGCCAAGATACCTTTCTATCTTGTCCAGATAATGCTGTCGTGAGATTAGTTTCATTTTATCTTTTATACTCGAAATTTTCTGCAAAGATACGAATTTTATCTTTTATAAAAGACAAAACTCCCCAAAAAATCATTTTTGTTGAGTATAATTAATAAAATTATGCGCAAAAGACCTTTAGAAATTACAAATGGCTGACCAAGCAACACGTCTTGGTCAGCCATTATCGTCGGCATTTTGTAGATTGCGTCATAGTTTTAACCGCCATAGATCATGGCCAGAGCACTCATGCAGCTGGAAGCCCCCCTCCAACTCCCCCCATTCTTGCTCTGGCAAGCGTCGCCCTTACGGGACGCCGAGCGAGGGGGAGGGCTCGTAGGCGCTGAGAGGAGGCTTAAACCATTGCCAGAGCGGTCATGCAGCTGGTGGTGCCGAGGGCGGTGCCCCGATAGTCAGATGAGGCCGTGAGGATGCTGATGAGCCTTACACCATGGCCAGGGCGGTCATGCACGAGGTGGTGCCGAGGGTGGTGATGATGGCCGTGAGGATGCTCACGATGACCTGAAGAATAAACTTCAGCGTGTCCTTAGTGCGTTCGTTCATGTGTTTGTCGTGTTTATACCGAATTTGAGAATTTCCGTTTCTGCAATTCCGTAATTCTATAATTCCTGATTATCTATTTTTTTTATCAAGAATTCCCGAATTTGGGAATTTGAGAATTTTCATTCCTGCAATTCCGTAATTCTCTAATTCCTGATTATCTGTTTTTTATCAAGAATTTGAGAATTTGTGTGCCCCCATCAGAGGACTTCGTGAGTCCCCCTCTGGGGGATACTTGGGGGTCTTAGACGTTCTTAGGCACGTAGGGCTTTTCGCCGTTGACCATGCGGAACTGGAGCTGCTCGCGGGCAATCTTCTTGGCCATCT
>JAUNIC010000275.1 GCA_030523615.1 Bacteroidales bacterium
AACGGAGAAATGTTCTTTACCACCTTTACAGCATCTTTTGTAAAAATCCTTCTTGTGACAATGTGCTTTTCATTGGCTACACCAACGATTATTACGGTAACTGCAGCATTGTGTTTGGCATTGTTGGCCCACTTGAATGACGTGTATGCGAAGTCTATGGCCAAACCACCTTTCAATACTCGTTTCCAGAGAAGAGCTACTTGCAATCCTTGGCAAATGGAGTTTGTCGTTACGAAGGCATATTTTGCTTTACCTCCTCGTATGTAGTCGGCTCCAGCCTTAAACCAGCAAGCAATGTAATCCAATTCGCCATAGTTCTCATGGAAGAGTAGTTCCATGTCCTTCTTCTGTGAATCGTCTTGGCGTCTACTCCCCAAATACGGCGGATTACCAAACACAAAGACCTCTTCGTCTTTGGTGTGCGGGCACACTACGTTCCAATCCAGGCGGCAAGCGTTGCCGCAACGGATCTGCGTGATGTTCTGCAAGGGCAGAGCCTGCGTGTTGACACCGAAACCCTCGTGCAACTTCTTGTTCATTTGGTGCTCCGCCAACCAGAGGGAGAGCATGGCAATCTCGTGAGGGAAGTCGAGCAACTCGATGCCGTAGAACTGGCTGATGCTGATGCACGAGCCGTCGATAAACTGCAACATCGATTCGCGAGGGTGGCACAGACGGATGAGCTGCAGGATGTCCATCTCCAGCAGGCGCAACATCTTGTAGGTGATGATGAGGAAATTGCCGCTGCCGCACGCAGGATCGAAAAACTTCATCTTCGACATGCGCAGCAACAGGGCGTTGCACCCACGCTCTATGGGTTTGCACTCCTTGAGATACTGCGTCTCCGTCAGTCCTCCCACATCGAGCAGTTGCTTCTTCTGCTTCAACAGCTCCAGCAGGCGGTTGTACTCAGCGCGCAATTCGTCGAGGAAGAGTGGGTTGATGACCTTCATGATGTTGGGCACGGAGGTGTAGTGCATGCCCTGGTTGGCACGCACATCGGGGTTGACCACCGCCTGAATCATGGAACCGAAGATGTCGGGATTGATGTCTTGCCAGTCGAGGTCGCCGCAAGCAATGATGATCTTCCGCGCCTTCGGGCTCATGCGGGGAATCTGGATGTCGAGAGCGAAGAGACCGCCGTTGACGTAGGGGAACTGACGGATGATGTCGGCCACATCGTTGCCGCGGTCTTGCGGCTGAACGTCCATGATGTGGAAGGCCTCGCGGAGATAGTCGGCGAGGTCGCTGCCATCCGCTTTGGTGTACTGCTTGATGGAGTTGGAGAAGAGGTTGGCCTCGAAGATGCCCGTGTCCTCGGCAAAGAAACAGAAGAGGAGACGGGAGATGAAGATGTTGAGGTCGTGGAGGTCGCTGTCGGTCGAGAACTCGTTGTAGGCACGGAGTTCGTCGTGGAGTTTGGCGAGCTGCTCAGCCGCTTTGACGTCGGCGGGCGACTCTTCGACGTTGTGCACGCGCTCCACGTCGGCGAGGGGATAGAAGAAGGCGAAGTCGCAGTAGAGACGTCCGAGGGGATTCTCGTAACTGTCGTTTTCGCGGCGGTCGTAGGCGAGGATGGTGACGCCATCGCTCACGCAGATGATTTTTGGAGCGGCCTTCGCCACCTGAGGGTCGGTCTTGAGCCCTTCGAGTGTGGCGGTGAGGGCGACGGTGCTCGCCGCCTTGTAGCACAGCAGGCCTTTGATGAGCAGGCCGTCGAAGGGCTTAAGCACACCTTTCCCTTCTTTGTGTCGGGAGATGTCCTTTTCGCTCTTGCCGAAGGCATACAGCAGATGGTAGCCCACTTCATGGGCTTCGACACGACGGTGCTTCAGCTGCTCCAGTCGGCTCTCGATGTCACGATAGCCCAATTGGTTTCGCTTTGCCATAGCACAATAGACTTTAGGACGTTGCTGTCTTATCTATTTTGTGGGCAAAATCCTTCGATAAGCTCAGGATAAACATCAAAGGGCTCTCTGATGAAGACAAAAAGGCGTGGACGCAATCTTATCTTCAACCAGAGGCCCTAGGAAAGCCCACGTAAAACAGATAAGCCGTCCACGCTATTGCGCAGACGTTCTTATTACTTCTGTTTTACGTTATTATTGAACCAATAAAGAATTTCCTAGGTTCCTGGTTGATTCGATAACACAGAACGTTGTTAATAATCCGAATGTTGATTTCCCTGCCCGCTGGCAAGATGGTGGCCGATACGGCCGCCATTGATGGTGCAAATTTACTAAAAAAATGCAGAACTGCAATAATAATCAGCTCAAATATACT
>JAUNIC010000276.1 GCA_030523615.1 Bacteroidales bacterium
GAAGAGCAGCAGAAACTCCTCGACGAACAGCGTGCCAAGAACGCTGCCATGCGCAACAACCACCAATAGCCTCATCCTCCCGAAGCCCCCCACTAGCATTATCCCGTTAATATCCTTCGGCGATGCCATCGCCGACCCCCACTTATGAATATCAAGAACATCATCATGGCAGCAGCACTCGCCACCAGCAGCATCGCTGCCTCTGCAGCTGATGATCTCATGACTCCTGAGCGCCTTTGGGCCATGGGCCGTCTGGGCAACGTCAGCATGAAGGCCGATATGAGCAGTTGCGTCTACGCCGTCAGCTACTATAGCGTAGAGAAGAACAACAGCCGCTCTGTGCTCTACTTCAACGACCTCAAAAGCGGAAAGATCACCCAGCTCACCGAGGAGGGAAAAAGCGAATACGCTCCCACCTTCCTTGCCGACGGCCGCGTGGCTTACATGGCAGGCGGAGAAGTGTGGACAATGAATCCCGACGGCAGCGACCGTCACCAGGTGACGCATACCGACGGCAATGTCGGCGACTTCCTCTTCTCGCCCGACGCCACACGCCTCCTCGTCGTTCAGGAAGTGCCCCAGCACACGGCCATCGCCGAGAAGGAACCCGACCTTCCCCTTGCCACCGGTATGGTAGTAAACGACCTTATGTACAAGCATTGGGACCACTACGTCACCTCGGCTCCCCATCCCTTCCTCTACAATGTCAACGAAGGCCGCGCCACTCTCGTCTGCGACCTCCTCAATGGCGAGCCCTACGAAAGCCCCATGGAGCCTTTCGGTGGCGTTGAGCAGTTTGCTTGGAGCCCCGACGGCTCGCAGATTGCCTACACCTGCCGCAAGAAGACGGGTCGTGACTACGCCATCTCTACCGACTCTGACATTTTCCTCTACGACATTGCTTCCAAGACCACGCGCAATCTCTGCAAGGACAATCAGCGCACCAACCGCATGGCTGTCCACACCGACTACACACAGAGCCTCGAAGAACAGCCCGCCAACATGGGCGCTGTAGCCTTCCCCGGTTACGACGACAATCCCGCCTTCGCCCCCGACGGCAAGCACATCGCCTTCCGCTCCATGGCCCGCGACGGCTACGAGAGCGATCGCACGCGCCTGTGTGTTATGGATATTGAGACCGGCGAACACACCTTCGTCACCGAAGATCTCGGCCAGGGTCGCCAAAGCGGTGTCGAGGATTACCTGTGGAATCCCGAAGGAAACCTGCTCTACTTCACCGCTGTTTGGCACGGCCGTACCAACATCTACGTGGCCGACCTCCAGGGCAACGTGCAGCAGCTCACTGACGACGTTTGCGACTATAGCCTTTGTGGTTACGTGCCCCCTCGTGACAAGAAGAGCGTCCCTCTCCTCATCGTCAAGCGCCACAGCATGAGCCAGGCTGACGAAGCCTACATCATCAATGTAAACACCAACAAGAAGAATCTTGTGGCCAAGATGACAGCCACACCTGCAGATTGCTTCACCCACGTCAATCAGGAAACCTATGACCAGCTCACCTTCGGCGACGTCCAGGAACGTTGGGTGAAGACCACCGACGATAAGGATATGCTCTGCTGGGTCATCTATCCTCCCCACTTCGATCCCACGAAGAAGTACCCTACCCTCCTCTTCTGCGAAGGCGGTCCCCAGAGTCCCGTCAGCCAGTTCTGGAGCTACCGTTGGAACTTCCAGATCATGGCTGCCAACGGCTACATCATCATCGCTCCTAACCGCCGCGGCCTTCCCGGTTTCGGCATGGAATGGCTCGAAGAGATCAGCGGCGACTACAGCGGCCAGTGCATGAAGGACTACCTCTCTGCCATCGACGACCTCTGCAAGGAACCCTACGTAGATCGTGACCGTCTCGGTTGCGTCGGCGCCAGCTTCGGCGGTTATAGCGTCTATTGGCTTGCCGGCAACCACGACAAGCGTTTCAAGGCGTTCATTGCCCACGACGGCATCTACAACACCCAGCAGCAGTACGTCGAGACCGAGGAACTCTGGTTCCCCAACTGGGATATGGGCAAGGCACCCTGGTACATCAACGAGGACGGCCAGCGTCAGAAGGTCTTCGAGACCTCGCCCCACCTCTATGTAGACCGCTGGGACACCCCCATCCTCTGCATCCACGGCCAGAAGGACTTCCGCATCGAATATACTCAGGCCGAGAGCGCCTTCACCGCAGCCCGTCTCCGCGGCATCGATGCCCAGATGCTCCTCTTCCCCGACGAGAACCACTGGGTGCTCAAGCCCCAGAACGGCATCCTCTGGCAGCGCA
>JAUNIC010000078.1:0-6334 GCA_030523615.1 Bacteroidales bacterium
CGGGGCGTCCGTCGTCGCGGGTCAGCACGTTGCTGCCAGCCTTGATGACGATGCCTTCGGTGCGCTTGGTGCTGCGGCCCTGAAGATCGTACATGGTGGATGACGTTGCAGTAGTGGTGGCCTGCTTGATGCCTACGAGGGGATTGGCCTTGGTGGTGTCGATGGTGATGACGTCGCCTGCCTTCGCCATGATTTCGTAGCCAGAGGTGCCGTCGAGAGCATAGACCTCAATGGGCTGGCCATTCTGGTTGACAACACAAACCTTGGTGAGGTCGATATCGCCGCAGTCTACAATCATACGCTGACCGAGAGGATTGGCAATATTGAGGGCGGTAACCTTGCTGTTTGCCCATTCGATGTCAACGATGAAACCGCCGACAGCCTTGAGGCCTTTCACGCTACCTTCCTTCCACTCCTTGGGAAGAGCGGGGAGAGCATGGATGGTGCCGTCGTAGCTCTGCATGAGGAGCTCGGTGACGCCAGAGGTGTAGCCGAAGTTACCATCAATCTGGAAGGGAGAGTGAGCGTCCCAAAGGTTGTAGTAAACACCAGCCTCATTCTGCATAGCAACTTCGTAGCTGGTGGAGTGCTTGAGCATGAGGGGGAAGTAGCTGTGAGCCTTGTCGCCTTCGAGAGCGCGAGCATGGAGGTTGATCTTGTGACCACCGGACCAACCCGTTACGTTGGTAGCGTTGCGGACAGCGAGAGAGTTGACAGCAGCCTGCCACATTTCGCGATCTGCGGGAATGGTGGTGAAGGGGCTTACCATACCATAGGGGAAAAGAGCCATGAGGTGGCTGAGGTGACGGTGGTCGGCAGCATGACCGTCATAGTTGAGGCCGAGGTCGTACCATTCCTTGAGACAGGTCTTGCCGCCGTACTGTTCGGTGTGAAGACCCTTGTCAATCTTCTCGTAGAATGCAGCAATCTCATCGAGGTCAGCCTGGCTTACATCTGCGGGAAGATCGCCGTTGAGTTCCTTGTCAGCCTGCATGATGCTGAGGAAAAGTTGTGCTGTGTTCTGCTGGGCAAAAGCGGTAGAGTGACCGCCTTCGGGACCATGTTCGGGAGAGTATTCGTCGCGAACGTAGAAAGTACCATCGTTGTTCTTGCTGGTCGAAATGTCGATGAGGAACTGAGCAGCGCGAACCATCGCGGGGAGAGATTCCTTGAGGAAGTCCTTGTCGAGGGTGTAGCGATAGTGCTGCCAGAGGTGTGAACAGTTCCAAGCTGCAAGGGTCTTGATCTTGTAGTCCATCCATGAAGAGCAGCCGCCGTAGATGTTGCACTCGGTCGTACACATCCAACCGCGAACGCCACTCTTGTAACCGTTGGCCACCTTCTTGTGGAAGTTGCGATCGTTGCCGGAGAGCCAGATGATGTTGTAGAGCCAGGGGAGGTGCATCTCGCTGAGGTTGGTGGTTTCTGCGGGCCAGTAGTTCATCTGCACGTTAACGTCGGTGTGGACGTCGCAATGCCAGAAGTCGGTGTTGGAGTCGTTGTTCCAGATACCCTGAAGGTTTGAGGGAACTGCAACGAAGATGTTGTTGCAGCTGATTTCGAGATAACGGCCGAACTGATAGTAGAGCTGCTCAAGGAAGAGACCGTCGGCCTTAGTGCGGTTGGCGGCAGTAGCGTAGTTGTCAATGAGCTGCTTGGTGGTCATGGTGCTGGCAGCGTCGCCAAGCTGGAGGCTGACACGGTTCATAAGACCGGAGAAGTTTTCAACGTGAGCGTCGTGAATAGCGCTCCAACCCTTTTCTTCTGCTGCGGCGAGCGTAGCATTGATCTGAGCGTTCACGTCGGCCTGAGTACCGTTGACGCAGGTAGCCTTAGTAATGTCGAAGTTGGTGTGGGCATTCATGAGAAGAACGATTTCGGTGGCGTTCTTCACTTCAATGCCTTCGCTCGTAGTAACGACTTCGCCATCGGTGGCGTAAACGCGCATCTGGCAGCCGAAGGTTACGGTCTTGGACTTGCCTTCGAACTGAGCACAGCCGTTAGCGTACTGGAGGTTCTTGGCGCCGATGTTACCGTCAGGAGCAAGGGTGAAGAGGAGGTGGAGCTTGTCGCTGCCGCCTTCTGCTGCGTATCGAACTGCAAGGACGTTGTCGGGAGCAGAGGTGAGGTAGCGGCGGGTGTACTGGGTGCCGGAGGCGCTAGAGTAGTTGACACCTGCTACACCGTGCTCGATGTCGAGGTAGCGGGCATAGTTCTTTACGCTGCTGCTTGCGAAGGTGTCGCTGAGGTCGTCAACGTAGATCCAACCGAAGTTGGCGTAGGCACCGTGCTTGGGTTCGGTGTTGGTGAAGTCGGTGGGAGTACCGTTGTAGAGGGTCTTCTCGTTAAACTGGATTTCCTCACGGAGAATACCGCCATTGAGGACAGCGCCAATCTTACCGTTGCCAAGGGGAAGACCATACTCCATCCACTTGTTGGCAGAAGAGGTTGCCGTGGGAGCGAAGTCATACCAGAGGCTGAGGGGGCTGATGCCCTCGGGACGCTGACCGGGCTCGCAGGTAAATTCGCCAGCCTTGACGCTTTCGATTGCCTTTACCTTCCAACCGTTGTTGTTGTCGCTGTTGTCCCAAAGACCGATGGTCTTGCCGGTGCCCTTACCACCCCAGACGTTGAAGCCGTAGCCGTTGGTCTGATTGTTGGGAGTAATGGTGAAGCAACCGGAAACCTTGTAGTTGCCGAGCTTAAAGCCGGTGCCCCAAGCGCCTTCCTGAGTACGGAGAGGCTTGTCGTTGTTGCCGCCGCCAGAACCGGCTTCGCCTTCGCTGTTGCCGCTTGCGCTGATGGCCATACCACCGAGCCACATGTAGTGGCCGAGCTTATTGACGATTTGGCACTGGTTCTGGTCGCCGACGAATTTCCACTGAAGTGCGGGATCTACTGCGAGACCGTCGGTGCGGACAGCCTTGCCGAGGCCTTTGTCAGCGAGATAAATGTCACCAAGGTTAGATTCGATGTAGTAGTAGTGCTCTTCGTCTCCGTTGGAGAACTTTGGCATCTGTGCCCATGCTGCGAACGTGCAGCAGAAAAGAGCAAGAAGAGAAAGAACTTTTTTCATAATATTGTTTTATTTGGTTACTTTTTGATTTCAATGAAGAGGCCTTCGATTTCGACGTCGCCCTGCATATATTTGCCGGGAATGACGAGGCAGTCGTCCTTGTCGAAGTCTTTACGCTCGGCACGGATGGTGCGCCACATGGTCTTGCCGCCCACGACGGCCTCGCCGTTCAGGTTGCGACCAAACTTGATGATGGCGCCTTCGTAGGTGAAGCCGTTCTCGGGGTGCATCTTGATCTTGAAGTCCTTGCCGGGGAGGGCTTTGAACTTCACGAGACGCTCGCCATTGCCCGTCAGTACCTCGCCGTTGCGGTTGGCGTCGTTGACGTAGCACCAGTCGGAGTGACTCTCTGCAGCCGCAGCCGCAGAAGCTTCGGTGGTGAAGGTAAAGCGCGGAGCGTGATTGTCGTTGATTTCGATGTTGTCGATGTAGCACAACTTGTCGTCCGTATAGCCATGCGGGCTTTCGCAGTCGGGCACAATGACAAGGGTATTGATTGTGATGCCGCCGTTACCCTTGAAAGCCAACACGACATCCTCCCACTGATTGGCGGGAACGTCTGTTGTGGTCATTGCCCAGAACTGTTCAGCCTTTGGATTTTGTCCGGCGCGGTCGTCGCGTTTGCCTAGACCGATGACCATGATGCGGCCAGAATAGGGGCGATTGACCATGACGTGGACGTAGCGCTCGTTGGGCGTAAGTTCAAATTGCTGTTCAGGCAAGAGTTCGATGCTTACGCCGAAGGTGTTGCTGCCGTAGCGGCTGCGCTGTACAGCCAGCATCTTGCCTGAAGCATTGGGGTTAAGGCCAAGGATGTCGGCCGTAGTGTTCAGATGATTGTCTACCACGCCGAAGTTGCCTTCGAGCTGACCTGTGCGGAAGGGAGATTCTGTCCATGAATCGTAGACGCCGAGGCGGCCATAGTCAGCGCGGTCGAAGGTGATGGTGGTCTGTGAATACTCATAGTATGATTTGTTGTTTAGATTAAGGCGAGATAGATTACGGCTGCAGGGATGGCAACGAGGGCCGAGTCGAAGCGGTCGAGCAGACCACCGTGGCCGGGGAGGATATTGCCGCTGTCCTTGATGCCCAACTGGCGCTTGATGAGGCTCTCCACAAGGTCGCCCCACGTGCCGAAGACGGTGACGACAAGTGCAAGGCCGAGCCATTCGATGAGTTCAAGGCCGTGGACGAAGTGCCAGATTACTGCTGCCGCGGCCAGAGCGAGCAAGCCACCGCCGATGCTGCCCACCCACGACTTGTTGGGTGAGATGCGGGGGAAGAGCTTGTAAGGTATGTACTTGCCCAGCAGCGAGCCAACGAGGTAGGCACCCGTATCGCTCATCCAAAGGAAGATGAACACGCTGAGGGGGTAAATCCACTCGTACGACAGACCACTGACGGTTGCGTCGTAGCGCACGCTGATGAGGGGGATGAGCGCAAATGGCAGCGCCACGTAAATCTGTGCGGCGAAAGCCAGCGCCCAGTTCTTGATGGCATCTTCCTCCTTGCGGTAAAGTTCCATGATGATCATGTAGAGCATCGTGAAGCCGTAGAGCGCCATCATCTGCGAGTAATCGCCCATGCCGATTTTCCACTCCCACACCACTCCGCAGAGGATGACTGCGGCCATGGCGTTCATGGAGCGGTTGACGCTAGCGTCGTAGTGATTGTTGACGACTGTGCAGAATTCAAAGATGGTAGCTCCTGCCACGAGGGCAAAGAACAAGAAACTGCTGATGGGATTCCACACGGTGCAGCCTACGAGGAGCACCACGTAGACAATCGCCGTGATGGCGCGGGTAATGAAGTTTTTCATGCTTCGGTTGATGTGTTAGGTTCGTTGTCGGTTTCAGAGCCTTCGCCGTTTTCAGCAACCTCTTCGGGCTTGGCAGGCTGCTCCTCGAGGAGAATGTCGGCACGCGACTTCCAGGGACGAGGACCAAAGATGTCCTCAACGTCCTTGGCGAAGATGACCTCCTTTTCGCAGAGAAGAGCGGCAAGGTCGTTGTGCTTCTGTGCGTTGTCGGTGAGAATCTGCTTGGCACGGGCATACTGCTCGTTGATGATGCGTTGCACCTCTTCATCGATGAGACGTGCGGTGTCGTCGCTATAGGGCTTGACGAACGATTCCTGGTTGCTGTAGTAGCAGAGGTTGGGCAGGCGTTCGCTCATACCCATATAGGCCACCATGCCGTAGGCGCGCTTCGTTACTTTCTCGAGGTCGTTCATGGCACCACTGCTGATGTGGCCTGTGAAGATTTCCTCTGCAGCGCGGCCGCCGAGGGTGGCGCAGAGCTCGTCGAGCATCTGCTCCTTTGTCACGATGGTGCGCTCTTCGGGCAAGTACCATGCGGCGCCGAGAGCCTGGCCGCGGGGCACGATGGTCACCTTGATGAGCGGGTTAGCATATTCGAGCAGCCAGCTTACGGCTGCGTGGCCAGCCTCGTGGAGAGCGATGCTCTTCTTCTCGTCCTCCGTCATGACCTTCGTCTTCTTTTCAAGACCGCCGATGATGCGATCCACAGCGTCGAGGAAGTCCTGTTTGCCCACAGTCTCATGGTTGTGGCGGGCAGCGATGAGGGCGGCTTCGTTGCAGACGTTGGCAATGTCGGCGCCCGAGAAGCCCGGCGTCTGACGGGCGAGGAGTTCGATGTCGAGACCCTCTTCGAGTTTGAGGGGCTTGAGGTGCACGTTGAAGATGGCGATTCGCTCGGGGAGATCGGGGAGGTCAACGTGGATCTGACGGTCGAAACGTCCGGCGCGGAGCAGGGCTGAGTCGAGTACGTCAACACGGTTGGTGGCGGCGAGGATAATAACGCCGCTGTTGGTGCCGAAACCGTCCATCTCGGTGAGCAACTGGTTGAGCGTGCTTTCGCGTTCGTCATTGCCGCCGAAGCTGGCACGGTTGGAACGGGCACGGCCCACGGCGTCGATTTCGTCGATGAAGACGATGGCGGGGGCTTTGGCTTTGGCCTTGGCGAAGAGGTCGCGTACACGGCTGGCGCCGACGCCGACGAACATTTCGACGAAGTCCGAACCGCTCATGGAGAAGAAGGGAACTTCAGCTTCGCCGGCTACAGCCTTTGCGAGGAGCGTCTTACCCGTTCCCGGAGGACCAACGAGAAGTGCGCCCTTGGGAATTTTACCACCTAGTTCGGTGTATTTCTGCGGATTCTTGAGGAAGTCCACAATTTCCTGAACCTCCTGCTTTGCGCCTTCCTGACCGGCAACGTCCTTGAACGTTACCTGCGGACC
>JAUNIC010000078.1:6344-13986 GCA_030523615.1 Bacteroidales bacterium
CTTGTCGTATTCCTTGGCTTTCGATTTGCCGACGCTGAAGATGCCGCCTCCACCGCCCATGCCGCCCATACGGCGCATCATGAACCACCAAAGGCCCACGAGGAACACGATGGGGAACAGGCTGGAGAGCAGGTTGAGCCAGAAGGAGCGAGTCTCTTCGTAGCGCACCTTGCCTTTATAGTCTACTTTCGTCAGGTAGTCTTCGACCTTGTCGGCTGAAGGGTAGCGGGTGCTGACGGTGGGACGCTTGCCCACTTCTTCTACGCCCTTCTTGAAGACTTCGCGTATCTTTTCGGGTTTGATGACCAAGTGCACAAGTCCTTCCGTCTTGTCGACGGTGACCTCGCTCGTGTAGTCTTGGGCGATGTACTTTTTCATCTCCGAGTAGCTCACTTCTTTATCGAAGCTACCGGGGTTCTGGTTGCCTTGGTAGAGCATCACGGCGAGGGCTCCGATGATGACGATGTAGATCCAGTTCAGGTTGAACTTGGGCATCTTCGGGTCTCTGCCGTTGCCGGGCATCTGTGGATTCTGTGAATTTGCCATTGAAAAATGTGGTGATCTGTGTAAATTTAGTTTGTTTGTCTTGAGAGATAGGCAGGATTTAGTCCAGATCGGGAACGATGGTGATCTGGGCGTCCGACCAGAGGTTGTCGATGTCGTAATACTCGCGGGTGTCGGGAGTGAACACGTGCACCATCACGTTGCCGTAGTCCATGGCCACCCAAAGAGCGTTTTCGCGGCCGGCAATGGCAGAGGGGCGCTCGTCGCCCTTCATGCGTGTTACGTTTTCTATGCTGTCGATGATGCTGTCTACCTGTGAGGGATTGTTGGCCGTGCAGATGACGAAAGCTTCGGCAGGTGCCGATACGATGTTGCTGAGGTCGGCCACGGTGATGCTGTGTCCTTTCTTTTCCTGAATACCCTCTACTACGAGGTCAATGAGTTCTTCTGTTGTTACCATGTATTTGTTTTTTCGTATGTTGATTCTTTGTGCGTACGTGTGTATGCGTGTGTGCGTATATATTAAATGCGGCGCAAAATTACGAAAAAAATCCCACATGTGCCTTATCATCTCTTCTTTTTGCTTCTGTATAGTCTCCTTTTTTAGACTTTTTTCAAGATGTTACAAAAATATTACACATTTTTTGTGCTTTATAGTTGCCAAAACCAAAAAATGTGTTAACTTTGTGGCCAAATTTCAATATCAATACAATTAGTTCTTTTTATGGATATCCTTTCTGTCTTTATCCTTCTTGGCAGCGTCGCCCTCCTCATGTACGGTATGAAGGTCATGAGTGAAGGTCTGCAGAAGATGGCCGGTGGTACGCTTCGTACACTCCTCGGCAAAGCCACTACTAATCGTTTTACCGGTCTACTTACCGGTGCGTTCATCACCACTTCTATCCAGTCGTCTACGGCAACGACCGTGATGACGGTAAGTTTTGTTAGCGCAGGTCTCCTCACCCTCGCACAGGCCATCAGCGTTATCATGGGTGCCAACATCGGTACCACCGCTACGGCTTGGATCATGGTGCTGGGTGGTTCGTTCGATATGCGAATGATTGTATATGGAGCTATCCTCGTTGCCATCATCCTCATTTATAGCAAGAAAAATATCAACATGGGTGAATTCCTCATGGGTCTCGCCCTTATGCTTCTCGGTCTTACCACTCTCAAGACCAATGCTGTTGATATGCACCTCGATCAGAACGAAGCTATCAAGGGCTTCTTCGACAGCACCAGCCATCTTGGCCCCGGTAACTACGGCACCTACTTCTTGTATCTCCTCATCGGTGGTCTTCTCACCTGCGCCGTGCAGTCTTCAGCAGCCATCATGGCCATCACCATGACCCTCTGCTCCACCGGCGTGCTCGACATCTATAGCGGTATTGCTTTGGTAATGGGTGAGAACATCGGTACTACCATCACCTCAAACGTTGTAGCGCTTTCGGCTTCCACGCAAGCCCAGAGAGCTGCCCGAGCTCACCTTGTCTTCAACCTCTTCGGTGTGGTTTGGGTGCTCTGCATCTTCAAACTTTTCGTCGATTTCGTCTGTGGTCTCGTAGGTTGTGATCCTACCAACGTCGAAGACCCCTCCATCCTCAGCGCTGTTCTTGCAGCCTTCCACACCTCTTTCAACGTCTGCAACGTACTTATCCTCATCTGGTTCATCAAGCCTCTTGAGAAACTCGTTAAGATGCTCGTTGCCGACAAGCCTGAAGGCGAAGAGGAAATGCGTCTCAAGTTCATCACCGGCGGTCTGCTGTCAACTTCCGAGCTCTCCATTCTCGAGGCTCGCAAGGAGATTGGCCTCTTCGCAGAGCGTACCCAGCGCATGTTTGGCATGGTAGGCGACCTCCTCCACACTGATAAGGACGACGACTTCACCAAACTCTTCTCTCGTATCGAGTACGAAGGTATTTCCGATAGCATGGAACTTGAGATTGCCCAGTACCTCAATGAAGTCAGCGAAGGTCGACTCTCAATCGAATCAAAGCGAAAGATTCAGGGCATGCTTCGTGAGGTCAGCGAAATCGAGTCTATCGGCGACAGTTGCTACAACCTTGCACGTTCTCTCCGTCGTCATCGCACTTCTGCCGAGAAGTTCTCTGAAGAACAGATTGGCCACATTGAACAGATGATGAAGCTCTCCAACGAGGCTCTCACTGAGATGGTTAAGGTGCTCAATTATGACGAGTATCGCCGTCCCGACCTCAACAAGAACTACAACATCGAGCACGAGATCAACAACTATCGTACCCAGCTCAAGGCGCAGAATGTTGTCGACATCAACAATCAGCTCTACTCTTATCAACTTGGCGTTTACTACAGTGATATCGTCTCCGAGTGCGAACGTCTCGGCGATTACGTTATCAACGTGATTGATGCCTACGCAGGTATCAAGCGCGAAGAAGAGAAGAAGAATAACAACATATTTGAAAACTAAGATTTGAAGAATTCAAACCATTTGAACGGGCTCTCTGCTACAGAAGTGGCGGAGAGCCGCGCTCGCTACGGCGAAAATGTCCTCACGCCCCCTCAGCGCGAGCCGCTATGGCGCAAACTCCTGTCCAAGTTTACTGAGCCGCTCATCGTTGTCCTCCTCGTGGCGGGCGTGATGAGCATCGGCATAGCCTTCTACAACTACCTCGGCGCCACGCCCGACAATGGCGATAGTGCTGTCTTCCTCGAGCCCGTTGGCATCTTCATCGCCATCCTCCTGGCCACCGTCATTGCCTTCTATTTCGAAGTGAAGGCCGAGAAGGAGTTTTCGCTGCTCAATCAGGTCAGCGACGAAGAGCCCGTCAGCGTCATCCGTGAGGGCAACACCACCACCATTCCCCGCCGCGAAGTTGTGGTGGGCGACCTCGTCGTTATCACCACCGGCGACGAGATTCCTGCCGATGCCGAGCTGATTGAAGCCACCTCGCTCCACGTCGACGAGTCGACCCTTACCGGCGAACCTATCGCAGAAAAGTCGACCACCGATCTCGATGCTGAAGCTACTTTCCCCTCGAATTACGTCATGCGAGGAACGAAAGTTATGGAAGGCCATGGTGTGGCTCGCGTTTTTGCTGTAGGCGACGCTACTGAAAATGGAAAAGTATATGAGGCTGCCCAGATAGACAATAGCGTCAAGACGCCCCTCGACGAGCAGCTCGAACGGCTTGCAAAGGTCATCACCAATATCTCCTACGGCATCGCTGTGCTCCTCATCGTAGGCCGCACTGCCGTCTTCCTTGTCTACAACGGTATGCCTACGGCCGACAATGCCATGTTGCTTTTCCAGAACTTCCTTGAGTCCTTCATGCTTGCCGTGGCCCTCATTGTCTGCGCTGTGCCCGAAGGTCTGCCGATGGCTGTCAGCCTCTGTCTCGCTCTTTCCATGCGTCGCATGATGAAGACCAATAACCTTGTTCGCCGCATGCATGCTTGCGAGACCATGGGAGCGACCACCGTCATCTGTACCGACAAGACGGGAACGCTTACGCAGAACCGCATGCAGGTCAGCGAGTTCACGGCTCCCATTCTGCCCGAACTCATTGCGGCTTGCTCTACGGCTCAGCTCGACTTTTCTACGGAAGAACCTGCTCCTGTGGGCAATCCGACAGAATGCGCACTCCTGCTCTGGCTGTGGAAACAAGGCATCGACTATCGAGAGTTGCGCGCCAATGTTGAAGTTGTCGAGGAAGTCCCCTTTACAACCGAGCGAAAGTTCATGTCAGTCACCGTGCGGAGTGCAGCCCACGAGGGCAGAGTGGTGCGCTACACCAAAGGCGCTCCTGAGATTGTCTTTGACCAATGTGCCCGCAGCAGCATGAGTCGCGAGGAATTCACAACCCGACTGCTCGACTTCCAGCAGCGCGGCATGCGCACGCTGGGCTTCGCCATTGACGATGAGTTCGTGGGTATTGTGGCCATAGCTGATCCCGTGCGCGAGGACGTTCCCGCTGCCGTTCAGCAGTGCCGTGATGCTGGCATACGTGTCATCATCGTGACGGGCGACAGCAACGCTACAGCAACTGAAATTGGCCGTCAGATAGGCATAACTTCGCCCGACGACATCATAGCCCGCGCCCGTCCTCTCGATAAGCGCGATCTCGTTGAGCGCTTGCAGAAGGAGGGCCATGTGGTGGCAGTTACGGGCGACGGCACAAATGACGCTCCCGCCCTCAATGCCGCGCACGTCGGACTCTCTATGGGCGACGGTACAAGTGTGGCCAAGGAGGCGAGCGACATTACGATCCTCGACAACTCTTTCGCCTCCATCGCTAACGCTGTCATGTGGGGACGCTCACTCTACCGCAACATCCAGCGCTTCGTCCTCTTCCAGATGACTGTCTGCGTCATAGCTTGCACCGTGGTGCTTGTAGGCGCGTTCATCGGCATGGAGAGCCCCCTCACCGTCACTCAGATGCTGTGGGTTAACCTCATCATGGACACCTTTGCAGCCATGGCACTTGCTTCGCTACCTCCCTCCGAAAGCGTCATGCTCGACAAACCACGTCGCCGCACTGACTTCATCATTACGCGCCCCATGTGGAGTGCCATCCTCGGTGGTGGACTTGTCTTGGCTGTAGTGCTTGTTGGCACAATGTTCTTCCTTGAGACCTCTAACCAGGTTTATATGAGCACCCTTACTTGCATTTGCGGCGACCATTCGCCCGAGGTTCATCTCAACGCCATTGAGCGGCTTTTCGAACCTCTGGTTAAGGCCTGCAACATCGACACTCTCCTCGATAACGGCACCATGTTCTTCACCCTTTTTGTCTTTGTGCAGTTCTGGAATCTTTTCAACGCCGGTGCTTTCGCCACAGGTCGCAGCGCGCTCCATCTGTTTCATGCTAAGGGTTTTGTAGGCATTGCAAGCGTCATCATCATCGGACAGGTGCTCATCGTAACCTTTGGTGGCAAGATGTTCAATGTGGAACCCATGCCCGTTATGTATTGGGTAATGTGCTTCTTGCTGACTTCGCCCGTTCTTTGGCTCGGCGAACTGCTGCGCTTAACAAAGCGATAATCTCCAAGGAAATACAAAACAACATAAAAAAGCCCCTGCATCGCAATGAAGAAGCGATGCAGGGGCATTTTTGTTTTTTGCGTGGTGTGGTACATTGGCCTTATTTCCACTCCCACACTCCACGACGGATGCTGTGGATGTGGGGGAAATGCTTACGCACGTTGGCAATGGCTACGGAGCCGGGACGCTGCATGTAGCGCCGCTCGTATTGAGCCTGAATGTCGTCAATACTCAATGGCATGTGAGCGTCGTAGACGATGCGCGCCAGGCGGGCGCAGTCGTAGTTGAGACGCTCGCTGACCAGGCGGAAGCCCTTCTTGCTTTCTTCAATGCACGGATGTGTGTGAAGCAGGACGCGAAGGAAGTTGATGTCAAGCCAATGCGAGGAGTGGCCCTTGTCAACGTTCTTCATTGAGGTGATGCTCTTTCTGATGGTCGACTCCTTGGCTGCCACAACGCGGAACTGGAGAGAGGCGAAAAGGTCGCGCTGTGTGCGGCGGCAACGTTCTACCTCGCCCTCACGGACAATGTAATCACCGCCCCAGAAGGTCTCCGCCGTGGTGCGTTGCAGTAGCGTGAGGCCGAGGAATTCGAGGAAACGATTGGGCACGATTCGGGTGAGAATGTCGAGTTCCGTAGAAGGCGCGTACAAGAGCGCCTTTTTGAGCGTCTTGACCGTCTTGAGGAGCGATTCGCTGAACTGAATGCCCTTGACCTGATAGCCTCTGAGCAGTGGTTCGCGGAAATTCTTGCCGACGATGCGGAAGAGCGCTGCGCTGGAGGGCAGATTGCAAGCCTCTACGATGGTGTCGATGGGCAGGCCGTCCATATAGTATTTGCGCAGAACCTGGGCACGCTCCCAGCGGTGCTCAGACATTTCGATAGCTGCCACAAGGCAGCGCTCCAGCAGGGCAATGGGGTTGTCGCTGCCGACCGATGCGCTCGCTCCAAGTTCGAGGCCGACTTCGTCCTCTGCAACCATGGGCAGACCGAAGAAGTCATCTTCCTCTTGACGGATGTCGAGGTCGTCGGGTAGCACGAGGAGGCGATGCTGGTTGTGCCAAATGTCAACGATGCGTTCTGGATTGGCCACAACCTGCTGGCGCATGCCTGAGAGAATTTCCACAAAGACGGGTCCGACGTTGTACCATCTGAGCACTTCCTCCTCGGTCAGAAGGATGAGCTGCATGGCGTTGTCGATTCCTTCGCGGCGCAGACGTGCGACGACGCTGCGGGTGTCGACGTCGGTGACGAGCATCTGCAGATCGACTTGGCGCAACTGCTCTGCCAAGCGCATGGCTTGGGCTTCGTTGCGTCCTGTCTCAAGAACGGAGTATTCGGGAAATAGGCTGTTGGAATTCACAGGTTTATTATTTTTATGTCGCAAATTTACGCATTATTTTTTACAGAACAAGTATTTCACACAAGTTTTTTTGCCCTATTCCTATAAAAATATTATCTTTGCGCCAAATTTAACACTAACACCTCTACTACCTATGCAAGAATTGGCTCTGAAGTATGGTTGCAACCCCAACCAGAAACCTTCACGCATCTTTATGGCCGACGGTCGCGAACTGCCCATCGAGGTACTCGCTGGTCGACCTGGTTACATCAATTTCCTCGACGCTCTCAACGCTTGGCAGCTCGTTCGCGAACTCAAGGCTGCGACGGGTCTTCCCGCTGCTGCCAGCTTCAAGCACGTGAGCCCCGCTGGTGCTGCCGTGGGTCTTCCCCTCGACGCTACGCTCCGCCACATCTACTTCGTGCCCGACACCCTCGGCGAAGAGATGAGCCCTCTGGCTTGCGCTTATGCTCGTGCTCGCGGTGCTGACCGTATGAGCTCTTATGGTGACTTTATCGCCCTCAGCGACACCTGTGACCGTGATACCGCTCTTCTCATCAAGCCCGAGGTCAGCGACGGTGTCATTGCTCCCGACTTCACTCCCGAAGCACTCGAGATCCTTCAGGCCAAGCGCAAGGGAACCTATAACGTCATCAAGATTGATCCCGAATATCGTCCCGAACCCGTTGAGCGCAAGCAGTGCTTCGGCGTAACCTTCGAGCAGGGTCGCAACGAGATTGACCTCACCAGCGACGCTCTCTTCGAGAATATCCCCA
>JAUNIC010000079.1 GCA_030523615.1 Bacteroidales bacterium
GTACTTATCGTAGCCGTACTTGTCGTAACCGCTGGCGCCGTAAGCGTTGCCTGCGTTGTTGCCGCGACCGTTGCCTGCGTTGCCGACGTTGAAGCTTCTGCTGTTGTTGGCGTTGGCTGCTGCGTTGCTGTTGCCTTTGCCTCTGTCGTTGGCGCCGGCAGCCATTGCGTTGTTAGAAACTGCGATCATACCCACGATGATCATTGCCTTAAAGATGTTGCTGGAGATGTTGTAAAAAGCCTTCATAATAGTAAGTGTTTAATGCGTTTGTAAATTTGGTTGTCTGTTGGATGATTCATTGCTTGATTAGTGTTTTTTGAACTTTTCTGTTTGGTGAGAATTGTTTTTAATTAATAATAGGAGTGATTGTGATAGTTCTTCGATTCTCTGTTTTGTTCCTTAATTACTTATCTGAACCGTTTTGTTTGTTTTCTTGGTGCAAAGGTAAGGCAAAACGAAAAAGAATGCAAGAGTTTTGTTAATCATTTTCTTAAATTTTGCACATATTAAGAAAAAAGCAGCGCAGCAAGTTGCGATTTTGACAACTTGCTGCGCTGCAAAGCGGAATGTATTATCGAGCTATATGCCCCATAAGGCCCATAAGCCTTATCGGATCACCTTGCGGCCGCCCTGGATGAAGACACCGTGGTTGGTGCCATTGGAGAGGCGACCCTGGAGATCGTAGATGACGGAGGAAACAGAGGGAGCTGTGATGCCGGCGATGCCCTCGGTCAGGTCGAGAGGATAAGACGTGTAGGTCACATCCTGATCGGAGAAGTCGGTGAGGCCATAGAGGTAAACACGTGAACCCTTGGTCTTGGTGGTCGAAACGGAGAACTTGCCGCTGCTGTTGTGTACGTAGTAGCGTGAACCCGTGGGGCTCAGGCCGTAGAGGCCGTAGGTGACGTCCCAAGAGAGGTTGGCGGGAACATCGTTGAGCGAGAAGCCGCCAGAGACAACGCCGAGATAGTTGGAGCCATTCTTCAGCGTGAAGTTCTCTTCATCGACGGAAGCTACCTCCCAGAGGAGATCGGCCGTAGGAGCCGTGATGGTGGGATTGACGCGGTCGAAGTCCACTTCGACTACGGTGCCGACGGGAGCCTTAACGGTCGAGCCCGCGGTGAGCGCATTGACAGAAATGGCAATGATGTCGACCGTTGATTCTGCGTTCTTCGAAACGAGCATATACTTCTCGCCCTTCTCGACATTGTCGGTGAGGACATATTCGTCGACCAGCGGACCATCGTGACCCACACCGTAGATGGCGTAAAGCTTGACGTCTGCATCGGGCGTGTAGATGGTACCAGCGGGGAGGAGGTCGGCAGGACGCGTCTTGACATTCTCGACGGGCGTCTTGCTCCAGCCGAAGAAGCGCCAGCCCTCGAACTGTGCCTTGGCTTCAGGCAGAACAACCGATTCGCTGTTCTTCTGCTGCTTCCAGTTCTCGAGCGTGGTAGTACCGTTGCCGGCATCGAAGCCCACTTCCCAGCGGTAGCCAAAGTCGATACCACCCATCACGAGGAATGAAAGCATACCGTCCTTTTCCGTGATTTCGGTGAGGGGAATGTTCATATTGTACGTGCCGTCGGTGTTGCGGTTGTGGAGCTTGCCGCCGACGTCGTAGTGGCTCTCGTTGGTCAGCTCGGTCACCTTCTTCGTACCCGGGAAGAGCATGGAGCGATATTCCTCAGCAGTGGGATACCACGACTTGTAGCTCGAATTGTAGCTACCGAAGGTCTTACCAGCGGGAATGATGGTCATGCGCTGGGTGTTGGCCACGGTGTTTACCGTGTTGCTGGCCCAAGCCGACTTGTTGTAATCCACGTGGGTCACGAGCATACCGTGGGCACCACTGGGATAGGAGAACCACTTCTTGTTCTGACGGTTCTCGAGGAGGAAGTATTCGTTGACGGGCTTGGCCATGGTGCCCTTTGCCTTGCTTTGCATGATGTAGGCCACAGGCTCATCGAGGAGGCAGGGCATATCCTTCACCTCTGTGCCCTCGGTGAATTCGATGGGTTCGAGCCATCCGCCCATCCAACGCTCGTAAGCGGTGAAGCCGGCAGGAACTTCGCAGGCTCCAGAGGGGCCATTGTAGCCGCCGCTGCCCATGACGTCCCATTCGTCCATACCGAAGCAGCCGCCGTAATCGACGTCGTAGAAGTCGGGGTAGCCGATGCAGTGGCTGAACTCGTGGCAAGCGGTACCGATACCGTTCTGTACAACGAAGCCACGGCCATTGCCGCGCAGCTCGCAAGAGCAGGCGTAGGTGTTGATGTAGACGCCGTCGAGATAAAGCTTTGAACCATAGCCATACTCGAGCCAATACTCGTGGGGCCAGATGGTCTCAGCGGGAGCGCCGTTGGATTCACCATAGCCGGCGTAGATGACGTAGACCTGATCGACTTCGCCGTCGCCGTCCCAGTCGTAATCTTTGAAGTCTACCTGGTTGTTGACCAGCTTGCAGGCTTCAGCCACCATTTCGGCAGCATGGGCGTCAGAGCCGTAGCTGTTGTTCTGGCCGTAGTAGCTCATCTTCTTGCTCACGGTGACGGGGCCTACAACGTCGAACTCAAGGTCGAACATACCGTAGCTCTGGTCGTAGAAGTAGTCGTGCACGCTGCCCACATGGCCGTTTTCACTGTAGCCCACTTCGTTGAAGGCGCGGTCCCAAGCTAACTGGGGATCGTCGAGCGCATGGTCGAGGTCGGCAAAGTTGGCCAGAATGACGAGACCTTTCTTCTGTCCGGAAAGCTGACCGTTGAAAGTGCCCACGCGACTACCGCGGGTCGTGTTGGTCAGAGTGCCCTGCTGCTGGTAACGTTCCATGCGGGCCATACGGGTAGCATTGGCCTCCATGAGGCGAGTCTTGGCAGCAGCCTGACGGCGTACAAACTCCGTCTCGGGCATCACGGTGTAATCACCGTTGGCAGCCTGCAGCATCTTGGCGCCGGTGTTGACGTCGAGGAAGTAGTGGAAGTGCTCGTCGCCCACAAGGCGCAGGGTAAGCACGGTGCCGTCGCTCTGGGTGACGGTGAAGGTTCCAGGACGTGCGGGCATAGCAGAAGCAGCAGTAGCCAGCATGCAAGAGAGGAGGAATGCGAATGTCTTTTTCATAATTGTTTTGGAGGAGAGATGCCCTGCGAAGCAGCAGCACTTTCACTATGGTTATTTTGGTTAGTGGATTCTTATAGAATTGTCACATAGACTTTGCGGCCGCAAAGTTACACAAAAAAAACGAAGTCGCAAAGACATTTACATATTTTTGCATCCTAATTTTTGCATCCGAGCTTATGTGATGTAGATAACAGAGGAGTGCAAGAAATAAAAAGCGTAGTTGGTACGTGTGACTCGGGCCACAAGTACCAACTACACGGATAGCAATAGGGGGGGGAAGGCGTTAGAGCTGCGAATCGCTGAGGGCGAAGGTATTGCCCTGACGGATGTCGCCCGTGGAAATACCCTTGTTCAGCCAACGACTGCGCTGCTCGGAGGTGCCGTGGTTGAAGGTTTCGGGCTGGCTGTAGCCGCGGGCCTTTTCCTGGAGATAATTGTCGCCAATTTTGCGGGCGCAGTCGATGGCTTCTTCCACGTCGCCGGGCTCGAGGGAGCCAAAGAGGGCATTGTCGTGGTGAGCCCAGACGCCGGCATAGAAGTCGGCCTGAAGCTCAAGGCGCACGCTGATCTTGTTGCTTTCGCGCTCGGGGAGGCCGGCCATGCGGGAGTGGGCCTCGTTGAGGTCGCCGAGGAGGTACTGCACGTGGTGGCCTACCTCGTGGGCGATGACGTAAGCATAGGCAAAGTCGCCATCGGCGCCAAGGGTGCGCTTCATGTCCATAAAGAAGGAGAGGTCGATGTAGACTGCCTGGTCGCCGCTACAATAGAAGGGACCCATGGAAGCCTGACCCTGACCGCAGGCACTCTGCGTGCTGCCGGTGTAGAGCACAAGACGGGGCGGAACGTACTCCTTGCCCATCTTCTTGAACTCTTGTGCCCAGACGTCCTCGGTGCCAGCAAGGATCTGGCGGGAGAACTTGGCGAGTTCCTGCTCCTCGGGGGAGAATTCTGTCTGTACGGTCTGTTCGGTGCCTTGCATCTGCTCCATGCCGGCTTCGGTGAGCACGTCCATGGGGTTGCCGCCCATAATCCAGGTAAGGAGGGCTGCGATGATGATGCCGCCGATACCCATACCGGCAAGGCTGGTGCCGCCTCGTCTGCCGCGGCGGTCTTCAACGTTGGTGCTTTCTCTGCGTCCGTCGAGTTTCATGGTTTTGAGGGTTGTGGGTTATTTAGGTTAAGATGTTTATTGATTTATAGGTTAGATAGTTGCGTGCAAAATTACGGTATTCTGCGGAGATACGCAAATTTTGCGGACGAAATGTGAAGAAAATGCCCCTGAAACTCTTCTTATTTTGCGATGCGGGGGCTTTGGCCGGGCTGGTAGGTGCCTTCGGGGAGTTCGTTGCCGCCGTTGGGGGCTATCTACGTGTTTCGAGTGCTAAGTTACGACAATCTGCCGAAAGCATGAAATAATTTGCACAAAATATATGAAATCCGTTGGCGGAACTCGAGCAGATGCTTGAATTCCGCCAACGGCGTGGAGTAAAGAGTATATAGGGGATCAAATGATGCCCTTGCGAGTCATGTAGATGCGGCGGGTAACGGTCTTCGTAATGGAAGGCTGAGCGGGATCGGGAATGAACTCTACGGTAACGTCGATGTAGGCAGTGCCTTCCACGTTCTTGAGCGTAGCGGTGATTTCACCTGCTGCGTACTTGGGAGCCTTTCCAGCCTCGAAGATGGCGTCGCCGACGGGAGGTGTGGTGACATTCACACTCTTGATGCGGCTGGCATCGGTAAGGTAGAACTTCGAGGTGGGATCGTAGAAGCGGTGGAAGTTGAGGTAGAGTGCGATGTCGCCGGGGCTGTCGAAAGTGACGTGGAACTCGGTCTCAGTAGTATGGTCGATGTGAGCCTCGGGATAACCACCGATGGGAGGATAACAGTAGACGTCGATGTCCATGAGCCACTCGCCGACGTTGACGGGGATGACGATCCAGTCGTTGCGGTGAATGAGGGTGAGATGATCGGGGTCGGTGATGGAATAGCGCACCTTGTCCTCAACGGGAGTGAGGCCGTCGGCCTTCTCGATGTTGAAGTCGAGCTCGAAACTGTTGGTTGCAGCGTCGCCCTTGCTTTCAAGCACGTAGAAGCTCTGGCTGAAGAGCTTGGCACCGGTGTCGCCATTGGCCTTGAGAAGCTGACCAGAGCCGGCGTAGGCGTGGCTGAGTTTCTCGAAAGTAAAGGTGGTGGGCAGATCGACAGTGTTGCGAGCCTCTTCGTAGTTCATGAGGAGCACAGCGGGGGTGGCGCTATTGTTAACGGTGATGTTGCTCACGCTCTGGCCCTTGAGATAGAGGTCGGGAGAACCGACGGGCATGCGATAGCTGTAGTCGAACTGGAGTTTGGCGAAGAGACGGCGCACCTCGATGCCGAAGGTCTGGTTGATGCGCTCGGTGACGGTGACGCTCTGGCCGTTGATGCTGGTCATAGGGATACCGACGTTCTGACCTGCGGTGAAGTCATCGCGGAAGGTCTCAACGGGGAGCAGGTTCTTCTCGGTGGAGGTGGTGGAGAAGTACTTATCAACAAAGAAGCGCTCGGTGCCGAGGGTTGTGGGGATGGTTTCGCCCTTCTTGATGCCGAGTGCATCGAGCTTGGAGAATTCGATGTTGGCAAAGGCGTAGACCTTGTACTGGCCGACACGGAGCTCAACGTCTACGGGGTCAGATTCAACGGTAGTGGTGAGCACCTTGTCAACGACGGCATAAATGGTGCCGTTGGTGGGATTGGCAAAGGCTACACGATACTGCTTGATGAGTTCCCACGACTCTACCTCGGCCACGTACGCGCCTTCGTTGGCGGCACGGCTCTGGGGTGCGGGGTTCTCGGCGGCGATGTCAAAGTGGACATTGACCGACGCGCCGTAATTGTTGATGTACTCTTCTTCTACGCTCTCGCTGCAGGCGGCAAAGAAGAAGCCGACGCAGAGCATAAGGATTGCTGAAAGAAATTGTCTCATTCTTACAGAGTTATGGGGTTATACAGCAATAATGTGGACGTTTCCTGCCCACATTATTACTATTTGTTAGATTTCGATTTCGGGATGATTAATCTGATACCAACGGCGCACAAAGATGTAGGGTTTGATGCCGAGGGGCTCGAAGTCGGGCGTGGTGGGGATGGTGTTGAAACCAGGACCGGTGAAGCTAAACTTCAAGCGGTAGATGTTGTTGCGCACGATGCCGTACTCCATGGGAGTGATGTCGGGATCGAAGGGGCTGTAATCGTTACCGTTGTCGTGGCGGAGGTAGGTGATGTAGTAGCAAACACCCTTCTCGAACTTCTCAACGATGAAAGGTACAGCGGGGAACTTCTCACCGTAAGCCTGTGCAGCGGAAGCATTATCGAAGTAGAGGCACTTCGTCTCGCTGAAGTTGGTCAGCATAGGACGGTAACGATAGAGATCAACCGTACCCACCGTGTAGGTGAGGGTACCCACGAGATCCGCATCGGTGTAGACGGTGTTGGGCTTGTAGATAGCGCGGACAACGTAGCCGGTGGCAACCTCGGAACTGGTGGCGCCTGCAGGCATGGTGTTCTCGTTGGCGTAGTCCAAAACATAGAAGTCGGTGAAACCGTTGTTCACATCCTCGGTCTTGTTGACGTGGGAATAGCCCTTCTCTGCGTTGAAGCCATCAGCGCTGGCGGCCTTGTTGACATGCACACGATAGGCATTGTCGCTGGCATAAGCGGGAGTGACGAGGGAGTAGCGGGTATCGCCGTACCATGAGACGAGGTTGGCAGCGTCATTCTTGGCGGGCTTCAAAGCCTTGGTCCAAGTCTGGGGGTCAACAACGTAAGCGAAGTCTGTCTCGTTGTAGGCTACCTCGTTCTTGAGGTAGACGGGAGTCTCGGAAGAGGTGAGTGCAGAACGCTTGATGAGGTAGGTGGGCTGCTGCATCACGTTGAAGGGGCGCACGTGGGTGACGTAAACCTTGGCCACGGCAGCACCGTCGCGAGCGGTGTACTCGATACAGGGGCCATCAGCCAGGGGCGATTCTGCGTCGCCGCCTTCACCAAGCAGACGGTCGCAACCATTGGAGCAGAAGTCCAGACGGGCAGCCACGCGTTCGATGTCGACAGAGATGTGGTGGGGATTTTCTTTCGTGCCTTCGCGTTCGTAATAGCTGGAGTTCTTCTCGTTCGACATGACGAACTTCGAATAGGTGCTCTTGGCAGCGCCGGCAGCACCGGTCCAGGCTTTATTGACGAGCATGTCGCGAAGAGCGCCGAGGGTTGCAGGAGGAGTTACATCGCCCATATTGGCCACGACAACGAACTGATCGCCGAAAGCGTATTCGTAACCGTCAAGCATGGAACGCTTGAGGGGGATGTGCTTGACCACCTTTTCACCGATGGTCTGGGTGGTAACTCCTGCCATTGCATCTACGTCAGCAATCCAGACCATGCGCTTCACAGGGGTAGCGTCGGCGGAAAGGATGCCTGAAGGGTTCTGATAGATGTAGACGCTGATGTCGGTCACCGCATTCTCGAAGGCGGCTCCGAACTCACGGCCATCGCCGTCTTCACCACCCATCGGCAGAGCACGATTCTGTCGGCTGGAGGTAGAACGTGAGCCAGCCACATCGGCACCGATGCTGAGATCGAGCACAATGGGAGCTTCGTTCTCCTTGGCTTCTTCGGCAAGATCGGCGTAGTCGAAACAACCCGTCAAGGTCGTTGCGACTCCGAAGGTGAGGAGCGTGCTAAATATGAATTGTTGTAACCTCATTTTTTGAGGGAATTAACGGGTTTCGTATTTTGATAGGATAGAAGGGAGGGGTGAAACAGGATAGTACACTCAGGTACTTATCGGGGTTAGAGCGCTACGTTCTGGATGCGCTTGCTCCAACCAAGGATGTTGACATCGACGATGATGTAGACCCACTTGTCGCCCTTAAGGAAGAAGTCGAGGTGGTAGTCGTACTCGCGGTCGAGGTATTCCTGAGGAGTGTAGTTGTAGAGAGCGAAAGCATCGCGACCTTCAGCAAGGATGTAGGGAAGGTTGATGTTGGCGATGACTTCGTCGGTCTTGCGGTTGCGGAGGACGAGGCGCGCGCTCTTGTTGATGTCCTTGTTGAACATCAGACGGTTGAACATGAAGTTGTAGTGAGCGGTGCGCTGGAGGTCGGGATCCTTCTCGCCTACGAAGTCCTCATCGGTCACAGCGTTCTCGGGCTCGATGGTGAGACCGTTGTGGTCGAAGCGACTGGTCCACTGTGCATAAGGACGATAGAGCACAGAGTCAGCGGGGAGGAGAGCATTGTCGGAACCAAGGAGGCAGTTGTCGTCAACGAGGGTCACCTTGAAGTCGCTGGCAAAGACTTCGTCGGGATGCTCAATCTGGCGAACAGTGATGTTGAGCTGCTTGGTGTCGCGGATCATGCTGACGGTGGCATAGGTAGCGTGGTCTTCTTCAACGCTGACGAGCTGGTCTTCGAGAGGATATACGCTATAGGGAGCCACGGTGCGAGCAGGAGCAGGCACGGGAGCATCATACTCGCTCTTGTCGAGGATGAGGTCGGTGTTGACCTTGAGGGTGTGCCAGAGGGTATCGAGGGGAGCCTCGGTGCTCACGGGGTGCAGCTGGGTGTTGGTGACAACAGCCATGTCGCGATCAAGGGCGATGCGCACAGATGCGGTATCCTTGACAGCGTTGAGCATGCGGTACTTTGCACCAGCAGTCTTGTTAGCTTCGTCCCAATCCTTCTGGAGGCCGATGGCCTGAAGACGATAGCGATGACCTGCGGGAAGTTCGTCGTTGGTGAAGTGCATGGTGTAGCCATAGGTCTGGAGAGGAGACTCTACTTCGCTATTGCTTACCTTGCGCTGTGCAACGAGTTTGCCGGCTTCGTCAAAGACGTTAAGTTGCACGTATCCGACGTGATCCTTGAACATATCAGCGCGCTGGGTGTTGTAGTCATAGACGAAGCGCACGAAGAGACCGGTATCACGAGTGGGACAGGGGTCGAGGTCGTCGTGCATCATGGAGCACGATGCGATGCCCATCACAGAGGCGCATACTGCGACTGCCGTGCAGGCTGCCGATACCAGTTTAGAAGGTTTGAGAGATGAGAGAATAGACAACATTACGGTAATGTTTGTGTATTGTGTGTATTTTGTTTATTATCTTGTCGAGGCCCGATGTCGTCATAGCGACAAACACGGGGCAACGTGGTCATTCGATATAAGGAGCAGCGAAGGTAAGTGTTGATGCTGCGGGAATGTCGGGGGCGGTGTGCCCCACTCTACGCCGTTGCGGGATTTCTCGCGCGTGCGTAATATTAAGAGGAGTGTTTGCCTTCGTTGTCGGAGGCTGAGAGATGGGGAGGGAAGAGAGGCATCCGCTCCGGCGGCGGGCGGTATTGTCCGCCGCCGGGCGTGCCTTATTCAGGTTTCAGCTTGTGCATTGAGCGAGAAGGCTCAGATGCACGAACTGGGAGATTCAGTCAATTGATTACATTTCAACGGGCTGGAAGCGCTTAGCCCAAGAGAGGATGTTCACGTCGAATGAGATCCACTGCTCAGACTTCTTGTTGTCATCGGGAGTCTCGGGATCGAAACCGCCAGGAGTGCTGGGATCGAGGTCGAGGTCAGCGGGATTAGCGTAACCAACCTTGAGGATGCTCTGTACGTTGAGGTTGTACCAGTTGTTGCGGAGAACGCCCCAACGGCCGAGCCAGTCGTTTTCAGCAGTTGCAGAGAGGTTGGTGCCGTCGCCGTAAGCTTCTTCTACAGTAGCAGCGTCGTGCTCGAGCCAAGGAGTGCAATCGTTGCCGAAGTGCATGATGCGTACGTCATAGTAAGCAACACCGTCCTTGTAGAAGGTGTAACCGAAGTCGGTAACCAGATACTCCTTACCTACTGCGAGAGCTGCTACGAGAGCGTCGCGGGTAGCGTTAGCGGGAGCAGAGCCCTTAACGGTAACACCGCCGATGGTTACCTTGAAGTGAGTATCGTCAACCTTTGCGGTGGTGTAAGTAGCAGTGCCTTCGAGGTCATCGCCGTAAACGCCGAGTTCAGCAACTGCGTAAGCCTGAGCAGCGTTGAGCATCTGAGCCTCAGAGTAAACCTTGTTGTCGCCGGGACGAGAGTAGAAGCTGGTGCCAGAGTTGGGGGTGAGCTTAACAGCGATGAGAGCACGAGTGGTCTCGCCGTATACCATGTGAGCTACGTCGAAGGTGTTCTCAGCGCAGTACATGTCGCCACCTACTACACCGTCGAAGGTGGTAGCAGCGTTGAATTCAGCGTAACGCTCAGCTGCGGTGCGGGTAGCAGCGTAGTTAACGTCCTGTGCCCAGTAGGTACGGAATGCAGAAGTACCAGCGGTACCTTCGGTGATGGGGGCGCTGTGAGCAACGTCAGCAGTACCTACCATGCGGTACTTGTTGTTAGCAACGGTACCAGGAGCGTTGTAGCCAAGCCAGTTGTTGAAGTTGGTCTCCTGACGTACGAGGAAAGAACCCTTGTTGGTGTTGTCGAGGGTCCAGCCGGTAACCTCAGCCTTAGCGAAGTCAGCAGAAGTAGCGATGGTAGACTCAGCGGTGAGGGTAACCTTAGCAACGGCACGCTCTACGTAAACAGAGGTAGAACCAGAAGCAGCAGCGGCAGCAGCAGCTTCGGTCTTGTAGATAGCGTTGGCGTCAACCTTAGCGAGGGTCCAAACAGAACCGGTGGGAACAACTGCACCACCTGCTTCAGACATGAGGGGAGAGTTCATCATGAGGAAGCCGTTCTTGTGGAAATCGGTAGCCTGGAGGTCGAGGTCAGCCTTAACGGTCTTAGCCTGGATAACAGAGTACTCAGTGCCTTCAGCGATGGTAGTACCGTTGATAGCGAGGGTGTGGCTAGCGGGATCAACAGTGAAGATGCCGTTGTGGTTGAGGACAACGAAAGCGTAGGGATTAGCAATGCCGTCGCCCTTCACCTTAGCGATGAACTTGTTATCAGCGGTTACGTTGGGGTTAGCGTCGGTGTTTTCGCCAGTCCAGGGATCGTTGCCGAGGTCATAAGCGCTGTGGAACTTGGTGCCGTCGAAGAGAAGGAGAGTAACGTTCTTTACTGCGTACTCTTCAACCTTACCGTTGCCGAACTGGTCGTTCTCGGCACGTGCTGCTTCGTTCTGAGGCATAGTCACGTTGAAGGCCATGTAGCCCATGCCGTCTTCATTCCACTGGATCTGGGGCTGCTGCTCTACGAGTTCGTCGCTGGAGCAAGCTGCGAACATTGCTGCAGTAGCAAGTCCGAAGAAAATCTTGGAAAGTTTCATAAATGAAATTTAAAGAATAAATGATTAATTAATTATTATGATTGTTGATTCGTATTGTATTGACCTGACGTCCTCGCTACGGCGTTGTCTTACGCACGTATATAATATTATAGGAGTCGGCCGTTGTTACGGAGGGGAAGGAGCCGATGTGACGATTACTTGCCTTCGGCGGGGAGGAGGTTGAGGTTGCGCTGTGCCTCGGGGAGGACGTTAGCAACGCTGCTGAAGAGAGCGCGGGCAGTGGCGCGGTCACCCTTGTGAACTGCTACGACACCGCGAGCGTTGACTGCTTCGGGATAGTCGCCAGCCTTCTCGAGATACTGCTCGGCAAGTTCGAAGTTCTGCTCCTGAATGGCTACGACTGCTGCGTTGAGGTTGGCGATGGGGTCGTTACCGTAGTACTTGAGCGCCATCTGCATAGCGTAGTGGTAGTCGTCGCTGCCTACGGTGTAGCACTTGGCTACGCGGTAGATCTGGTTAAGGCTGAGGAGCTGGGGGCTCTTCTTGATGACCTCGCAGAGCTGAGAGTCAGACATGGGCTTGAGAGCGGTCTTGATCTCGAACTGTGAGCAGCGGAGCTGGGGGAACCAAACGGGGAGGATCTTCGTCTTGTAGAGGTTGGCGAAGCGGGGATCGGTCTTAAGGGTCTTCTCCTTTGCATCGTAGTCAGAGGGACCGTAGCAGGGCTGGTCGATGAGAGCAAGGAGGTCGGCGCGCTGCTGGGCGGTGATGTCGGTAGCAGCAACAACCTGCTCGCGGAACTCACCCCAGTTCTCTACGACTGCATTGTAGGTGCAACGCTCCTTGGGGATGCTGTAGCGCTGGCTGACGTACTCGGCGAGAGCGCGAGAGCGGTTGGTAGCGAGGTAGTCGTTGTGGTCGTAGGGCGATTCGGGCGAAGCGAAACCGCAGATGTGCATGGAGACGATTTCCACGTTAGGATCGCTGAGGGCGTAGCGTACAGAGTCGTCGATGACCTGAAGCTGAGCGCGGTTGTCGATGCGCTGACCGCTGGCACAAACGTAAGGAGCGGTGTGGAGCTCGATCTTGTTGACCTCAAACTGTACTCGAGCGCGTCCTTCATGCTTCTGCACGGGAATTTCTTCGACAGAGGGGATGGCCAATGCGAGGACCATGCGAGAGGTGGGATCGAGGTCGAGGAGGTAGGGATCGTTGATAGCGTGGCTGGTGAAGACGCCGCAACCGCAGTTGTCGTAAGCGAAGATGAGCTGTGCGTCGGGGTTGCGCATCCAATCCTTCATCTCTACCGTCTGGCGGTAGGGGTAGGACTGTGAAGTGCCGTTGATGCGGAGCTTCTCGTCGAGGATGTTGTAGTTGTACTCACCGGTGGCGATGGTTTCGCCGTTGCGGAGGTAAACGTAGTGCATGTTGCGACCGCTGAAGACAACAGTGGGGAGCTGTACTCTCTGGTTAGCCGAGGGGCTTTCGAGGATGGGAGTAACGAGTACCTGATTGTTGCGTCCGAGGGTGAGTTCGTTGAGCACAAGGTCTGCGCTGACTACGCATTCCTTACCGACCTGTGCCACCTGGAGGTTATGGGCTTCGACGTTGCCGTTGCCCTGGCCGTTTCGCGCCTGCATAGGCATTGCTGCGATGAGGGCCATAATAAATATAAAGAGGTGTTTCATCGTGCTGTCGTGGTGTTTAGAATACGTACATCAGTGAAAGTCCGAGTTTGGTGAGGCCGAAGTAGTTTGTACCGTCCTTGGGTTCAGGTGTACCGCAGGCAGCACAGGGGAACTTCTCGTGCCAGATGTGAGCTACTCCGACGCCAGCCTCAGCCTCGAGGTTCCAATGGCGGTTGAGAATCCACTGGTAACCGTAGGTGAAACCTGCACCGAGGAATGCGCCTTCATAACGGTTGCTGACAGCGGGAGCATCAACACGCTTCACCTCTTTGGCGATGTTGTCGCCTCCGAAGAATACTCCGGGAACGGGCACGTTGATGTTTCCAGCATTGAACTCGCCGCCGAGAGCATGAACGCCAATGAAGTGGCCGTTGAACTTGGTACAGTTCCACCAGCGGTACTCGGGCATGAGCACCCAATGCTTTGCCTGGCGACCCTTGCCGTACTCCCAGGGATTGAGGGAGTAGGTGACGTTGAAGGTCTGCTTCTTGCCCGTTGCCACCTCAAGACCCAAGTTGGGAGTGGTGAGGGCATCGTTGAGGAGGTTGGTCTTCAGTGCCACCTTTTGGGCAAAAGCTGCAGGACCAGCCACCATCGCTGCGCCGAGGAGCAGCATGCTAAGCAATCGTTGCTTTGTCATTTGTATGAATGATTTGTTTTATTATCTTGTTGTTTGTTTGTTGACGTTGTCTGGTCTGCTGCGAACAGGGAGAGTGTCCTTCGGGCAATTTGCCCTCGCAGCAAATAGAGGAAACCAAATGGTGTCCGAAACTTGAAAACCTGTCACGACGCCGAGAGAAAACTTTTCATCGGTCTATTGCGGCGCCATTTCACGTTCTTTCATCCGCCCTTCGGCGGAAGGGGATTTCTGTGGCCTCAACCCCTTCGTCGAGTTGCAGCGTTGACGAGGAAAAAGGTATATTGTCGTCGGGC
>JAUNIC010000080.1 GCA_030523615.1 Bacteroidales bacterium
GGGATGTCTTCAACGGTGTAGTCGCCACCTTCGGGGCTCCACACGAGCTTCTTCATGAGGATAACGTCGATGAGGGCGTTGAAGTTGGGGCCAGTCTCGAGAGGATACTGTACGGGAACAACCTTGGGGCCGTAGATGCTCTGGAGGTCATCGAGTACCTGGTCGTAGTCACAGTTCTCAGAGTCGAGCTGGTTAACGAGGAAGATGACGGGCTTGCCAAGCTTCTCGGTATAGCGGAAGTGGTTCTGGGTGCCAACTTCAGGACCGAAGTTACCATTGAGGAGGAGGACTGCGGTGTCGGTCACATTGAGTGCGGTGAGAGCGGCGCCAACGAAGTCGTCAGAACCCGGGCAGTCGATGATGTTGAGCTTCTTGCCCTTCCACTCTACGTGGAAAGCGGTGGAGAAGACGCTATAGCCATATTCCTGCTCTACGGGGAAGTAGTCAGAAACAGTGTTCTTCATCGTGATGCGACCGCGGCGCTTGATGGCGCCTGCATGATAGAGCAGGGTTTCAGTGAGGGTGGTCTTACCGGAACCGTCATTACCAAGGAGGGCAATGTTCTTGATGTCGTGAGAGTTGTAAACTTTCATTATTGTTAGGATTTAAGAATTATTGCTTGTGCTGTGTATTTGTGGCGTTGCAGACATTGAGGATTTGAAAAGCGAACGTCGCAAATTCGGGGTGCAATTTAGTGCAAAATTTCGAAATGACAAAATTTTTAGATGATTTTTTTGATTTTTTGTGGTTTTTCCCGTCTTGCACTTTTCTTCGGCGCTTCTTCCCGTGTTGGGTAGGTTATGACTTGGATTTCGTAACGTCAGGCTGAGGTACGGGGGTGATTTCGCCGGAATAGAGGTACCAGACATAGCCGCGGACATTGTGACTGCCCAGTTCGGTGAGACGTTTCATATAGTCTTGCACCTGGCCTTCGTGCTCCTCGTGAGGACGACCGAATTTGAAGTCGATGACGATGGTTTCGTCGGTGCCGTCAGCCATATTGCCGCGCATCATAACTCGGTCGGGGCGACACGTCGTAGATTTGCCATCTTTCGTGTAGATGATGGAGCACTCGCGATACAGACGCCACGAACCGTCGAACCATTCGCGGGCGGTGGGATGGTTGATGCGTTTGTTGATGAGCGAGCTTACTCGCTTTGTAGACAGCGAGCGAGGCAGCAGACCATTGCGGGAGGCTTCTTCGATCTGCTTGTCGACGTCAGCCGTGCTCTCGATGGTCGACATAAGTCTGTGCAGCAGGATTCCTGTCTTTCGGTATTCCTCGCGTGCTGCCTTTTCCTCCTCGGTGAGGGGAGCCGTATCGGTGGATTGAGCATCTGCCTCGTGCGACTTCAAGAGGGGAAAAATGAAATCCTGCGCCGTGCTGCTCTGGAGCACTTTGACGTCGGGAGTGTTGACCGAGAAATCGATGAGGATGGGCTTCGGAATGTATTGCAGCGGATTCTTGGGAGCTGTGTCCTCTGGCGTTGTTTCTTGCTCATGTACATCATCGGTCGCTTCGTAGCTTTCCGTTGCAGTGTCCGTCTTCTCGATTTTGAGGATGGAGGGATCGCCGCGTTCGATGAATTCGTCAGTGGTGTCGAGGCAGTCGCGGAGAATGGGAGCGATGCCTGACTTCTTGCAGTCGGCCCAGACGAGGAGGTTCTGCTTTGTGCGGGTAAAAGCCACGTAGAGGAGATTGAGGTTCTCGATGTGCTTGTCGAATACCTCTTGGCGATAGATGTCTCGGTAGATGCTGTCGCCCGCCTCGGCTGTCATGGTGACAGGCAGAATGGGGATGTCGTTGAAAGGTGCTACAGTAGGACGAGTCCAAATGAGTTCCGGCTTGTTGCTCTTGCTGAGCGGCCAGTCGCAATAGGGAATGAACACGGTGTGGAAGGCTAGGCCCTTAGACTTGTGGATGGTGAGGATACGCACGCCTTCGGCCGAGGCAGAAGGGATAGTCTTGCGGTTCAGCACGTCGTCCCAATACTTCAAGAAGCCTTTGACGTCGGCCGAGTGGTCGTCCAGATAGGACAGAATGGAGTCGAGGAAGCAATAGACGTAGGGCGACTGGCCCTTGAGGGTGTGGAGGCTGAAGAGGTCGGCCAGACGACAGCTGAGTTCATAGATAGGCATGCCACAGTAGTGTTCAGCGTTCCATTTGTCGAGGCACTTCTTGATGTCGTCGAAATCCTTGCCGACTGGACAATGGCGGCGAAGATATTCGAGCGCAATCTGTTCGGAAGTGTTGGAAACGTAGCGCAATGCGTTGACGAGGGTCAGTACTGCAGATGAGGAGTTGAGGTAGAAGGCTTCCTCCGACATCAGTGAAATGGGACACTTGCTGCCCTCGCCGTGATGTTCCTCAAAGTAATCGATGAGGGGCTTGGCGTCTTTGTTGTCGCGGATGAGGATGGCCATCTCGCTGTAGGGTACGCCGATGCTGTGGAGTTGCAGCATCTGCTCCGCTACGGCAGCTTCACGGTTGAACGCCTCGGCTTCGGGGGCTTCGCCTGCGTTCTTGTCCTTCGATGTCTTCTTTGCATCCGCCGAGTTGTTGATGAGATGGATGCGCACATATCCACCTTCGTCGTGGGGCAGCTGCGTCACCTCGTGGTTGTCGTTTTCTTTGTCGGGAGTAGTGTAGATGCGCTCGGCATCAAGCGTCGGAGAGAGCTCGCCGCTGATTGCGCCTGACTTGCTCCAACTGTTTTCGATGTAAGTTTGAATGACGCTGGCTGCGCGGCTGAAGAGGTCGTTGTTGAACTCTACCACTTCACGGCCGCTGCGGAAGTTCATCTTCAGCGTCTTTATATTAATATAGGAGTGTACGTCCTTGCTGTAGCCTTCGGCAAAACCGGCCAGCGCGTTCCAGTCGCCGCCACGGAAACGATAGATGCCCTGCTTCACGTCGCCCACGAGCATACAGCTGTTGCCCTGCGCCATGTTTTCGACGAGAAGCTGCCTCATGTTGTCCCATTGCAGACGCGATGTATCCTGGAACTCGTCGATCATAACGTGGTTGAAGCGCGTGCCGGCACGTTCGAAAACGAAGGAGGCATCGTTGTTCTCCGCCAGATTGTGGAAGAGCAGGGGAGTGTAGGCGAGGAGCATGCGATCGTTCTCGCGGTTGAGGTCGTGCACCTCGCGGTCGATGGTGTCAAGGAGGCGCAGCGGGTTGAGGTTGGCCAGACTCAGTTCGCAGGAGTTGATGATGCAACTGCTCTTGTCTAACTGCGTGACGAGAGCGTCGAAGAGCGGCACGAGGGCGTCGGCTTCTGCACAGAGGTCAGCGTGCTTTTGGTTGGCCTTGGTAAGCAGATGTTTGCTACCGTCGGCGTGCCCGCGTATTGTGGCCGTGGGCGACAGGCCTTTCATCGAACGCTTGCGGCTGTCCTTCAAGGCCAAACATCTGTTGATGAACGGCGCTACATTCTTGGAGCCAGCGGTGATATTTTCGTACTTGAGCCCTTGCTCGATAGATTTGTTGAGCGCGGTTGCCTTGGCGAGGATTTCTTCAAACTCGCTGTTGCGGAGTTCGCGCAACTTTTTCTTGTAAGCCTGAAGCGTGGCGTTGTCCAGCGTGATGGCGTCGGAGGCTTCTGTGCCCTCTCCGCGGTTGAGCAGATGGCTGTTGAGCATATAGCCTTCCTTCGTGATTTGGCTGGCCAAATGCTTGAGTTCGTCAGCGATGTTCCAGTCTTTGTCTTCGTTCATGCGCTCCTTGATGAACTCCGTGATCCAGTTGAGTTCGTCGCTGCCCTCCTTGAGGTTTTCGAGCAGACGATCCACAGCCTTGGCCAGTACCTCCTTATCGCTCACCTCGGCCTTGAAGCTGGCGGAGAGATTGAGCTCGTGGGCCAGCGCCGAAAGAAGCGACTGGAAGAAGGAGTCGATGGTGGTGACGTGGAAATGATCGTAGTCGTGGATGATGCTGAAAAGTTCGCGTCGAGCCTTTGAGCGCAACATGTTGTCCGTGATGCGTTCGGGCACATTCTTGCGTACCTCCTTGAAGAAGCCGTCCTCGGGGTCGTTGTCGAAGGCGATGCTGTAAAGATACTGCAGTATGCGTTCTTTCATCTCGGCGGTAGCCTTGTTCGTGAAAGTTACCGCTAACTGGTGTCTGTGTGGAGTCTCGTCTTCATCGGAGAGCAAGTGTGCGATATACGTAGCAGAGAGCGTAAACGTCTTGCCTGATCCTGCCGAAGCTTTGTAGATGGTGAGCGCCTTGTCTTGCATGGCTGTGATGTGATGATTATGTGTGTGGAAATTAGTACGTTGCTTGTGCTGCGATGCGCTGAAAATTGCACATCGTTGTACTGAAAGAGGCTTTTTGCACCGCAAATATAGCAATAAAAAGTAAAATATGCATCAAAAAAACAAAATATTAGCCAAAAAACTTTAACAATCTGAAATAAAGTCGTAATTTTGCACCCGCTTTGCGTACGCCCGAAGGAGGCGCAGCCCGAACTCTCCATCATGGGACACCTTCTGCCGACGTGCTTCAAAGCAAATTCTATAATTCACTATTTTTATTCATCAATTTATTAACTCATTAACATTAATGGAGAATCTTAAGAACATTGCTCCCCTCGCAGACTTCGATTGGGCAGCATTTGAAGCAGGCACCGCTGCTGACGTTAACGTAGCTGAAGCACAGGCTGCTTACGAAGAAACCCTCAATCACGTTCACGAGCACGAGGTAACCGACGGTACCGTTATCAGCGTTGGTAAGCGCGAAGTTGTAGTACGCATCGGTTCTAAGAGCGATGGTATCATCCCTGTTAGCGAATTCCGCTACAACCCCGAACTCGCTGCAGGCGACACCGTAGAGGTTTACATCGAGAACCTCGAAGACAAGAAGGGTCAGCTCATCCTCTCCCACAAGAAGGCTCGCGCAAGCAAGAGCTGGGAGCGTGTTAACGCTGCTCTCGAGAACAAGGAAATCATCAAGGGTTACATCAAGTGCCGCACTAAGGGTGGTATGATCGTTGACGTATTCGGCATCGAGGCCTTCCTCCCCGGTAGCCAGATCGACGTTAAGCCTATCCGCGACTACGATGTATTCGTTGGTAAGACCATGGAGTTCCAGGTTGTAAAGATCAACCAGGAGTACAAGAACGTTGTCGTTAGCCACAAGGCTCTCATCGAGGCTGAACTCGAGGCTCAGAAGCAGGAGATCATCAGCAAGCTCGAGAAGGGTCAGGTACTCGAAGGTACCGTTAAGAACATCACCAGCTACGGTGTATTCATCGACCTCGGTGGCGTTGACGGTCTCGTTCACATCACCGACCTCAGCTGGGGCCGCGTAGACGATCCCAAGAAGATCGTCGAGCTCGACCAGAAGCTCAACGTCGTTATCCTCGACTTCGACGAAGAGAAGAAGCGCATCGCCCTCGGTATCAAGCAGCTCGCTCCCCATCCCTGGGATGCCCTCGACGCTGACCTCAAGGTAGGCGACAAGGTTAAGGGTAAGGTAGTCGTTATGGCTGACTACGGCGCATTCGTAGAAATCGCCCCCGGTGTAGAAGGTCTCATCCACGTAAGTGAAATGAGCTGGAGCCAGCACCTCCGTCTCGCCACCGACTTCTTCCACGTAGGTGACGAAGTAGAGGCTGTTATCCTCACCCTCGACCGCGCTGATCGCAAGATGAGCCTCGGTATCAAGCAGCTCAAGGAAGATCCCTGGAAGGACATCGAGGTTAAGTACCCCGTTGGCAGCCAGCACACCGCTAAGGTTCGCAACTTCACCAACTTCGGCGTATTCGTAGAACTCGAAGAAGGCGTTGATGGCCTCATCCACATCTCTGACCTCAGCTGGACCAAGAAGGTTAAGCACCCCAGCGAATTCTGCCAGAAGGACGAGATGATCGAGGTTAAGGTCCTCGACATCGACAAGGACAACCGTCGTCTCTCTCTCGGCCACAAGCAGCTCGAGGCTAACCCCTGGGATGAGTTCGAAGGCATCTACACCGAAGGCTCTGTACATCAGGGTACCGTTGCTGAAGTTCTCGAGAAGGGCGCAGTTATCGCACTCGCTAACGACGTAGAAGGCTTCTGCACTCCCAAGAACCTCGTTAAGGCTGACGGCAGCAAGGCCGCTCAGGGCGAAGTTCTCGACTTCAAGGTGCTCGAGTTCAACAAGGACAGCAAGCGCATCCTCCTCAGCCACACCCGCACCTTCCAGGAAGATGCTAAGGTTGAGCGCAAGCCCCGCGCAGAGCGCAAGCCCCGCGCAGCTAAGGAAGAGACCGCTACCATCCAGAACGTAGCTGCTACCAACAGCCTCGGCGACCTCGACGCTCTCGCAGCTCTCAAGGCTAAGATGGAGCAGGGCGAATAATTCGCAACTCTACCGTGTCATTTATTAGGCCCTTCAAGGGCTTGATAAGATAAATCTTAATCCCGAATGCCAATATTTGCGGCATTCGGGATTTTTTTTGCCCCGAAAAGTTTGTGCGCTCGAATTTTCTTTGTAACTTTGCGGCACAAAATGTTGTGAGCTGTGCAATGCAGCCGCGTGCTGAACCATTGCGACACCTCTGCAGCCAGCCCGCTCCAACCTTTGCAATTTCACTAACCCTATAAATAACAAACAAACTATGACTATCAAAGAATGCAATTTCGCTGGTAAGAAGGCGATTGTACGCGTTGACTTCAACGTGCCCCTCAAGGACGGCGTCATCACTGACGACACCCGTATCCGTGGTGCTCTCCCCACCCTCAAGCACATCCTCGAAGGTGGTGGTGCTCTCATCATCATGAGCCACATGGGCAAGCCCAAGGGCAAGGTAAAGCCCGAGCTCAGCCTCGGTCAGATCAAGGAAGCCGTTGCTGCTGCTCTCGGTGTACCCGAAGTGAAGTTCGCTCCCGACTGCGCAAAGGCTCAGGAAGCTGCTGCTGCTCTCCAGCCCGGTGAAGTTCTCCTCCTCGAGAACCTCCGCTACTATCCCGAAGAAGAAGGCAAGCCCGTTGGCGTTGAGAAGGGTACTCCCGAATTCGACGAAGCCAAGAAGGCTATGAAGGAAAGCCAGAAGGAGTTCGCAAAGACCCTCGCTTCTTACGCTGACCTCTACGTGATGGACGCTTTCGGTACCGCTCACCGCAAGCACGCATCTACCGCCGTTATCGCCGACTACTTCGACGCTGACAGCAAAATGCTCGGTTTCCTCATGGAGAAGGAAGTTCAGGCCGTTGACAACGTCCTCGGCAACATCAAGCGCCCCTTCATCGCCATCATGGGTGGTTCCAAGGTTTCCAGCAAGATCGGCATCATCGAGAACCTCCTCGGTAAGGTCGACAAGCTCATCCTCTGCGGTGGTATGACTTACACTTTCGCAAAGGCTCACGGCGGCGAAATCGGTAACTCTATCGTAGAGCTCGACAAGCTCGATGTAGCCCTCAACGTTGAGAAGCTCGCTGCCGAGAACGGCGTAGAGCTCGTTATGGCTCCCGATGCAGTCATCGCTGACAAGTTCGACAACGATGCAACCCAGAAGGTTTGCCCCAGCAACGCCATCCCCGAAGGTTGGGAAGGTCTCGATGCAGGTCCCGAGGCTCAGAAGCTCTTCGCTGAGGCCATCAAGGGCTGCAAGACCATCCTCTGGAACGGTCCTGCTGGCGTATTCGAATTCGACAACTTCTGCGGCGGTAGCCGTGCCATCGGCGAAGCCATCGCTGAGGCAACTGCTGAAGGCGCATTCTCCCTCATCGGTGGTGGCGACAGCGTAGCATGCTGCACCAAGTTCGGCCTCACCGACAAGGTTTCCTACATCTCCACCGGTGGTGGTGCACTCCTCGAGGCTATCGAGGGCAAGGTGCTCCCCGGTGTAGCAGCCATCAAGGGCTAATACAAACTAGCATATAGATAATGCTGTATTAAGACGCATAAGTTTTAGAGTTGTGGGGGAAGCGTTTTTCGACTTCTCCCCGCTCTGAAACTTTTTGTTGTTTCTCTGCACAACCATCTTACACACTCCCGTCTGATGTCAAAGAAGAAAACAAACGTTAGCTTAAAAGATCGATTCTCAGACACCTTCCAACGTTACCCGGTATTGACCACGCTCGTCATCGTGGCCATTCTCGGCGGACTCATCTATGCCTTTACGCGCCACCACAACAGCGGAGAAGCTGAAGTGGCGGTCGAAGAAGACGTGCACGTGGACGACTCACTGGCTCTCAATATCATGTGCATCCCCACCCTTGAGAGCCTCCCCTTCTACCACGCTCTGGAGAGCGGCATGTGCGACAGCCTCCATCTTCCCTTAGGCATCGTCACCCAGTATTCGCAGATGGACATCGACTCCATCATGCGCCGCACAAAGACCATCGACGGAGCCGTCATGGACACCTACCGCCTGGCTTACTACTCCAAGACCAACCGTGCCATCCCCGTCCGCGAAAGCATCAAGCTCTATGGTTCATGGCGCCTCGTGACCAGCAACGCCCAGCGCGTGAAGGATGTAGACAAGTTGAAAAAGCACATCATCGCAGCTTCTCGCTTCGACACATCCTCAACCCTTCTCGAGAAAATCCTCGGAGGTAAAAAACTCGGACTTTCCGACATCTACCTCGCCCAGATAAACGATTTCGCCATCCGCGCCAATATGCTCGACGAGAATCAAGTGGATGCCTCCATCCTGCCCGAGCCCTACGCCTCTTTAGCCGTCAGCCGCGGCCACCGCGCCGTGTGGAGCGATCCTCTCATGCAGACCATGACCCTCTGTTTCCGTACGAAGGTGATGGACGACAAGCGCAAGCAGGAACAGATTGAGCTGCTGCGTAGGGTCTATAATATGGCCGTTCTCGACCTCAATAGCCACGGCACCCACGCCGCCGACAGCGCGCTCATCAAGACGTACCGTCTGCCCAAGGAAGTCATCGACACCCTCCGCCTGCCTGCCTATCGTCCGCTGTAGCCCCAAAAACGTAACTGCCCAATCAGCGAAGTCCTTTTTCAAAACTGCATTTGTCACGGTAGCCACGTTTCTCATTCCGTAATTCCGTCAGATTATGAACCTTCCCGCCTTCCACGCTCTGCAAAAGACCACGCACGAAGCGCTCTTCCAGGAACGCCTGCTTGATGCACTCATCAAGTTAGGCGAACTCTGTGCATACGCTTCTCAGCCCGCGGCCACCGAGGCTGTGCATACGTTGAAGCAAGACTACGCCATGCTCCTCGGCTATATGAAGCGCGGAATGACCGACATAGATCGCGAGAAATACTTCAAAGAATTCCTTCGCAAAGCCAACAACATCTATTTCCGGGTTTGCCGCAGCGTCGAACTGGAGCAAGGCGAAGGCCACGAAGCCATGCTATGGCAACGTCTCCACCAATCGCCCGAGAAACTTGCTGAAATCTACATCCCCTTCGTCGAAGGCGAGGGGAATGCTCCCGCAAGCATCGCTGCCATTCTGGCCGATCCGCTCGCCTCCTACCAGCAGTTGTTCGACACCATCTGGACCTCCGGCCATTGGAGTGCCGCCGACCGCGAACTCATCTACAAATACGTGATGAACGACGATGCCCCGCGCATCAATCGTCTCACCATCGTCAGCGCCACGGGCCTCGCGCTCCTCTTCAGCTTCGACGAGCAGAAGTTCCTCCTTCTCCTCTCCGTCATCGAAGAGTATCAGGTTGAAGTCAGCGTCCGTGCGCTCGTGATGTCCCTTTTTGCCTACGCCGTCTATGGCGACGAGCTGATTCAGCTCTTTCCCTCCATCCAGCTGAAGTTTGGCTTCCTTCGCGAACTCACCTACTTCCATCCCCTTGTCATGGACGTGCAGAAAGCCATACTTGTGGCCATTGAATCGCCCGAGCTTTCTCGCGAATTTGACAAGAAGTTGCCCGAACACTTGGTGAAAGCCAAAGACGGCATGAAGGAATTGCCCAAAGACGCCTCGCAAGAAGAAATCCAGCAATGCATCGAAGACAATCCCCAGTTGCGCAAGTTCCGCAACGAGATGCTCGACATGATGCACGACTACGTCCACATGCAGAAGAAGGGCGTCGACCTCAATTACACCTCCTTCTCCTACATGCAGGAGATTCTGCCGTTCTTCGACGAAGCCGCCAACTGGTTCTGCCCCTTCACCTTCGAGCACCCACTCCTCTTTAATATTAATGCGGCCACGCGCTTCCTTAGTTTTATGGTCAACGATAAGTCGTGCGACTCCGACCGCTATGGTATGGTCTTCGCCATGGAGCCCCATCTCCCCGAAGTCCACATCATCAAGCAGGACGCCGTGACGATGGAGGAGACAAAGATCGAGGGCCACGAAATCGAAAACTTCATAGAACAGCTCTCCGAAAAGTTGGAGCACAAAGCCACCGACCCCGACAAGAGCCTGCTCACGCTGGAGCCCGAACGCCTGTATCGCCACGTCGTCAGCTGCGTGCAAGACTGCTTCCGCTTCTTCACCATCTTCAAGCCCGACGGCCAGACGCAGAATCCCTTCGCCAAGGACCTGCGTCTTTGGAAATTGGATTACATATGGCCCATCTTCAATGGCCACGACGCCATGCGCGAACTGGCAGATTGGCTCTTCGAACTCGAAGCCTACGAAGATGCGGTCAAGTTCTACGATAAACTCGAACGCGATGCCGACCTGTGTCAACGCATGGGATACGCCTACGAAAAGCTCGACGCTCCGAAACTCGCGCAGACCCTCTATCGCGAAGCACTCGCCATGGACCCCGACGACGAGTGGACGAAGCATCAGCTCCTGGCGAGCTACCGCAACAGCGGCGAAATAGCCCTCGCCTGCGAACTTTTGGAAAGCATCCTCGCTGCGAATCCCGAAGACCGACGCTACACGCGCCAACTCGCAGAGCTCTATGTGCGTCTGGAGGAGTACGACACCGCCCTCAAACTTTACTCGAAGCTCGACTATCTCCGCCCTGGCCATCTCCCCACCCAGCGCGCCCTCGCTTGGTGCCATATGGCGCTTGGTCATTACGACAAGGCTGCCCAACTCTATCTCGACATCATTGGCCACGACGGCGTGGTCGACGAAGACTATCTCAACGCTGGCCATTGCGCTCTGCTGCAGAACGATGTGCCTACGGCCGTCATCTACTATCAGGAATGCCTCAAGATGCGCGGCAAGGAATACGCCTCTTCTGATTTATTCGAGGCCGACGAACTCTTCCTCATGGAGCGCGGCGTGGACAGCCTCACCCATCATCTTGTCATCGATTTAATAAACATTTGAAGCAACATATATGAAGCATCTCACTGACCTTCTTGTGACAGCCGTCACCTTCCTCCGTGACGACTACGTCCTCATCAGCCTTGCCCATCCCGACGGCAAGATGCCCGCCTGCGAGCCCGGACAGTTCGTCGAAATCGCCGTCGAAGGCTCACCCACCACCTTCCTCCGTCGTCCCATCAGCATCAATTGGTGCGACACGGAGGAGAACCGTCTCGACCTCCTCATCCACATCGTGGGTGACGGCACACGTGCACTTTCGCAGCTCAAGGCTGGCGACACTCTCAACTGCCTCTATCCTCTCGGCAATCGCTTCACCGTGCCTGCTACTCCCTCCAAGGTGCTGCTCGTCGGTGGCGGTGTAGGCACAGCGCCCATGCTCCAGTATGGCAAGGTGCTCCGTGAAGCCGGACACGAACCTGTGTTCCTCCTCGGCGGTCGTAGCGCAAAGGACCTCCTTCAACTCGAACGCTTCGAGCAGATCGGTCGTGTCTTTGTAACCACCGAAGACGCCACACTCGGCGAGAAGGGTTTTGTGACCAACCACAGCCTTCTTCAGAAGGAGACGTTCGACCTCGTCACTGCCTGTGGCCCAAAGCCCATGATGAAGGCCGTGGCAGCGTTCTGCCGCGAGCACAATCTCACCTGCGATGTAAGCCTCGAGAACATGATGGCCTGCGGTCTTGGCGCCTGCCTTTGCTGCGTCGAAAAGACCGTCCGCGGCAATGTCTGCGTATGCAAGGAAGGCCCCGTGTTCAATATTAACGATTTAACTTGGTTCGACTAATATGGCAAATCTCAACGTACAAGTGGGAGCTCTTCAGCTGAAGAATCCCGTAATGACCGCTTCCGGCACCTTTGGCTACGGCCTCGAATTTGCCGACTTCATCGACCTCAATCGCCTCGGCGGTTTCATCGTCAAGGGCACCACGCTCCTTCCCCGCGAAGGCAACGATTATCCCCGCATGGCCGAGTGCGCCAGCGGCATGCTCAACTGCGTCGGCCTCCAAAACAAGGGCGTCGACTACTTTGCCGAGCATATCTATCCGCAGCTCGTCGAGCACCTCGGCTTGCCCAACGCTGACGCTGCCTATCCCATCGTAAACGTCAGCGGCAGCAGCCCTGAAAACTATGCAGAATGTGCTGCACGCATCAATGCTCTTGAGCACATCCATGCCATCGAGCTCAACATCTCCTGCCCCAACGTCAAGGACGGCGGCATGGCCTTCGGTACCAGCTGCGAAGGCGCTGCCTCTGTTGTGAAGGCTGTACGTGCAGCCTACGATAAGACGCTCATCGTCAAGCTTTCGCCCAATGTGACAGATATCGCTTCAATAGCCAAGGCAGTCGAGGCGGAAGGTGCCGACGCCGTTTCGCTCATCAACACCCTGATGGGTATGAGCGTCAACATCGAGCGCCGTTGCTCCAACCTTAGCATCGGTACCGGCGGCGTCAGCGGTCCCTGCGTAAAGCCTGTCGCTCTCCGCATGGTGAGCCAGGTGGCCAAGGCCGTCAACGTCCCCGTTGTGGGCCTCGGCGGCATTTGCAACGCCACCGACGCCATCGAGTTCCTTATGGTGGGCGCTACGGCCATTGAGATCGGTACTGCCAACTTCCTCGATCCTGCCATTACCGTCAAGGTGGTTGACGGCATCAACGAGTGGCTCGACGCTCACGGCGTAAAGGATATCCACGAAATCATCGGCTGCATCAAGTAAGATGGCGGCTTGATATCTTTTTTATCCCGAATTTTAGAATTTAAGAAAGATGCCAATTCTTGAAGTTTGTACCGGTTCGCTCACCTCTGTGCTCCATGCTGCAGAGGGTGGGGCACAGCGCGTGGAACTCTGCTCGGGGCTCGACGAAGGTGGCCTCACGCCCAGCATCGGCCTTATTCAGGCTGCCATGCAGGTGGAGGGGCTGAAGAAGCACGTCTTAATACGTCCCCGCGGAGGCGATTTCCTCTACACTGAAGCCGAGGTCGAAATCATGGTCGACGATATCTTCGCAGCGCGCCGTGCAGGCGTCGATGGGGTAGTGGTGGGTGCGCTCACGGCCGACGGTGACCTCGACGAGGAAGCCTGCCTGCGAATGCTTGACGCCGCTAAGGGCGAGTATGTTGACTTTGCCGAGGGCGACCTCGACGAAGCTTATCTATTGCCTCCCGTCAGCGTCACTTTCCATCGTGCCTTCGATATGTGCCGCGACGCTAAGGCTACCCTTGAGAAACTCGTGGAAATGGGCTTCGACCGCGTCCTTACCTCTGGTCAAGCAGCTACGGCAGAGGCCGGCATACCCATGCTGCGCGACCTCGTGGAGCAGGCCGCCGATCGCATCGTCATCATGCCCGGTTGTGGAGTCTCTGTGGCCAATGCCGCCATGATTCTGGCCGAAACAGGAGCGAAGGAAATCCATGCCAGCGCCCGCTCATCGTGGCCCTCAAAAATGAAGTTCCGTCATCAGGGTGTGTCGATGGGCATGCCCGGCAGCGACGAATTTGCCACGAAGGAGACGGACGTCGAAATCGTTAAAGGAATTTTAGCGTCGTTTTAAACAATGCGTGCCAAAGATATTGACAATGGGCGCTCCCCTAAAATTTTCGCTCTCCAATGCAATTCATCCAATGGTGAATGAAATTTAAATTACCTCAAGGGTAGAATTTCCTACCTTTGAGGTAATTTTTTCTACTTCAAAGATATTTTGAACTACTTC
>JAUNIC010000081.1 GCA_030523615.1 Bacteroidales bacterium
TAAAATTCGTTGTAGCGTGAGTTTACTTTCGAGTAATCTCGCAGGGATAATCAATGTCGAGCTGGTAGTCGGCGAGGCGCGCGAGGTGGTTCCACATCTTGACGACATTCTCCTTGTTGCGCATACTCTGCTGACTCACCACGCTCATCGTTTCGATGATGCGCTGGGCAAAAGCCTGACGCTTGGCGCGGTCCTCAATCTTGAGGCACTCCTTCACGAGGTTCTGCACATTGCGTCCGTAAGCCTGCATCTTCAGGCGTTCTTGGTTGGTGTTGTATTCCATAAGGGGTTAAAAGGGCCGCTTGGCGACCGTGGCTTGAAATTCTTTGAGGTAGAAAGGCTCGAAATAGGCCGTGTCGACGAATTCGCCGCGGGCGTGAGCCATCTCGGCCAGAGGAGCCATGTGCTTGGCCAGCGGCACGATGTCGTCGATGAAGCGAGCATTGGGATGACAGATGACATCCTTGCACTTCGCGCTGCCGTTACCGAAGAAGTAGATGATGTGCTTGTCCAGAAGCTCGCGGTACGTCTCCTCCGTCACGATGTCGGCCTGAACGTCGCGTACGGGACGCAGCGCACGGTTGTAGACGGCGGCGTACACCTCCATGCGGCGAGCGTCGATCATAGGGCAGAGCAGGGCGTCGTCCTCAATATCCTCGTGGTAAAGAAGGATGGGCACACACATCAGCTTCAGCGTCGGAATCTCGATGAGCGGAATGTTCAAACCATAGGCCACACCCTTGGCTTCGCTTACACCGATGCGCAGACCCGTGTAACTGCCCGGACCGCTCGACACGGCAACGGCATCAACGGGAATCGCATGACTGTCGGCGAAGCTTAGTGCGTCGCGTACGTAGGGCGCAAGGAGCGTGGCGTGATTGTGCCCGTCGCGATTCTCCTGCTCAAAGATCACCTGAGCATCCTCGCTGACGGCCACGCTGCACACGTCCGTGCTGGTTTCAATATGTAGTATGCAAGACATAATAATTCTAATTTACGCCCGCAAAGATACTCATTTAATATTAAAGAGCAAAAAGAATAGCTCGAAAAGCGACAAAAAACTCCCACATGCTGCATAAAACAACACGTGGGGTTTTATGTTTGTGCCTGCACGCTGGCCAATACATACAAATTAACAAAGATCTTGGCAAACCAAGCAAGCAGAGCTCGAGCGAGAAAGTTAGAAAATCCCCGCAGGTGCAATCTCTGCAGATTGGGGGCTTCACTGAACTTATGTGAGATGAAAAATACTATCACAATGTAATTGGCTCTTCACGAGAAAAAGCGTGTGTATGATTACAATAGGAATATAAAAGAATAGGGAATTATATACGTGTTGACTTTTCTTTGTCCTCCTGGCTTCGCCGAAAGTTTAGGAAGAGAGGGAAGACGTTACAATAAAGACTTTCCTCTCTTCATTGAAGTCTAGGAAGTCGAAGCTACGAAAAGCTTTCCTCTCTTACTAAACTTTCGGCGAAGCCAGGAGATTTTTGCAGAGATGTGTCAACAAGTATATAAGTGCCAAAGAATATCCGCAAACATCAGATTCTCCAGTTGTTATAAACCCGGAAAGGAATCTGAGGCCTACGGATAATTATTAGCTCAGCACACGTTTCAAGGTTGCAACGGCCGTGGTCCCTGTTCTTGTGTACCTATTATTTAGCGTACAAAGAGGCGGATTCTTTCAATTGCTTGGAATAGTTGAAGATGTCATCTATTTTTGTAATGTCGTATTTCGTTTCTTCCTTGTTTGCACCAAATGTGGAAATGCGTTTGTTGGATGAGTTGAAGTACAAGCGGCAGATGGAACGACGATTGTTGTCATCTGCGAAAATCGCAAAGTACGACTGAGCATCCCGATAAGTGATTCGTTCGCTTTCAATCACTTCGCGGCAAATGGATTTGACGATATAGAATCCTTCAAGCTCTTCCTCTGTAGTGACGATCTTTGGTTTTCCTGTATCTTCTACTTCCGGTTCATGAGGCTCTGATACATTATCTGCCGACACAGGTGACACGACTGGTGCATCAGTGCCTTGGATGGCAATGTTCAGACGTTCAGAAAGAATGTCATTTATATGACTTGCAAGAGCACGCTTCGTGAGTGTCATAAACTGATCGAGAATCTTCTGGGTTACGGCGCCCTCGTACACTCGCTTTGTAAATAGTTTGACAAGTTCTGCCGATGGATCGGAAAACTCAGCACGGATAACCTTCTTGATTTCAGACATGTACTTTAATTCGTTGGCAGAGCTAAGAATGTTGTCGACGTCGAAATAAGATTTGTGGAACTTCTTGAGTTCCTCTATCTGTGTATCTCGTAGCGATTCCATGTTTACTTCAAGAAAAGGAACTTCATCCATGATGTTTTCCTTCTCAAGATCGGCATAGAAGCGAAAAACTATACCATTGGTCAAAAGACCGAACTTCGCTTTCGATGCAACGAAGTATTTCTGCAGCTGAGTTGCATGAAGGTCGAGGTTCTGCTGCCAGTGCTTGCATTCAATAAGAAGAATGGGCTCTCCATTTTGCATGATTGCATAATCCAATTTGTCGCCCTTCTTCTTGATCAAGTCGCAATCCATCTCGGGAATTACTTCCATAGGGTTAAAAACATCATACCCTAAAATTTGGATGAAAGGCATGATAAAAGCATTCTTCGTAGCTTCCTCTGTAAGGATGTTTTCCTTCAAAGAACTGATTCTTTCTGCGAATTGTTTGATTTGATCTTTGAAATCCATAACTTTATTTGTTTTTTATTTGTTGAAGTTCTTTTTCTATTCTGTCGAGTTTCTCTAATACTTCGTCATTGTTGTCTGATACCATTGCGTCTACAAAAATGGAGTTGACAAGTGACATTCCCATTATTCCACCCGCAAAGAGTAGTAGGGCAAAGTATAGGCGTGAAAAGATGCCCCACGCACTACCGCCGCTTGTTGCTACAGCATCAGGCATCTCGTACCACCCTTCGATGGTAAAGAGTCGGAATATGCTGTACATGCTCAGTAAAGGCGTGCCGAAAAACTCTGGCGCATCATTGGCAAACAAAGCATAGGAGAGTACAGAAAATACTACCAGAAAAACAATGTATGCCACACAGACAAGCAGTGACGCTTTAACGGCAACCCGTAATCCACTCAATATCTTCGAAATGTTTGGAATATGGTGAAAGAGCAGAAAGGACTTGAATGCCCTTAATACGCGGAACGCAAATATAAAATTCATGGATAGCAAGCTTTCCTTCATAAACAGGTTGAATAGAGAAGGAATAGCAATGAGTACGATTATGAAATCAAATTTGTTCCAACCGTCTTGCCAATACTGTTGCCAACCACATTCATGAATCTTCACAATTGCTTCAACAAGAAAGAATACTGTGAACAGGGCATCCACATACGTAACCCACCCTCCATCAGGTTCTGAACCGACAGCAAAGATGAACAGGATGTTGAGCATAATAATGCCCAAAATTAATCTGTCGTTTGTAAATATACTTTTCATTTAAATGGTGTTTTAAGATGTTTTAAGACACAAAAAGGGCGTGAGCCTTCTTATGGTATTCCGGGGCACAAGCGTGGAAAATATGGACCCCATCCTCGAATAAGAATAATGCTCACGACCCATGTGGATCGCAAGTCATCATTCTATCAATATTCGAGGATTGGCTTTCCTACACGCTTATGTACGCGAAAGCCAACCATCATTGATGTGGTTTCTATCCATATAAAATAAGTTTCCACGCTTGTTTTACGGAATACCACAATGATAGTCTGATGCTGCTATGTGATTATATGTTTATTACTTGTTTGTTTCCTGTTGCTTATTTGGGTTTTATTGTTCAATAATTATTCTTTCCGCCGCAAAGTTACAAAGAAAATCTGGAATTTGGGGCATGGCGGGGCAAAAAAGGAAGCGGAGGCGCTTACGTTTTTTTGAAAAAATGCTTGACACGCTTCTGTTGCAACGCTCTCAAAGGTATTTCACTTTCAGTGTACACTGATTTCTTTTTCAGTGTACACTGAATGAAAACTACCTCCTTTGTAGTTCGCACGCTCTCATAGATATTTTTTCTACTTCAAAGATATTTCAAACTACTTCAAAGATATTTTCTCCAAAGTTTATTTGCGGTGGGGGAGGCGATGTTGCGAGTGGCGAAGCCATAACAGAATTATCGCAGCACTTTGCGGGTGGGGGTGATGACCACGTGATGCCGGATGTCGGCATTGGCGCGACGGCCCGAAAGATCGTAGGTGGCAGATGCTGCTTTGGCGGGGGCTGTGGCGAGAACGGTGGCGATGCCGTCGGGGAGCACGGGATGGTCGCCCTTCAGGGTGAGACCGCCGAGCATGAGAAGGGCCATGGGGCTGGGAGATTTGTAGTCGTCGTTGAAGTAGACGAGGGTGTTGGACTGCTGAACGTAGGCGTTGAGGGCGGCATCGTAGGTGAAGGTGAGGGACGTGGGTTCTTCGTCGGCATCGACGCCCATAAACCAGCAGTCGAGGGCGCCGAACCATTTGCCGAGATATTGCGGCGATGCGAGGTGGAGGACGGAGGGGGTGCCGTCGGCCGAAAGCGTCGCGCTGCCTTTGATCCATGCGTCGGGCATCTCGGCAAAGAGGCCGCGGATGAAGACTTCGTGACTGCCGTCGGTGGCGGTGGCGAAGGCGAGGTCTACAGGGTATTCGTCGATGGCTTCGGGAGCACCGAAGGAGTAGTCGAAGCCAGAGGCGGTGTAGGTGGTGGTGTTGAAGGAGGTGCTGGGATCGGGAGGAGCGACGAGGGCGTAGTGGTCTACAAGTTCTTCTTCGTCGGTGACGGGGGAGAGCATAATGTTCGACATGTTGTTGAGCCACTTCCACTCGGTGAGCGAACCGTTGACTACGAGCCAGTTGCCGTCGATCTGCGTGAAGATGCCTGTGCGGGGATTGTAGGTGAATTGGGGTTCTTCGAAGCGTGCCAGATCGTGGTTGATGCCCGTGACCCAGATGTTGAAGTCGGTGCCGTTGAGGTTGTAGATGCCGAGGTACTGATCCATGCCGATGATGAGTCGGTCGCCTTCCATCTCGCCCTTTATCCACGATTCGGGGAAGGCTTCGGAGATGCCTTGTATCCATACTTCGTTGCCTGCGAATCCGAGCTGTACGTGGTAGTCGAGGTTTTTGCCCACGGAGGTTTCGAAGGCTTCCATGCGGTAGGTCGTTGTGGTGAGTTCGGCGGGAGGTGTGGCGAGGGTGAGGTAGGTTTCGTCGATGTCCTCGTCGATCGTTTGTGCGTCAGCTGCCAGTCCTAAGCACAGGGCAGCAATGGGAAGAATGTATCGTTTCATTTTGTATTGTCGTTTGTGCGCGTGCCAAGCATATTATATGTGCGGCCATCGCGGCGGATGTTTATGCGGGCACCCTGGACCTCCTTGCGCGCCTTGGGGCTGATGGGGGCGGCGAGGACGGTGGAGAGGTCGTCGAGGGGAGCGTTGTAGCTGATGTGGAACTTAGAGCCGTAGTGGCTTTCGAGGTCGCCGGTGAGGACGAGGTCGTCCTGTGCATCGTAGCTCACGGTGATGGAGCCTTTGGCCAGGTACCACACATCGGTGATGCGCGAGCCGTCGTAGAGACCGATGAAGCTGGGATATTGGCCACCCGTCATTCCGTCGCCGTGGCTGGCCACGAAGCTGAGGTGGCTGTCGTCATCGTAGTTGACGGGATAGGTGCCGGCGGGGATGCGGTAGGTGCCGGCGGGGACGTTGACAGCTTCGGGTTCGGTGCGGAAGTAGAATTCGCTGACGTAGCGTGCTCCGGGATGGCTGGCGGCCTCGGACTTGCTCTCGAGGTTGACGTAGAAGAAGCCGCGGTCGGCGATGAACTGCTCGCTGGTGTCGAGGAGGTCGAAGACGACGGTGTAGTCGCCCTCGGTGGTCGACTCCTTGTTGAACGTGTCGTTGATGCCGGGATTGACCATGGGGTCTTCATCGCGCCAGCGGAGGGTGATGTCCTGCGTCATGTTGATGAGGTAGAGCGTACCATCGGCAGCCGTCATCTCGACCTCGATGGTCCAGTTGTCGCCGCCGTTGTGGGTGAGCGTGAGGCAGCCCTGCTTGAAGCCGTAATTGTCCGTCCAATTCTCATAGGCCTGCTCGTCCTCATTGTTCTGGATGAGAGCGAAGTTTTTGAACTTGTCGCCGAGCATGTAGGAACCTTCCTGCAGCTGGCCTTTGACGGGGAGATAGAGGTCGAAGTCGACGAAGGGCCACTTGTTGGCATGGGCGGCGCCGTCCTCGAGCTTGACCATCTGGAAGTAATAGTCGTAGTGCCCGTCGGGTGAGAACTGCGGATTGGTCCAAAGCTCCACCTCGCAATAGTTGATGTCGAGGTTGACTACGTCGGGCTCAACGGGTTGATCGGGATCTACGTTGCCGCCACCGGGAACGAGCGGATCGTTGGCGTCCTGCGTAGTGCTGGTGGTGATGGGTAGGGTGGTGTCGGCACGGTAGATGATGTTGGCGCCTTGGGCTTTGCCCTCGAAGTGCATCTGCCAGGTGCCTGCGCCCTTGTTGCTGAGGGTTACGGTGGCGTCGTCAAGGGCGTTGACCTGCTGTCCTACCTTGTAGGCGTTGTAGTCGTCCATGCTCCTGATGATGAGGGGACGGAGTGTGCCAGCGGCGATGCTGTAGGTGCCTTCGCAGATGCCGTCGTTGGAGGGTTGCAGGATGTGGAAGAGGAGCCAGGGGAAACCGTTCTCGTCGGCCAGATTGCCGTAGTTGAAGAAGTAGTCGTAGGCGCCGGGACGGGAGAATTTCTCGTTGGCGTAGTGGTAGGCGTAGACGTCGTCGAGCTGGAGGTCGATGTACTGCACTTCGGGTTCGACGGGCTGGTCGGGATCAACGCCAGGATCGGGTTTATCGGGGTCGACGCCGGGATCGGGCTGATCGGGATCAATGGGATCGACGGGCTCAACAGGGTCGGTGCATTCGGTGACGTCGAAATAGAGGTAGTCGTAGTTCCAAAGTTCCCACCAGCCGTTGTCGTCCCATCCGGGGAGGAGGCGGTAGCTGCCGGGTTCGACATTGACAGCACCGGTGAAGGTCCATTCGCTTTCGCCCTCGGGGAAGCTCACGACCTGTTCGCCGAGGTAGCCTTTGGGGCTGCTGCCCTTCTTCTGATAGATGACGCCGCCTGCAGGCACGGGATCGGTGCCGCCGGTGTTGTTGACGCGGAGTTTGAGCGAGAGCTGTTTGCCCTGCTCGACGGTGGTGGCGGAGAGTTCTTGCGAGAGCACCTTGATGACGGGCGGATTCTTGGGCGTGGGAGCTTTGTAGAGTTCGACGTCGAAGATGCACTTCGTGCCGGGAATGTGGACGAACGAACTGCTGTTACGGGCGTTGTAGATGATCTCGCAGCTATACTTGTGGCCCGCCAGGAGATACGTGTCGTTGTAGTAGGTCATGTGGCCCGAATAGCTTTCGCCCGGACGGATGTAGACGCCGAGCGGATTGTCGGCCGTGTGGTACTCTTCGATGGTCGGGTTGCCGGCTTCGTCGAGCTCGTTGATGCAGAGGTAGAGCGGACCGTTGTATTCCGCCTTGCCGGTGTTGCGAACGGTGAAGTTGAAGGTCGTGTTGTAGCCTACGTAGCTCACAGCTTTCTCGTCGGCCTGTCCTGAACCCGCCGAAGGAACGATGGCGAGGGCCGTGACTTCGAGCTGCGGCATATCCTGACTTTCGGCCACATAGACCACTTTCGTGCCGTTGAGCTGGCTGACGAGGACCGAGGGTGTGCCGACGATGGGAGCCATGGGTGCAATCTGGCCGTCGGTCGTGCGGTAGGCAGCGTAGACGCGGGCGCCAGCCGTAGTGACAGCGGGCGTGAAGTGGTAGTTGCCGCCCTCGTTGAAGCCGGCATTGTTGAGGGTGCCGAGGGAGGTGAAGGAGGTCTGTCCGTTCTGCTCTACGGCATAGCCCACTTGTCCCGTGAAGGTGCCGCAGCCGCGGTTGCGGAAGGCGAAGTACACCTGCTCGCGAGCGTACTTCAGGGCCTCGGTGACGCAGAGGTTGGGCTGCGCCGTGGCCGTGACGCCCGTGGGAGGCTGGATGCCGACGAAGATGTTCTGGTTGTAGGAATAGCCGCCGAGGCTGCCGCCTATGCCCTGTTGGCCGGGGTCGGTGATGTCGACGCTGTAGTAGCCGTTGCTCATGCCGTTCCAACCCCAGTTAAAGTGGAAGTAGCCGGGGCCCATGGTGGTGTCGTAGCCATCGATGACGAAGGCGTGGCCGCCGCTGATGCTGTAGCCGTTCATCAGCACGGGACGACGAGCGTCGATCTCGCTCTGGAGTAGGGTGTACCACTCGGGCGAGGTGAAGTAGTCGCGGTAGTAGATCTGCAGGCCGCGGTCGTACTGGAAGTTCTCTGTCATGGCGCGCAGCATCGGAGCCTCGGTGGTGCCGCTGGCGCCGGTGTTGTAGTCCATGTTGGAGGCGGCGCCGAGGTGATACATCAGTCGGGCAACGGCTGTGGCCTCGTTGTCGGTGTAGTACTTTGTCTTGCCGTCGACGCTCATGGGGTACGACGTCTTCATATTGGCCCAGTCGTAGGTCGTTTGCGAGAAGTCTTCGCTGATCTGGAACTTGATGGTCTCCGAGACGTAACTGTTGGAACCTGCTCCGCGTTCGGGGTAGCTGTGGAAGCGCATGATCTGCGCCATGGCCGTTGCGGCGCATCCGGTGGCGCTATGGCTTGAACCGATGGCGGGGCACTCGTTGAAATAGGGTTCGCCCTGTCCCCACTTTATTTCGCCAAGGAGAGGTTCAACGCGAGAGGCGACCCCCTTAGCCCCTAGAGCAGGGGGAATGGTAACCATGTCTACTGAAAGGCTGTTAAAATAAGCAGTGTCTTCTCCTCCCGCTCGGGGGGAGGGGGTATTCAGTTGTTGCAGCGCTTCTTCGATAGTGTTGAGCCATCCCTGCATGGCGGGAGGAATGTTGTCGGGATCCCAAGCGCCTTCGTCGCAGCGGCCGAGGATGGCGCGTGCGCGGTCGTCGGCCGAGGCGATGATGAAGCCGCCTTCATCGAGATTGAAAATGTAGTAGAGGTCATTGCCTCGATCTGCTGCTGCACTCGGGGCGCGGTGCATTGTGCCGAGGCTGCGCTGCTGTAGTCCGATGCGTTGCATGGATTGCTCTGCCGTGAGATGATGGTCTTGGGCGAAAGATACAAGGCTCAGCGGTGCGAGAGCACAGAAGAGGAGGAGAAAAAGTAGTTTTATTTTCATGGGTTGGTCGATAGGGAATTCTTTTCGTTGCAATTTCGCTGCAAAGTTATCAAAATTACTTTACATCTCCAAGTGTTCATGCGGCAAATGTTGTAAAAAGCCCCTTTTTCAATTTCGTGAAGCGCGGATGCACAAATTCGTGCAGCGCGGATGCACAAAAATCCCCACACCGCTCGGAGGTGAGAACGGTGTGGGGAAAGAGATGTATGGGGATGTTAGAGATTTTCTGCTGAGACGATTACATCATGCCGCCCATGCCGCCCATTCCGGGAGCACCCATGGGCATGGCGGGTTCGGCTTCCTTCTTGTCGCAGATGACGCACTCGGTGGTGAGGAACATGCCGGCTACGCTGGCAGCGTTTTCGAGCGCTACGCGGGCCACCTTGGCTGGATCAACGACGCCAGCAGCGTGGAGGTCGCAGTAGGTGTCGGTCTTGGCGTTGTAGCCGAAGGTGCCTTCGCCCTCGCGAACCTTGTTGACTACGACTGCACCCTCGACGCCTGCGTTGCGGCAGATCTGACGGAGGGGCTCCTCGATGGCTCGACGAATGATGTTGATGCCCGTGGTCTCGTCAGCGTTGTCGCCCTTGAGATCAGCGAGAGCCTGCTGAGCGCGGATATAAGCCACGCCGCCGCCGGTAACGATACCTTCTTCGATAGCCGCACGAGTAGCGCAGAGGGCGTCGTCGCAGCGGTCCTTCTTCTCCTTCTGTTCGGTTTCGGATGCTGCACCGACCTGGAGCACGCAGACGCCGCCGCCGAGTTTGCCAAGACGTTCCTGAAGCTTCTTCTTGTCGTAGTCGGAGGTGGAGACTGCAATCTCGTTCTTGATCATTGCGATGCGCTCCTTGATGCTCTCGGGAGCTCCGCCGCCATTGACGATGACGGTGTTGTCCTTCGTCACGGTGACGCGCTCAGCCTGACCGAGCATTTCGACGGTGGCCTGCTCGAGCTTGATGCCCTTTTCCTCGCTGATGACGATACCGCCGGTGAGGACGGCGATGTCTTCGAGCATGGCTTTGCGACGGTCGCCGAAGCCGGGAGCCTTGACGGCGCAGATCTTGAGCTGTGTGCGGAGGCGGTTGACGACGAGGGTGGTGAGGGCTTCGTTCTCAACGTCTTCGGCAATGACGAGGAGAGGACGGCCCGTCTTCACAGCGGGTTCGAGGATGGGGAGGAACTCGGCGAGGTTGAAGATCTTCTTGTCATAGATGAGGATGAGGGGATTCTCCATTTCGCAGGTCATCTTCTCGGTGTTGGTCATGAAATAGCCCGAGAGGTAACCGCGGTCGAACTGCATACCTTCGACGGTCTTCAGTACGGTGTCGCGGCCTTTGGCGTCTTCGATGGTGATGACGCCGTTGACGCTCACTGCTCGCATACCGTCGGCGATGAGCTTACCGATTTCGGCGTCGTTGTTGGCCGAGATGGTAGCTACCTGCTCGATCTTGTCGTAGTTCTCGCCTACGACTTCGGCCTGGCTCTTGATGCACTCTACGACAGCGCTGACGGCCTTGTCGATGCCGCGCTTGAGGTCGAGGGGATTGGCGCCAGCGGCCACATTCTTCATGCCTTCGGCGAGAATGGCCTGGGCGAGGACGGTGGCGGTGGTGGTGCCGTCGCCGGCATCGTCGGCAGTCTTGGAGGCGACGCTCTTCACAAGCTGTGCACCAGCGTTTTCGAAGGCATCTTCGAGTTCGATTTCCTTGGCAACGCTCACGCCGTCCTTTGTGATGCGGGGAGCGCCAAACTTCTTTTCGATGACTACGTTGCGGCCCTTAGGACCGAGCGTAACTTTTACTGCATTTGCGAGTTGATCAGCACCAGCCTTGAGCTGTTCGCGTGCGTCAACGTTATATTTGATTTCTTTGGCCATTGTGTGTGGGGGTGTTTTTTCTAGGGTTTTCTAGAGGTTCTAGATGTTCTTGTGGTTTTTATCCGATGATCGCCAGCACGTCGCTCTGGCGCATGATGAGGAACTTTTCGCCGTCGAATTCAACTTCGGTGCCGGCGTACTTGCCGTAGAGGACGTGGTCGCCAGCCTTGAGGATCATGGCTTCGTCCTTCGTGCCTTGGCCCACGGCGAGGACTTCGCCTTGGAGGGGTTTCTCTTTTGCGGTGTCGGGGATGATGATACCGCCGATGGTCTTGGTTTCAGCAGGCGCAGGCTTGATGATGACGCGGTCTGCAAGGGGAGTAAGATTCATATTGTTTGAGTTTTTTAGGTTTTGCGATTGTTCGGTTATTCTATGATTTTATGGCTCGTTGTGCAAATGGAGTGCCAACTGCGGTGGGGGGTACTGCGTGGGGGGCGCAGAGGCTGCCGCAGATGCTGCAGAAAGGGCAGGGGAGTGACAGAATGGCAGAGTGCGAGCGGACAAATGTTCAAGTTGTGTGAAAAAATGTCAAAGAATCGTCTTTTTCTTGGCTGTTTCCGCAGATATTCGTAATTTTGCGCGCTGAAAAGTATGTCGACTCTCCCACATCTTCCTCACACCTCATGAAACATAAAATCATCATCGCCCTCATCCTCATTCTTGCGCTCGGCTCTGTGGTCTTCGTCAGCATGTGCGACGCATCTCCAGCTATCCAGGAACCTGCCCGCAAGACTGGCTTCCGCGAGGTGCCGTACCCCTCGAACAACTACGATACCGTGAAGGTCAACGAAGTGAAGGGCGTCATCTTGCATCATACCGCCGAATCCACCTTACAGCGTTCGCTCGATGCCCTCACCTCGGAGGAGCGCGGCGTCAGCGCCCACATCGTCATCGATACCGACGGCACGCGCTATCTCCTCGTCGACCCTGAGCGCGTGGCCTGGCATGCCGGCTTCTCACTCCTTCACGGCCGAGAGAAGTGCAACGATTGGACTCTTGGCATTGAGTTCCAGGGCAATACGCTCGAGCAGCCCCTCACGCAGGACCAGATAGACAGCGCCATCGAGTGGTTGTTGCCGCTCATTGCGAAGTACGACATCCCCGTGGCTAACATCGTGACCCACGAGATGATACGCACCGCCTACAAGAAGGCCCACCCCGAATCGAGGGCTTACGACAAACCCGACATCACGCCCATCGAATACAAGCGTTTCATGGCGCAGCTCCATGATGCGCTCGGCTATTGATACGATAGAAACTACTAACCATGCGACACTCATTTATTATTATTCTCAGCACCATTGTAGGGTGCATGTTGGTCGCCTGCGGTGGTGACAAAGCCGCCGCGACAGCCTTCGTCGAACGTCTCTCGCAGCAACTCGAGAGCCACAATCCCGATTCCATCGCAGCCGTTTATCCCGGCGCACAGAAGATCGAAGCCTTCCACGCCAAAGCGCTTGTGGACAAGGGGGCAAAACTCGAAAGTTTCGAAGGCAACAAATGGAAACTCTCCGTTGGCGACAGCATCGTCGTGACCTTTGCCAGCGACGAGCAGGGCGTCTTCACCGTCAGCGAGAGCCACGGTCTTGCCGACTTTGGCTATGCCCGTCTGAACTTTGCCCGCGGCACCGGTTGGGTGGAGAAGGGCATGACCGACTTGCAAATCTACGACCGTCTTCAGGATACGAAATTCGTGGAATGGGTGGGCGAAGGATTTCTCGAAGGCCTGAAGAAGAACGTAAAACTCGAGAAGACCGGCACCTTTGGCGACGAGCGCGAGGGTGGACGTTGGATCTGCAGCGACGGCATCGTCATGAAGATCACCAACTACAATTCCTTCGTCATTCCCGGCGAAACCTACGAACTGCATTGTCAGGACATTTCCTACACCTCTTATGCCGACACCACGCTTGAGGTGGTTACTGGCGAGGATTTGCCCGACCATGGCAAACGCGTGATGAACGTGGACATCTTCACGACCATGGACAGCAAGAGTTCGCAAGAACTTCATTGGAACGATGCTGCCCTCCTACGTCTCATCTACGCCAACTACAAGCCCACGGGTGAGGAGTATCAGCAGTACCTCCACCGATAAATTTTGCGTTTCCCGATTTTTTTTTTCATTTTCTGTAGCAAACCGGAAGCGGCGTGCGTCAAAGGGGTGTAAACAACAAAATCAGAAACCATTTAACACCCCATTGCTATGAAAGCTAAGAATATCCTCGCAATCCTTGCAACCGTCTTTACTCTCTCCGTTTCCGCTACTACCCGCACCAATGCCGCTGTTGCTACCAGCAGCACTGCCATAGCTTCTGCAGCCAATACCATTCGCCAGAGTGTCATGCTCCCCGTCGTTGATCATCGCACCTATTACACCTCCGAGGGCGACATGAGTGTGAAGTGGGAGTGCGACTACGACACGATGGGCCGCCTCGTCAGCAAGAGTGGCTATGTGCGCCTCACCGCCAACGGCGAGTGGCAGCCCCGCATTGCCTACTCCGTCTTCTACAATTCTGACGAGACCGTTGTCACCACCGCTCGTTGGGACGCTTCGCACCACACCTTCCGCTCCGGCGTCGTGCAGAACCACTACGCTGCTGGCACTTGTCCCGGAATGCTCAAGTGAATGGCGCACTGGCAAAGCCCCAAAAGGGCTTTTACCGGACACCAATAATAAAAAACACATACGATTTTAAATAAACCTCAAATCCGCAACCTATAGGGTTTAGTGGGATTTTGCTTGCAAAGC
>JAUNIC010000277.1 GCA_030523615.1 Bacteroidales bacterium
CAGACGACACCGAAGCGTGCTAAACAGATGGCATTAAAGCGTGCTTAAGTTTTCGCCCAAACATACCATTTCCCAATCGCAACATCTCCACAATGAAGCACATACAATCTGCCCTTCTCTGCTCGGCCTTCTTCTTCGCCTCGGCCACTCCGCTCATGGCCTTTGATTTCGAAGACGGCGGCATATACTACGAGATCATCTCAAAGTCGAAGAAAACCTGCGCCGTGACGGCATCAAGCAAGGCCCGTAACGACTACAGCGGCGAGGTAAAGATTCCCGCATCGGCCACCTTCAAAGGCGAGAACTACGCCGTCGTTGCCATCGATGCCCACGCCTTCGACAATTGCTCCGAGATGACCATGCTCACCCTCTCGCCCAACATCCGCAAGATCGACAAGGCCTTCGCCAACTGCACAGCCCTGCAGATGGTCATCATGGAGGGCACCACGCCGCCCGAAAAGAAGAAAGAGGTCTTCGCCACGGTGCCTGTCTACGTTCCTGACGTTGCCGTCGGCTCCTACCAATCTACCGCAGAATGGTTCGGGACGAAAATCGCCTCCAGCACCTTCCACCTCCATTACATCCTCAACGACGAGACGCTCATTTATATAGAGGTTTTGGTCAATTCTCCCATTCCGCGTCCCGAAGAACCCGCTAAGCGCGGCTACACTTTCAGCGGTTGGTCAGGCGAGCCCAAAGGCTTCATCATGCCGCCTCACGATGTGACCATCAAGGGCGAACTGACCGTCAACAGCTACGGCGTCACCTACATGCTCGAAGACGAGCAGTACGACAAGAAGTCGTTCAACTTCGGCACTCTCATGGTGCATCCCATGCCTCGTGTATACGATGCTTACGACTTCAGCGGTTGGGAAGACGCCCCCGCCGACCAGTCCATGCCCGACCGCGACCTGACGCTCCACGGTCACTACACGCTCAACATCATGAAGGCCGTCAGCCGCCTGCGTCTCGACTACAACGAGGTGCGCGAATACCGCGTCATTCGTCCCTTTGTCGGCAAGTCGGCTCCGTCGGAGAAGGCTTCGACCATCGGTCAGTACGGCTACGAGCTGCCTTGCTATGAAGAAGGCGCCACGCTCTTCCACCACCCCGACGGCTACAACGAAGAGATGGTGCGCTACAACGAAGATTGGTACAAGTGGCACCAGGAGTTTGAGGGCGATCCCACGGAAGCTTTCATTCCTGCCGACGCTGTGCAGCTGACAAAATCGCTGCAGTCGACGCTCTTCCCCATTTCGCTCCTTGAACGCGGTCCGCTGACATTTGCCCACGACGCCCGCCACCGCATCCGCGTCATCAAACCCAACTTCAACGGTCACTATTTCGCCGACCTCTACTCGGGCCAGCGACAGGAATACGGCGACGACATTATCGTGGTTGAGGAGTATGGCCCCGACTACAACAATAACCTCGTCTATTCCTACCACATCATCGATGAATATGGTCTCAACGAGGCGAAGACCGCTTACAACCTGAGCACCATGATGACAACTACGTCCACCTCCACTCCCCTCTTCGACGAAGCGGGTAACATGGTGCGCAATGGAAATGCAGAGGAGAGCATAGCCGAATGCTTTGCGTTCCTCGTTCCTGCCGAAAACGCTCTCTACAACTACATCTACAACATGGATGAAATGAACAAGACGCTCTGTAAGTACACCCTTGTTCAAAAGAAGTAATCTTCACCTCATCCCTCTTACCCCTTACCCCTTACCTCTTACCTTAAGAAATGAACAATCGCGAACAAGAAGGCCTCCAGCTCCTGGGTAATGGCCGCAGCACACAATACAAGAGCGACTACGCTCCCGAAGTACTCGAAACCTTCGTCAACAAGCATCCCGGCAACGACTATTGGGTGCGCTTCAACTGCCCCGAATTCACCAGCCTCTGCCCCATCACCGGCCAGCCCGACTTTGCAGAAATCCGCATCGCCTACATCCCCGACGAGCGCATGGTGGAGTCGAAGAGTCTCAAGCTCTACCTCTTCTCCTTCCGCAACCACGGCGACTTCCACGAGGACTGCGTCAACATCATCATGAAGGACCTCATCAAGTTGATGGATCCCAAGTACATCGAGGTCACGGGCCTCTTTACTCCCCGCGGCGGCATCAGCATCTGGCCCTACGCCAACTACGGCCGTCCCGGCACAAAGTACGAGCAGCTCGCCGAATATCGCATGCAGCAGCACAACCTGTAATTAAACAAAATCCCTAAAGACC
>JAUNIC010000082.1 GCA_030523615.1 Bacteroidales bacterium
ATTTCAAACTACTTCAAAGGTAGATTTTTCTACTTCAAAGATATTTTTCGGCTTCTGCAAGTCTTGCAGGACGATTTTCTTTGGCCAATTCAAAAATTATCCGTTACTTTGCAGTCGAAAAACAAGATGGTAGGAATACGTTCCCTCACAGAACCACATTTGCATTGACCTGGCCCGACGCACTACGTCACAGAACTTATCACATCAACATCCTACGTCATCATTTGTCATCACAGAACTTATATCCGTGCGTTGGGACAGGCCGCAACAAAAGACAGCTTCAAACCTTCAGGGGCTTGAAGCTGTCGCTTTATGTATTGTGTTTTAATGCTTTACTACCATCTTGCGTGTCGTTCCGTCGGCCATACGAACGATGGTCACACCGCTGCGTGAGGCCGAAGTGGAGCGTCCATTGAGGTCGTAATTAAGGTAGGAGGTTGGAGGTAAGAGGTAAGAGGAAGAGGGCTGGATGCCGTCGAGAGTCAGTTTGCCCTGGAATTCGGGGTCGAGCGAGACAGACATGTAGTTAATGCCCACTTCGTTCACTTTGCCCATGTTGAGCACGAGCGCTGCGTCGCCGATGGCCGTCATCTTGCCCGTCGTGGTGTCGTAGTCAAAGTCGATGGTGGGTTGCGGCGTCATGACGTTGGTGGTGTAGGTCTCGTCCCACACCTCGTCGTAGAAGGTCTTCGTCTCGTAGCTGGCGCCGAAGGCATAGAGCAGGAAGCCAGAGTGGTAGCCCACGTACTGATCGGAGGCAAAGCTGACCTTCGTCTGGCCCTCGCCTGCCGAGGTGTCGATATGGCCCACGATGGCAGCCTCGGGATCATGGAGCGAGAGGCCTGCGATGTAGAGGTTTTGACCGTCGGTGGCTACGGGCAGATGCTCCACCTCGCCCTCGCGGGCATTGCTGTAGGTGAAGTCCCACATCTCGGTGTCGAGACCTTCGGGAATGGTCGTAACGCTCATATTATAAGGCGTATAGACGCTCTCGTAGTCAGCGTATCCCACGAAACTGTTGTCGTCTGTATAGATGAGTGCATACATAGCGCCGGGGTAGCCACCCTGACCCTCGGGGCCGCCGAGGTCGTCCATAGTGATGGTGGCTTGTCCTGAGCCTGTCGAAGGATCGGCCGAGATGCTGAAGGTCACCTCGTCCATGAGGTCAGCGATGTAGTACTGAGCGCCCTCCCAATCGTCGTACGACAGGAGTTTGAGCACCGTGGTCTTCCATCCGTAGCCCATGTCGAAGTATTGAACGCACTGGCCCAGAGGCACATGGATCTTTCCGTCGTCCTCGATGGTGCCCGTGACCCACGTGTCGGTCGATGCCTGCGAGATGGGGTTCTTCATGAAGATGGTCTTGCCGTCGGGAGCCGTCACGATGTCGATGACGGTATAGTTTTGCGAAGTCATGGTAGCCTCGCCGTAGTAGGCGTAGAAAGCTCCGCCGTCGCGGATGTAGGTGTGGAGTTCGCCTTCGGGTTGGGTGCGGATGACGCTGAAATCCTGCGCCATGGCTGCTGTGGCGAAGCAAGCTGCAAAAGCCGTCGCGAGCGTGCGCATATTTAAAGATGAGTACATGATTGCTGTAGTTTTTTGAGTGGGGAGATTCGTTTCTGTGCGCAAAGGTACGAAAAAAAAGCGTTTCTCTTGGAGTATTGCAGCATTTTTTGTAATTTTGCGCCAATAAAACCTCAAGAAAAGAATGAAAACGATACGTAAGATGGCTGCCATGCTCCTTCTTGGCAGTCTCGCATATTCCGCCAGCGCCGTCAATTGTTGTCACGGTGTCACGCCCGAACGCCTCGCTTCAACGCGTGCAAAAGTATGGGCGAAGTGGGTGAAAGATTGGCAGAAGAGCGACCAGCTCGATGCCTTCCACATGACTCCCATAGCCGATGGCGCAAAGTCCTCGTGGGTCCTTCCCGACTCGATGGAGGCCAATGCCGTGATGGACTTCTATTCCGGTGTGAAGGGCGATCGTCCTGCCGAAGGTTATCCCTTCTTCCTCTATCTCCATGGCTCTGGTCCCCGCGACCAGGAATGGAGCACAGGACTTGCTCTGGCACAGCGTTTTGACGATGCCCCCTCTGCCTATCTCATCCCTCGCATCCCCAACGAGGGAAAATACTATCGTTGGTGGCATCGTAGCAAGCAGTGGGCTTGGGAACACATGCTGCGTCGCATCCTCACCGACCCCAACATCGATGCCTCGCGCATCTATTGGTTCGGCATCAGCGAGGGCGGCTATGGCAGCCAGCGCCTGGCGTCGTTCTATGCCGACTATCTGGCTGCTGCAGGTCCCATGGCGGGCGGTGAACCTCTCCGCAATGCTCCAGCAGAAAACCTCGGTCACACGCCCCTTTCGCTCATCACCGGCGATCAGGACTATATGTTCTACCGCAATATCCTCACGCCTCGTACCGGTGAACGTCTTGATAGCCTCGAACGCCTCTATCCCGGTGAATATCAGCATCGTGTGATGCTCGAAGAGGGCCACGGACATCCCGTCACCTACGGTATGACCACCCCTTGGCTCAAGCAGTTCAGCCGCGAAGCGCAGCCGAAGCATTTCCGTTGGGAGAACTTCGAAATGCACGACCGCAAGCGCAATGCTTTCTACAATCTCGAGGTGCTCAGCGAGCCTATTTCTGAAGATTTGATAGCACGCGTCGACACGACAGAACAGGCCGAAGATCCCGCCAAAGTGCTGTGGCCGCGTCGCGACTACGAGTTCCGCGTCAAGGACAATGTGGTGCAGCTGACCGTTCGCGATGTGGAATACATCATCACAGAGCGCGATCCGCATTACGGCATCGAACTCAACAATACCCGCCGCTACACCGAGGCCGCGCATGGCGCTGTGCGTGTGTATTTGAGCGAGGAGCTCGTTGACCTCACAAAGCCCGTCAGCGTCTACGTCAACGGCCATCTTGTGGCGCTGCGCAAGCCGCGTGTTTCAAAGAAAGCCATGCGTCAGGCCTGCGAGTGTTTTGGCGACCCCATGCGCCTCTTCCCGGCTGCCATTGTGGCCGAGTGGTAAGCGAAGTTAAGAATAACAGACAGAAAGAATGATAGAACGTGAATTCTCGTAGCGATTGCTCGGGAGCCGTTTTATCATTCTTTCTTTTTGCTTGACCTGTGCGGTGGTATAATTATGCTTGCTTATAGGGTTATCCCCCTATGCTTTGAGTGCCACGGTGTTAGGGGCGATTTGCGCGATTCTATCTGCCTTCGGATTCATGAAAATTGCAGAGGAAAAGTCATCAATTTGCCCTTTTTATCCATTTTAATGGTACAAATGCAGCTATTTTGCGCCGGAATATAACATTTTTTAATGATTTGCTTGTAAAATTCAATAATTTGTATTAATTTTGTGACTCAACCTATGGCGCTGTGGCACTATTTTGCGGCAACAGGGTGTCATAGTACATTTCAGTTGACTCCTTAATATATAAATAATCGCAACATAACGCAATCATGAAACTTCGTAACATCATCACACTGCTGTTCCTCTGTCTGGCCACTTCGGCCATGGCTAAGGATAACGTTATCGTCGTCAAGACGGCTCGCGAGTTTATCGAAGCCATCGGCAGCGACCGCACTATCGTCATCAATTCCAAGACTCCGCTCAACATTACCGCCGCTCTCGACGAAATGATTGAGGAAAAGCGCATCAGCGAAGGTTGCTCCTACTACAACCTCTCCCCCGAGGATTGCTACGTCAGCGATCCTATTCCAGGTGCGTTGGAACATGTCACCTACGCTCCGAACTCCGACGGCAACGGCCTGCAGATTCGTGACGTCAGCTGTCTGACCATTAAGGCCAAGAAGGGCAAGGCCACGCTGCTGGCTACTCCGCGCTACGTCAACGTGCTTGAGTTTATTGACAGCGAAGTCATCACCCTTGAAAACCTCATCCTTGGTCACACCGAAGAAGGCTACTGCGACAAGGGCGTCATCGAGTTCGACGGTTGCCGCTACGTGACGATGAACGACAGCCAGTTCTTTGGTTGCGGCACCGAGGGCTTCGTCTTCGATGCTTGTGCTGGCATCACCGTGAACCGCTGCGAGGTGTACGACTGCTCTTACCATACGATGCACGTCAGGAACTCCTACTATGTGCGCTTCAACGATTGCAACTTCCACAATAATCGTGAGTTCGAGCAGGTGAGCATCCTTGGTTCGGATTACGTGCAGTTCACCCACTGCGTCTTCGACAAACTCCAGGGCACGCTTTTCAATCTTGATAACTACCAGAACTTCTACGGCTGCGTGTTCCACGACTGCGAAATTGAGCCTGTGATTTCACACCTCGACGCGAAGGATTATGCCATTCTGTGGTACAGCACCACTGCTTACGGTGGCACGACTCCCGCTTGCCCCAAGGAGAAGCCCCAATTCCACCTCGGTCGTTACACCGACGGTTCCAAGACGTACTTGGCCACCAAGATGGACGACTACAGCATCCTCCTCTCTGACGACGAAAGCAATCAGGGTTTCGCACTCTTGTGCATCGACGCTGCTGCCAACGAGTATACCACCGATTTCGCCATGGAGTGCGAGAACGAGTACGGACGTCTTGGAGCGCGCCTCATGGATAAGGGGGGGCAGTCATTCATCGTTCTCCTCGACGATGGTGGCGAACCCATCAAGAACTTTGTCTTCCTCGGCAAGTGATTTGTTTTGTCCCGAATTTCAGAATTTGGGAACATTCCCTTAACTCCAGAACAAAACAATTATTAACTCATAAACCCCATTTATTATGGCAGTAACAGAAACAAGAACCGTTAGCTACGGTTCCCGCGTAAAGAATTCGTTAGGTGGTATCGGTACTGGTATCATCATGTTCCTCATCGGTACTTGCCTCCTTTGGTGGAACGAAGGTCGCGCAGTGAAAACCGCAAAGATGCTCGAAGAGGCTCAGGGTGTGGCTGTTCACGTTGACGACGTGTCTAAGTTGGATCCCTCGCTCACCGGCCAGCTTATCCATGCTACCGCAGAATCCAAGACCACCGATCAGCTCAGCGATGAGCAGTTCGGTTACAGCGTAGCAGCCGTAAAGCTCGACCGTAAGGTGGAGTATTTCCAGTTCGTCGAGAACAGTGAAACCGAAACCAAGGATAAGCTCGGCGGTAGCCAGGAAGTGAAGACTACCTACACCTGCGAGAAGTCTTGGACCGGCTCTCCCGTCAACTCCAGCGAGTTCCACGGCGAAAACGCTCGCCTCTATCAGAACACCACGCTCATGCAGTTTGAGAACAAGTATGAGGTGGCCAAGAACGTCACCTTTGGTGGCTACCGTCTGAGCCCTGACCTCATCTCTGGCATCAGCGGCAGTGTACCTGCTGAACTCAATATCGAAGACAGCCGTCTGATTGAGTGGAACACCACCATCGCCCGCACCGTTGGCGATCCCGCTGCCCGCGCTGCTGCTGAGGCTGCTGCAAAGGCTGCTGCCGAGGTGGCTGAGGTGAAGGACACTACCGCAACCGACTCTGCAGCTACGGCTGCTCCCGCCATCAACGACAACCGTTACGAGTATGTGCACGTGGCTGGCAATGTGGTTTACTTCGGTAAGAATCCCAGCAATCCTCAGATTGGTGACGTTCGCGTGACTATCACTCAGGTTAATCCCGGTCTCGTTTCTGTTCTCGCACAGGTTGATGGCGATACGTTTGTTCCCTTCACCGCCAAGAACGGCAAGACCCTCAGCACCATCAGCATGGGCCGCAAGACCATGGAGCAGATGTTTGAGCAGCAGAAGAGTGCCAACAACATGTGGCTCTGGATCTGGCGTGTCGTAGGCACCCTCCTCGTTTGTCTGGGTCTGAAGGGCATCTTCGACATCCTCTCTACCATCCTCAAGGTGATTCCCTTCCTTGCCAATATCGTCAACTGGGGTGTCGGCTTCGTATGCAACGTCATCGGTATCGTATGGTCGCTCCTCATCATTGCCATTGCCTGGATCTTCTATCGTCCTGTGCTCGGCATCAGCATCATCGTGGCCGTTGTTGCTATCCTCGGCTTCTTCGCTTATCGCGGCGGCAAGCTTGACAAGTTCATCCCCAAGAAGGAACAGGCTCCTGCTCCCGAAGCATAACGAAGGTATGAAGCATATCCTTTCGCTCGTTGCTGCGTTCTTGATGGCCCTTGGTGCCAGCGCGCAGCACGAGCCCACCTTTGAGCTCGGTACTCCAGCTCCCGACTTCACTGCTTGCGACACCCTCGGTGTTAGCCATTCGCTCAGCGACTTCAGCGACCGCCTCGTCGTCGTGGACTTCTGGGCTTCGTGGTGTGGTGACTGCCGCCGCGAAATGCCGGCTCTCAAGCAACTTTATGCTGACTACAAGGATCGCGGTGTAGACTTCATCAGCGTCAGTTTCGACGAGAACGAGGCCAGCTGGAAGTCGTGTCTCCGCAAGCAGCAGTTCGGATGGCTGCAGGTGAGCAACCTCCAGCCTTGGCACTCGAAGGTTAATGGTGTGAGCACGACGACCAACCCCATCGCGCTGGCCTACGACCTCAAGTGGATTCCCACGCTCTACCTCATCGACCACGGCAAAATCGCCGCTTACGACGTCACCGTCGAGGAGTTTGAGGCAAAGCTGAAAGAAATAATAAAATGAAATTGCGCCTTTGGCGCTAATGAAAAAATGAAAAAATGACCCTTCGGCATCAACGTTCTGAGCTGAAGGGTCATTTTATTATTTTTGTTCAGGTTGTTCAAATTGTTCAATAGTTACAAATGACAAACAACCGCTAAACAATCTGAACGGCTATGCCATCTGAACATTTTGAACAATCATCATTCCCCCATCGCCTTGCGGATTTCGTCGCAGAGCTTGTCCTCCATGCCGGGGCCGAAGCCGCTCTGGTCGAAGGAGAGGTTGCCCTCACGGTCGAAGATGAGGTAACGAGGAATGCCCGAGATGGCAGGTTCGAGGCCGTTCATCGTCTTGAGGCGGTAGTGATGGCCAGGCATGTCAACCACCATGGAGTTCCACTTGTCGGCGGTGCTCGACTCGTCGGTGATGTAGACAAACTGCACATCGTCGGCCGAGAAATCGTTGTGGTGAGGCTTCATGGCCTTGATGCCGTTGCAGCAAGGACCGCACCACGTTGCCCAAAGGTCCACGTAGACCGCCTTGCCTTTGTAGTTTGCCACGATGGCTTTTATCATTTCTGCAGGAGCCACAGCGGGCACTTCGCAAATCTTGCCGCCTTTGCCTTCGAGCATCTTTTGGCGAATGGATTCGCATTCTTGCCACTTTGCCTTCACGATGTCGCGGTAGGGAGCAGCAACGGCAAGCACTTCTGCTTCAGCGACTTCCTCGAGCTTTCCGCAGCGCTCGAGCAGAGTCGTAGCGTCTTCAAGCTCCTGCATGCGCAGCTTGGCCACTTCGGGATTTGTGGCGCTCGTGAGGATCTGGTCTTCGGGATTGAATTCGATGGCAGCACCCGTCTGGCTGACGAGGGAGAAGTAGTTGTCGGAGGGCTGAGCCTTGCCTTGCGCAATGTTGTGCAGCGCGTTGTAGTCGATAGTCAGCACCACCTCTTCGCCAGGCACAAAGAGCACGGGATAGACGTCCATGCGGGTGTTGGCGAAGTAGAGCAGATAGGGCGTGGGCACAGCGAAGCGCAGCGTTGCCACACCGCCATGCGTGCAAGCCCCCCTCGGTCCCCCCGACTGGGGGGAAGAGGGTTCCCATTTGGGCTCTGCGAGCGTTGCCATCAGCGGATTGTCGCGATTGATGGGGTAGAAGTAGGGCGTGGCAGGCAGATCGGCGGGAAGATTCGCTCCTATTATATTTACGCGCACGCGTGCGTCGCGAGCTTCAGCTGTCGTGCTGGCTGTCCAGCGGAAGGAGTCGGCAGATTCCTCTTTGCCGGAGAGCAGGGCAGGGTAACTTTGGCCGTCAAGACGGATGCCCGTGACGCGGAACTGCTGCGGGTTGTCGGCGAAGCCTTCGTCAAAGTCAAAGACGGTTGTGCCTTTGGGAAGCGGCGGAAACTCCATAATGAAGCTTGAAGAGAGGTCTTCGGTCACTTCCATGTAGCGGAGGGCGGCGAGGGTAGAGTAGTTGTGGCTAAACTCGAAGGGAACCTCGTGGGACGTGGTGTCGAGCGGCTGGCCTTCGGTGGGGAGAGGCGTCTGCACAGCGCGGCCGCGGCGTACGGGGAGCACTTGTCCGCCGGCAACGAGGCGGGCTGAGGCGGCGATGTTCCAATTGGGAATTTCGGCGCTGATGTTGAAGGTGATGCGCGTGCAGGTGTCGCAGTATTCCACGCTCTTCGGCACGAGAGCTTCGCGGAAGGAGTAAGCACTGGCGGGGTCGGTGACGGTGGTCCACTTGTGCTTTTTGCCTGCGCTGGCTGGCAGTGTTGCTATGGCAGCAAGGAGAATGAGAGAGTATTTCATATTCTTTTGGTTATGTGACGGTTTGCAAGAATAGGCATTGGCCCTTTCGTTGGGGCTATAGGTTCAACGGCCCTGAGGCTCATGGCGCTTTCCTACCCAGGTGGCACGTGCCCAGAGTTCTTCGAGAGGACCGCGGCGGAAATGGGAAGCCCAGAAGCGACAGAAGAGGTATAGGACGATGCAGAAGGCAAGGCCGAGGAGGAAACTGATGCCGTGGCTGCTAACGTGGTAGAGTGCGAGGCCCCAGTTGTAGAAAAGGAAACCGCCGACGATGCTCTGGAGGAGATAGTCCGTGAGACTCATCTTGCCGATACATGCCAGATGGTCGATGGCTTTGCGCACGCGTGTGCGATAATACAATAAGGTGATGCCGGTGACGTAGAAAGTCATCATGGCAAAGTTGCGCCACGCGGTGAGCTGAATTTCGAGACATCCGCCGACCGCAGCAGGCATCGTGTCGAACGCGATGAACGAAAGAAGCGGTTGCGTGAGGCAGAAAAGCAGGACAGCTCCAAGCATGAAGCGCTGCCACTTCCGGCTGTTGTTGCCTTCGTCGATGAAAAGGCGGTAGCGGCCCACGAGCATACCGATGACGAAGAGGTAAAGCGTCTGGGTGAGGCGCCCATGTTCGAGGGCCCAACCGAAGTTAAGCGGGAGACCATAAGTGAGGTTGGCACGGGCAACATCGAGGAAACCGCCGTTGGCGCAAGGTTCGTAGAGCGCGCCCCATATGGGTCCGAGGCCAACGTCCATCATCGCCGTGTCGGGATTGATGAGGCCCATGACCTCGTAAACAATCTCGATGGGTTGGAGGAAGAGCACGCAAGCAACGCCCGCCAGCACCCAATTGGGCGCTTTGACAAGGGGAATGAGCAAGAGACCGAGTACGGCATAGGTGCATAGAATGTCGCCGTTGAAAAATACGAGATCAAGGAGTCCCCAGCCGAACAGAAGGAGCATGCGCCAGGCAAAGCGCAGTCGAAAGTCTCCACCACGTTTCTCTTCGTTGTGGTGCTGGATGTAACAGCTGAGGCCGAAAAGAAGAGAGAAAATGGCATACATTTTACTGGCTCCCAAATAGAAGACGGTGTCCCACAGACCTTGTTCGAAGGGCGTCGGATCAGGGAATGCATAAAAATTGAGATGCTCGAGGAAATGGATGAGGATGATGCCGACTACGGCAAAGCCGCGAAGGCTGTCAACAACGCTGATTCGTTTCATTGGAAAAAATGATGGAAAATATAAATCAAAAGAAAAAAGTGGAAAATGTTTTGCAAAGATACGAATTATTCTTTGAGAAAACGGAGAATTATGTAAAGTTTTTCAAAAAAACGGGATATAATTTGCTCTTATCAACAAAATCGTGTAATTTTGCTGTGCAAAACAAATGACTTATACTCATGAAAACTTTGTTCTCTCTCCTTACCTTATCTATTGCCTCTTGCCTTTTCCCCATCGCATCTGCTGCACAGGATGTTGTGCTGGACCTTTGGCCCAATGGTGTCCCCTCTGATAATGGACTGGCAGGACAGGAAACGCAAGACAGCGAACACTACACACTGGTCACTCATCCCACGCTCAGCGTGTTCAAAGCCAAGCATCCCAATGGCAAGGCTATCGTGATTTGTCCCGGTGGCGGTTATCACGATGTGTGGTACAGCCACGAAGGTAACATGATGGCTGATTGGCTCAATGCACAAGGTGTGACACTGGCTGTGTTGAAGTATCGCATGCCCAACAGCCATCACGCTATTCCTCTTGAAGATGCACAGCGCGCTATGGAAATGATGCGCGAGCATGCCGACGAATGGGGCGCTCAGAAGGTGGGCATTATGGGAGCTTCGGCTGGCGGACACTTGGCCTGCACCACTGCTACGCACTTCACCACACCGCAGAATCGTCCCGACTTTCAGGTGTTGCTTTATCCCGTGGTGACGATGGAGAAGGGTGTGACGCACGACGGCACGCGCTATTTCCTCATTGGCGAGAATCCCACACCAGAGCTCGAGACGCTCTATAGTAACGAACTGCAGGTGACGGACAGCACGCCTCCTGCCTTCATTGTGGCTTCGAGCGATGACGACGTGGTGCCTATCGAGAATAGCCTTCGCTACTACACCGCATTGGTGAAGCATGGTGTGAGCACCACGATGCACCTCTACCCCTATGCCGGCCACGGATGGGGATTCCGTGATAATTTTGCATACAAACCCCTCTGGAGTGCCGAACTCGCACAGTGGCTGCGTGAGTTGTAAGGCTTCAACCAAGACAATCTATGAATCGTATTATCCGACTTCTCCGGGACAAAGAACGCTTGCACGCCATCCTCTTTGGTGAGGACGAACGTTGGTCGAAGAAGGTCGACATCTTTATCCTCGGAGCTGTAGTAGCTTGCCTCGTTATCGAGTGCGCAGAGAGTGTGCTCAATGTCGAGGACTTCTCCTTTGAAGCGCTCGTTTCGATGCAGCTTACTCCGATGGGCATCGTCAAGAGCGGCATCATTGGGCTCGAAATGCTCCTGACGCTCCTCTTTGCCGTGGAGTATTGTCTGCGTGTTTACTGTTCTCCTCGCAAGCGTGACTATACGCTGAGTTTCTTCGGCATCGTTGACGCTGTGGCCACATGGCCCATTCTGCTGAGCATCTTCATTCCGCAGTTGCGCTACCTCGGCATCTTTCGAGTGCTGCGACTGATTCGTGTGTTCCGCATCTTCCACTTGCTCACATTCATCAATGAGGGCTACCTGCTGCTCGAGAGCATTCGCCGAAGCTTGACGAAGATCCTTGTTTATTTCCTCTTTGTCGTCGTCCTTGTCTGCATCCTCGGCATGCTGATGTATATTGTGGAGTGCAATCAGCCAGGCACACAGTTCACGAGCATTCCGACGAGCATCTATTGGGCGATCGTCACGCTGACGACTGTCGGTTATGGCGACATCACCCCCGCAACAGGTCTCGGCCAGTTCTTCTCCGCTCTCGTCATGATTTTGGGTTACACCATCATCGCCATTCCCACGGGCATTGTTTCGGCCAACATTATAGATACCACTCGTGAGCGCCCCGTCAACGACCGTTGTCCCCGCTGCAACGCCAAGATCGATAAGAAGGACAACTATTGCCGCAAGTGTGGCGAAAAGTTGTGGACGTAGTAAGCAATGAAAGAATGAAAAAATGAAATCGCATCTTCGACGCTAATGAAAGAATGACCCTCCGGCATCAGAGTTCTGAGCCGAAGGGTCATTCTTCATTTTTTCATTTCTCCCATTTCTCTCATTCCTTTAATCTAATTCTGCGAGTTCCTTGAGGTTGTTGTCGATTTCGTCGAACATACTCTTGTTCTGACGCTTATTGCCGATGACTGCGATGGAGACTAAAGCGCAGAGAGCCAAGAAAAGGAGGATGGCGGGGATGAGTCGACCGCGTTCGATGATCCAGCGCTGGCTTTCGAGAGCGAAAACTACGGTGTAGAGGACGAGGACGCTGATGTAAGTGATGTTGCTCTCCATGAGGAAGTGGCGGCGGAGCTTGTTGGTGCGTTCGATAAGCTGAGTAGTGGGCATCGTCACGTTGAGCTGGCTAACCTTCGTCGAGCGGTAAAGTACATACATGCTGGCAATGACAAGGTAGGTAATGATGGCCCAGATGGAGTAGGGTGACATGATGCTGTTGATTTCGGCATTGCGGCAGAAGAAGACAATCATGACAGCGCTGACAAAGACGCTGGTGAATACGCCGAAGTGGGACCTGTTCTTCAGTTGGGTGAGTGACGATGCGGTGCGAATGCGGGTGAGTTCACGCACGGCTTTCTTATTAACGGTTTCGACCTGGGTGAGTCGAGTGTCGAGTTCGTTCCATTTTGTTTTGAGTTCGTTGAGTTCCATGGTGGTTTATAGTTTATGGTTTATAGTTTGTATACCTGGGTATCTAATTTCTCCCCTCCTTCGGAGGGGCGGGGGAGGTCATTCTTTTGAGCTTCTCCTTGATGCGGCTGATTTTGACGCCCACGTTGCTGGAGGTGATGCCGAGGATGGAGCCAATCTCGTCGTAACTCTTCTCTTCCAGCCAGAGGAGGATGATGGCGCGCTCGAGTTGTGAGAGGCGGTTGATGAGGCGGTAGAGTTCGCGCACCTTTTCGCGGTAGGCGCCGCCGTCGTCCATCAGTTGTTCGAGGTCGTAAGTCAGAGGAGTGGTGAGCGGTTTCGACTTCTTGCGTCGCAGTTCCGACACACACGTGTTGAGAGCAATTCGGTAGACCCATGTGGAATCTTTGCTGTCGCCACGGAAGGAGGGGAAGGCCGTCCAAAGGTTGAGGACGATGTCTTGGTAAATGTCCTGTTGGTGTTCGTTGTCATCGGCATACATCAGACTCACCTTGTATATGGTCTTTTTGTTGTTTTCGATGAGCGTAAGGAACTGTTGTTCCATATCTTGCTGTTTCATGTTGTTATGAGCGCTGAGCTTTCTGTTATGCTGTTTTTTGTTGTTCTTTGCTTCATTAGTCGCAAAGTTACGATAAATATTACAGCGGCAACGCATTTTTTCACTTTTTTCTGTGAGGGCACAAAAAAAGGAGCAAGCTGGTGGGCTTGCTCCTATAATATTATATGCGCGTGAGGGGATGCGCTCGCCTGTTGATTGCCTTACTTTTCGAAACCGTGCTTAATGCAGGTAGCTTCGAGTTCTTCGGGCGTCATGCGAATATAGAGACTATTGAAATAGGCGGCCAAATAGCCTGCGGCACTAAAAGTGGGGATGAGGACGCTCATTTGGTCATCATCAACAGATTCGATATACATATAAGGATAGTCCCTCATCCATGGATAACTCGGATGAATATATTTTTCTAGGGCATCGATTGCGCTATGTTCCCAATCGTATTCGGGAGTATATAAGGTGAAGGTATATCCTCTTCCGCTTTCGAAGTCATTTTCGAACATAACGAACTTTTCCGGCATGAAGTAAAAATGTATGGGGCATACACCCAATGCGCCACCATGGTGAACACCCTGCTCGTCAGTATATCCGCGGAAATAATCATGAGTAGAGCGCTCACCTGTTTCGCTGTCAACAAGGTAAGTTGCTACTTCTTTCCAGCCATAGTTGACAACTTTGTTGAAGTATTCTTCTTCCGTGATTCCATTGCGTAGCACGCGGCTATTGGGGCGAATCACATTAACAGAACTTTCAGGAGCAGAGGGGGCTTCAATATCGTCATTACTGCAGGCTGTAATAGCAAGAGCAGCAACAAAGAAGAAAATGAACTTTTTCATAATTGTGTGTTTTATAAGTTTTTGTAGGCAAAGTTACAATTAATAATTGAGAAAACCAAGATAGGGAGTCTATTTTAGGTTCTTCTGTTTTTCTCGTTAGC
>JAUNIC010000001.1:0-44923 GCA_030523615.1 Bacteroidales bacterium
CAGTGTACACTGAATCGTTCGTCAGTGTACACTGATTTACTCGTCAGTGTACACTGATTGAAAAATACTTCTCAAAGAGTGCTTTATTCTGCCTTGCCGATGGTATAGAGTTGATACTATTTTGCGGTGTCTTTTCCGCTGCGCTTGCTGCGATTGTAGGAGCGATATGAGTCAAGTTCAATCTCGACGTCGGGCTCTACGAGTTGCGGAGCTTGGGGGAGTTGGAACTTGAGATACTTGATGGAGAGGCCGCGGTCGATCCACATCTGTTCGTAGTAGGTGTGGATGGAGAGAATCTCGCGTACAGCGGGGTCGCTCTCCGCTTCAAGTGTGTGGTAGAGGTCGTCGGTTTGGAAGAGGACTGGCAGCTTGTTTTCCTTGACAACGTAATCGGTATAGGTGTATAGGAAGTTGCTGTCGGTCTTGAGGTGTATGATGCCGTCGGGCTGGAGGAAGTGACGGTAGCGCTCAAGGAAATAGGTGGAGGTGAGACGCTTGGTGACTTTTTTCATCTGGGGGTCAGAGAAAGTGAGCCAGATTTCGGACACTTCGCCGGGAGCAAAGAATTTATGGATGAATTCGATATGGGTGCGGAGGAAACCGACATTGGTGAGGCCTTCGTTCTTGGCTTCTGTGGCTCCACTATACATTCGCGCGCCTTTGATGTCGACACCGATGAAGTTCTTGTCGGGGAACATGCGGCCAAGTCCTACGCAGTATTCGCCACGACCGCAGCCGAGTTCGAGGACGATAGGGTTATCGTTTTTGAAAAACTCTTGATGCCAACGGCCGTAGAGCTCATGGAGGGGTGAGTCGGGACGTTGGAAGGGGGACTCAACTACGTGATCGTAGGTGGCCATTTCTGCAAATTTTGCGAGTTTGTTCATGCTCATCGTACTTCGGTTTTGGGGGTGAGTAATGCGTTGATGTCGGTTTCGACTTGGGTGAGCTGGGTTTGGCAGAAGGCGAGTAACTCTTGGGCTCGCTTAAGTTTTACTGTGAGTTCACTGATGGGGAGTTCGCCGCGTTCGACAGCAGAGACGATTTGCTCGAGTTCGCTGAGCGCGTTTTCGTATGTGAGGTTATCTTGCATAGCTACATGAGGGTTTGGCTGGTGATGATTCCGTCGTGGAGTTGGGTCTTGATGATGGTGCCAGGCTGAAGTTCTGACGCTGTACGGATGACGTGACCAGAAACGTCGGTAGTAATGGAGTATCCCATCTGGAGGATGCGTTCGGGGCCTGCCATCTTGAGGGTGTTTTCGATGAGTTGCAGTTTGTGACGGCTGCGCTCAATCTGCCTTTGAACGTTGGGAAGTAGCCGTTCGCTGGCGAGGGTTAGGTTGTGTTTCTTACGCTCGAGTAGTCGGTTTATGCTGATCTCCATCCGATTGGAGAGGCGTAGATGGTGCTCTCGTTGTTGGGCAATGAAACCTGATGCTGCACGCTCAAAGCGGTGGGAGAGGCGATCGAAGCGTTGACGTTCTTGGTGGAGGAGGGCAGTGCAGGCGGCGTTGAGACGTGCCTCGTAATCGTTGATGATTTCGAGTTCGTCGGACATTCTGTCAATGAGGAACTGGGCTACTGCCGTGGGGGTCTTGAGACGGGTGTGGGCGACAATGTCGATGACGGTATCGTCGCGTTCGTGCCCAATGCCGGTAAGGATGGGCAATGGGAATTGGGCGACATTGGCGGCGAGGAGGTAAGTCTCGAAGCCGTTGAGGTCGGCTACGGAGCCGCCGCCACGGATGATGACGACGCAATCCCAAGAATCGAGGTCGGTGGCTATGCGGTCGAGGGCACGGATGACACTGCTCTCCACGTCGCTGCCTTGCATGGTGGCTGCAAAGAGTTGGGTGGCAAAGTTGAAACCGCTGTCGTCGAGTTGTTTGCAGAAGTCGCCGTAGCCTGCTGCACCTGCCGCAGATATGACAGCAATGCGCTGGAGAGGGCGGGGGAGTGTGAGTTCTTTGTTGAGGGTCAGAACGCCGTCGTCGTCGAGTTGCTGGAGGATTTCCTGTCGACGACGGGCCATGTCACCGAGTGTGTAGGTGGGGTCGATGTCGCTGACATTAAGGGAGTAGCCGTAGACTTCGTGGAAAGTGACTTTGACCTCAAGAAGCACTTTCATACCTTTGTTGAGACGTTGTCCCGTTTCGCTGAAGAAGCGCGGTGCAATTTCGGCCCAAGTGTTGCGCCAAATCGTAGCACGGGCTTGAGCGCGGAATTTTCCGCCGTCGCCGCCACCAATTCGAACCCGGTTGCGAGTGCCGTTTCCCGCATCGTTCTTCTCGACCAACTCCAAATAGCAGTGGCCGGTGACGTGCTCGTTTAACGACGCAATCTCAGCGACAACCCAGTAGCTGTCGTTGAGACTGAGAGCCAGCACTTCGCTGACCATGCGATTTAGTTCGTAGAGGCTTATTGGTTTCAAATAGTGTGGTTTATAGGGCGCGAAGCAGCCAATACGAAGACGTAATGGCTGTTCGCTATAGGGTTGTTCGGATTAGGCTTGGCTCTTGTTCGTTCGGATACGGTTTTAGCTATATGCTTGTTCCGATTATTTCTTGAGAATCTCGTAGGCTTTCATCATGTCGGGGATGCCGTAGCCAAAGATTTCGTCGGGATGTTCGAAATTGTTGCCGGCACGATGAATGGCGTCGATGATGTCGGTAGGGCGTTTACCAGGGAAGGCCTGTAGAAGGCATGTGACAGCGCCAGCCATGACGGGGCAAGAGAAGGAGGTGCCGTTGGCGTTGGAGATTTCTCCGTCGATGCCGAGAACCGTGGTGCGTCCACCCTGAGCCATGCAGTCGGGTTTGATACGGCCATCGGCGCTGTAGCCAATGCTGGAGAAGGCGGTGTTGACGCCTTCGGCATTGACTGCGCCAACGGTGAGAATGTCGCTTGCGTCAGCGGGGAATCCGATCTTCTTCCAACTTTCGTCACCTTCGTTACCTGCAGAATTGCAGACCAATATACCGCGACTTGCTGCGAGGGATGCACTGCGGCTGTTGAGTTCGTGTTTGCCGTCGAGCCAATGGTAATGGAGCTTGTACTTGGGTTCGTCGTAGTGGGTGTAACCTAAGGAACTGGTTACAACGTCGACTCCAAGAGAGTCGGCATACTCAATGGCAGCGCACCAATTGTCTTCTTCTCCGCGATATTCGAACCATGTGTCTTCGCTCTCGAGGAGATAGAAATTGGCTTCGGGTGCTGTGCCGATGATGCTCTGGGGCTTATTGGGGGCAATGCATGAGAGCACCATCATGCCGTGAGAATGTTCTGCATAGACGCTGGTGCCAGGGCGGGTAAAATTTCGGGTGCCCAAGATGTGGTTCTGGTTGAAGGCGCTGATGGCGTCGACATTGTAGAATCCGCCATCGATGACGGCTATCGTCATTCCCTCACCACGGAATCCGAGAGAGTGGAGCGCGGGAAGATTAAGTTGGTTGGCCTGCCCCTGTGAGAATCCGTAGACGCTGTCAGCAGCTTCTCGGGTGCGGAGGTTGTTGGTGATAAGTTCGAGACGGTCGGAATCGTTGTCGATCATTACGCTGTCAGGAGCTACGTATACCAATTCCACATTGCTGACGAAGGGGAGGCTGCGCAGTTTACCAAGGGTGCTGTCTGTTGTGTCGTTCAAGGAAACTTGTACCGTGTTGTTCCACTTTGAACAATTGAAAATGTGGGCTCCTGTTGCTCTAATCTTCTTAAGATAAGATGGCGTAATGGGTAGGTCGTACTCGTCGACTGCGAGCCCCATTCGTTGGCGGCGCTCAATGCTTTTCTGCGAGAGAAACTGCTCGGGATGCTTAACGGAATAGGGGTTGTTGGCTTTGTCGGTGAGAGTGAGACGGTAACGATATTCGTGTGGAAGGTATTGGTAGTCTCTTTTGATGCCTCTTCGTCCTGCTGACGCTGTGAGCGATATGAGGGCAAGAAGAAAGAAAAGTACTTTTCTCATGGAAAATTGGACTATTATTTAGGTTCTGACAGATTAGCGATTCGATTCTGAGAGGTGAAGCAAGTGACAGATGATGCGTTTGTTTGCATCGCGGAGAGCCTGGGAAGCTGCGGAGAGATTTTTGGAGAATTCTTCGAAGGTTTCTGCGCCATTGTCGCAAAGGTCGGTGACTGACTTCACAAAGAGGATGGGGGTGTTGAGCAGTGAGCATACAAAAGCTACTGCGGCACCTTCCATGTCTTTGAGTTCTCCGCCGTTGTCTTTGATAATCTGCAAATCGCAGGGCTGCATATCGAGCGATGAACCAGTGGTGACCTTGCCCATTCTGTAACCGAGCTCAAGTGCTATAGCTTCGGAACCTTCCCAAACATTGTAGTTGCCTAACGCCTGAGTGCCCCATTCGTCATCGCCAGGAACTCTACGGTCGTGGAACATGACGCCATTACCAATGTAGACTTCGGCAATGTGTGCGTCGTTGCTTTCGAAGGCTCCGCAAGTACCGCTGTTGATAACGAGATCAGGGTGAAGGCGCTCGATTGCAGCCAGAGTTGCAACGCTTGCTGCTTCGCAACCTACGAGGTCGCTGCCGTGCTGCTGACCGTTGAGCACAACGTGGAGCTTTGTGCCGTTTTCAAACTCTGTGGAGTAAAGACGGCAAGGGAGGGGAGCGAAGAAGCCTTCTTGCTCTTCTATGCCAAAGGCATCGATGAAGGGTTGGGCTTCAGCTTGCATGGCAACGACGTAAAGGATGTTTTGCATCTTAAAGTGTCACTTGGGGGATTGTTGAACAATTATTTGCGAGTTTTGCTTATTAATGGGCTACGACGTCGCGAACTTGTACACGAGAGAAAGGCAGGAGCTGCGAGGAGTTGCAGATGACGCGCTGAGCATCGCCTTTGAGGTAGAAGTAGAAGTCGTTGACCATGCTTCGCTTGCGTGAATCGGTAGAAAGTACGTAGACGCCGCGGTAAAGAGGATATTCGTTCGATGCAATGTAATACTGGTAGGGACGCTGCCAGTCCTTGCAATCGATGCCAAGTTCATCCTTGAGGCCATAACGGCCTACCATCATGACTTTTACGTCGAGGTTCTGGAAACTCTCGATGATTGCGGTGTCGCCCTTGTATACGCGAAGCCAGTCGGTGCTGACAACACCTATGACGTCTTGACGTTCTTGGACCATCTTGATGACTTCTTTATTGCTACCTTGGGCGAAGACGTTGCCTTTGATGGGCTTGCCGCCGTTGAGGGAATCCTTCATGAAGCGTACAGTCGAAGAACCGCTATGGTCGAATACAAGATTGAGTTCGCCAGTCTTGTGAGTGACTTCAAGCTGGCCCCAATCGGTAATTTCGCCAGAAATGATTTTCTTGATTTCGGAAAGATTAATGATGGTGTCGGGATTGTTTTTGTTGACAATCAGAGCAAAAGCGTCGAACGCGAAGAGGGACTGCTTAAAATTATGACCGCGAGAACGGATGTTCTGCTGTTCTTGTTGTGTGAGCTTGCGAGTTGTTATGGCGAGGCGAACACTGTCGCGAATAATCATACGAATGGCTGAGTCTTCACTTACGTAATGGGGAATCATGGATGCTCCCGGATGGCGAAACGAGAAGAGCTCGCTGAGTTCCTCCATGATAGGCTCGAAGCTGATGTCTGCAGCATACTCTACATCGTCTTCATGGAGATATTTATTATTGGGCTTATCGTCGCCCTTTCCACCACCGCAAGCAGCGAGTGCGATGATTGCCATAAGCAAAGGCAGGTAGAGGATCTTTTTCATTTCTTTTCTGTAAAAATGTTTGTTTCTGTGGAACTTGGTTGATGACTTGCGATGATTTTTCTTGAAAAAGCAGCGCCTCGGAGAAAAGCCCCAAGGCGCTGCTGATATTAGAGATTATCCGAGATTACTGAAGCTGGAAGCGAACGGGGAGAGAGAACCATACCTTGACGGCCTTACCCTGCTGCTTACCAGGAATGAATCGGGGCAGAGACTTAACCACACGTACAGCTTCCTGATCGCAGTGAGACTCGAGGCTCTTGGCAACCTGAACGTCACCTACAGAACCGTCTTCCTTAACGACGAAGCGGAGGTTAACAACACCCTGGATTTCCTGTTCCTGAGCGATCTGGGGATACTTTACATGGGTAGCGATGTACTTCAGAAGTGCAGCTTCACCACCGGGGAACGTAGGCGGCTGTTCTACAACGTTGTAAACCTTAGCTTCTTCTTCTACGACTGCAGAAGATGCAACAGGCTTGGCTTCGCCATTACCCATCACCTGATTGTCGCGGAGGTCTTCTACGTTGATACCATGGTCAGAGTTACCTTCGATGGTGATAGAAGAAATAGCCACATTGGTGTGCTGAAGTTCATCCTGAGTCTTCATCTTCTTTGACTCATCTACCTGGTCAACGATTTCAGGTACGGTGAACTGGATAGAAGACTTTACAAGAACTTCCTGCTTCTGGGGAATTTCTTCCTGCTTTACTTCTACCTTCTTCTCCTCTTTCTTAGGTTCGTCCTTCTTGAGTTCGGAGAGTTCGGTCACAGCGTCACCTTCAGCCATGCTGGCAGAGAGTGCTTCCTTTGCTGCGATGGTACCAGCAACGATACAGCCGATAGCAATGATGCCGATGATGATGTCAATAAGTGCATAGAGGTGTCGACGACCAGCTTTTGAACGCAAATCATAAGCGCCGTAAGCCTTGTTACGTCCTTCGAATACCAGTTCGCACCATTCACGCGATTTGAGATCTACTTTAGACATAGTTGTTACGTTTTATTAATGCTTATGATTATTGTTACTTGGTAGTCATGATCGTGAAACCCTTTTCACTTGCCATGATAGAGTCGCTAGCGTTAACCTTGTCGATTACATACTTACCGATGTAGCAGTTCTGCATTTCGTCGAGTACGTCGATGAGGTTGTTGTAAGTAGCGGCATCGCTGGGCTTGATGATAACAGTAGGAGTACCGTCAGCGTTCTTGATCTTCTGGATACGCTCCTTGTATTCCTTCTGGTTAGCGTCGGCTACAGCGGGATTGCTGGAGTATCTTGCCTCCATTTCCTTCTTGAGTGCGAGAGCCTGCTCGGCAGCCTTGATGTTCTTCTGGAGGAGAACCTTGCGGATACCGTCCTTACCGTACGCAGTTTCGGTGAAAGGTACGAGGGGAGCGCTCTGCTTACCCATGAAGTAATAAATCTTGTTGTCCTTGTCAATGATAATCGTGATAGCTTCGTCTGTAGCTACCTGAGATTTGTTCTCAGTCTTGATATCTTCCTTGTCCGAAGGCATGGTGATTTCCATGGTCTGGGGCTTGAGAAGAGTAGTACAGAGCATGAAGAAAGTCACGAGCAACATGATCATGTCGACCATAGGAGTAAAGTCGACGCGGGCGTTCATTTTCTTTTGCTTTGAGCCACCTTTTTTTGCCATAACTTTATTCTATCTGATTATTATTCGCCGGACTTGAGCGTGGTGATGAGGTTGTAACGGCTCTCATCGATGCTACGCAGCGAGTTCATTACTTCTTTGATTGTTTCGTAAGGGGTGGTCTTGTCCGCCTTGATGGCAATACGCATGTCTTGGCCACAAGTGTTGCGGGCTGCAAGTACCCATTCTTTAAGTTCGTCGCCTTCGCGCTCTTCACCAGTGCCCTTGCAGGGGATACCTGCGGCCTTGCTTTCCTGGAGATACTTGTTGCGCTTCTGTGCATCAAGTTTCACCCATGCCTTGGTGTCAGCGAGAGGGGTACCAAAGGTAGGAGCTTCGGAAAACGCCTTGAGTTCTTCTGCTGTTAAGCTCAGCTTGTTGTGGGCGATGAGTTCCTCTGCCATCATCTTCTGACGATCGGGGCTGTCCATTACCATGAAGACCTTGCCAGCGGGGTTGACGAAGATGGTCATGATGTTGGACTCAGGAATCTTGATTTCGCTCACAGAACCAGGAACATTAACGAGAATAGGCTCTTCCTTGGTGAACGTTGCGGTAAGCATAAAGAAGGTAAGCAGCAGGACCATCACGTCACTCATAGGCGTCATGTCTATGAATGTGTCTTGTTTCTTGACTTGAAAACGTCCCATTGTGTTAATTGTTTACCTTGGTTATGATTACTTCTGAGAGGTCTTGAAGGTTTCTACGATGGTGAAGCCGAGTTCGTCGATAGCGAAGGTAAGCTTGTCGATCTTGTTGGTGTAGAAGTTGTAAGCGATAACGGCGCTAGCACCAGTTGCGATACCAGAGGCAGTATTTACAAGTGCCTCAGAGATACCTACAGAGAGTGCAGAAGAGTCAGCACCACCTTCACCACCCATTGCGGAGAAGGACTTGATCATACCGAGCACGGTACCGAGAAGACCGGTAAGAGTACCGAGGGTAACGATGGTACCGATGATGGGGAGGTTCTCCTGCATCATAGGCATTTCGAGAGCGGTTGCTTCTTCAACAGTCTTCTGGATGGAGAGGACCTTCTTCTCGAGCTCAACGTCTTCCTTGAGCTGCTTCTCGTATTCGTCGAGAGCGGCGAGAACTACGTTTGCTACAGAACCCTGCTGCTTGTCGCAGAGCTGACGAGCCTTAGCAACGTCCTGAACCTTGAGTGCGCTCTTAACTTCAGCGGCAAACTTAGCGAGGTTGCCCTTACCGTTAGCAGTGCGGATAGCGAAGTAACGCTCGATAGCGAGAGCGATTACAGTGAAGAAGAGGGTCCAGATGATAGGCACGATGAAACCACCCTTGTAAACGGTACCGATGAGGTCACCAGTGAGGGGCTCGTGGTCACCATCAGTGAAGAAGGAGAAGTCCTGGAGACCGCCGCTGAAGCCGGTGTCAGCATCAGCGAAGTGGCTCTTGTGACCAAATACGAATACGTAAACACATTCTGCGAGAACCCAGCAGAAAATAATTACGAGGAAACCGGACTTGATACCGGTGAAGCCCTTAGACTTCTTAGGTGCACTCTTAGGTGCAGTAGCAGTGTTTGCCATTGTGATTAAGAAATTTGATTGGTTTGTAATTAAGGAATTAATAAAATGATTTTCGATTTTGAGTTTTCAGGCTTTCCCATGCTCTCCTTATTATAATATCATAGGAGTGGAGTATTGGACGGGAAGTTGTGCCTTTCATATGCAACCTTTTTGCGATTCTACCATTACGCAATTTAGTTTTTGCACGACAAAGGTACTCTATAATTCCGAAATACGCAAACTTTCGAGGCAAAAAATAATTTTTTTTGGCGATTTTCTTTGAAAGTTGAACGAAATGGCAAAAAAGTCATAGTTTTTTTTGGTCATTTCACCAATTAGAATTAATTTTGCGGTGGAAAATTATGAAAGGTCATTCCAACAACACTTGAATGCCTTTCGTGTTCGCCAAGTTAGGACATCCAATTTTTATTTTTTAAATTATGCAGTATACACACGAAGTACAGAACATGTGTTGCGTGGCCAAAGGCCCCAACCATGGTCCTGCACCCATCCCCGAAGAGGGTAAGTGGGTACAGGCACGCGAAATCAAGGACATCAGTGGTCTTACTCACGGTGTGGGTTGGTGCGCTCCCCAGCAGGGTGCATGCAAGCTCACTCTTAACGTGAAGGAAGGCGTCATCGAAGAATGCCTCGTTGAGACCATCGGTTGCTCTGGTATGACTCACTCCGCAGCTATGGCAAGCGAGATCCTTCCCGGCAAGACCATCCTTGAAGCTCTCAATACCGACCTCGTTTGCGATGCCATCAACACCGCAATGCGTGAGCTCTTCCTCCAGATCGTTTACGGTCGCACCCAGAGCGCCTTCTCTGAAGGTGGTCTTACCATTGGTGCAGGTATGGAAGACCTCGGTAAGGGTCTTATCAGCCAGACCGGTACTCTCTACGGCACCAAGCTCAAGGGTACCCGTTACCTCCAGCTCACCGAAGGCTACATCACCAAGATGTACCTCGACAAGGACGATCAGGCTTGTGGCTATGAGTTCGTTCACATGGGCAAGTTCATGGACGCTATCAAGAAGGGTGTTCCCGCCGACGAGGCTCTCAAGAGCGTTACCGGCACCTATGGCCGCACCAAGGCTGAAGATGGCGCAGTTAAGTTTATTGACCCCCGTAAAGAATAGGAGATTAGACCATGATTCGTGAAGTAAAATTTGAATCTCAGGATCGCCGTATGGCTCAGATCCTCGCCTGCCTCAACAAGCACGGTATCGCCTCCATCGAAGAGGCTAATCAGATTTGCGACGCCGCAGGTCTCGACCCCTATATGACTTGTGAAGAAACCCAGATGATCTGCTTCGAGAATGCAAAGTGGGCTTACGTAGTAGGTACCGCAATCGCTCTCAAGGAGAACGCTAAGAACGCTGTAGAGGCTGCCGAGTACATCGGTGAAGGTCTTCAGAGCTTCTGTATCCCTGGTTCTGTAGCTGACGACCGTAAGGTTGGTATCGGCCACGGCGAACTCGCTGCTCGTCTTCTTTCTGAGGACACTAAGTGCTTCGCTTTCCTCGCTGGTCACGAGTCGTTCGCAGCTGCCGAAGGTGCTATCAAGATTGCACAGATGGCAAACAAGTCAAGGCCCGCTGACAAGCCCCTCCGTTGCATTCTCAACGGTCTCGGCAAGGACGCTGCAATGATCATCAGCCGTATCAACGGCTTCACCTATGTACAGACTCAGTTCGACTATTTCACCGGCGAACTCAAGGAGGTTAAGCGCATTGCTTACTCTGATGGTCCCCGTGCGGCCGTAAACTGCTACGGTGCTGATGACGTACGCGAAGGTGTTGCTATCCTTTGGAAGGAAGACGTAGACGTTTCCATCACTGGTAACTCTACCAACCCCACCCGTTTCCAGCACCCCACCGCAGGTACCTACAAGAAGGAGCGTATCCGCGCTGGTAAGCCCTACTTCTCAGTAGCTTCTGGTGGTGGTACTGGTCGTACTCTCCATCCCGATAACATGGCTGCAGGTCCCGCTTCTTACGGTATGACCGATACCCTCGGCCGTATGCACTCTGACGCTCAGTTCGCAGGTTCTTCTTCAGTTCCCGCTCACGTGGAAATGATGGGCTTCCTCGGTATCGGTAACAACCCCATGGTAGGTTGCTCCGTTGCTTGCGCTGTAAACGTTGACCTCGCACTCAACCACAAGTAATCTTTTGATTATTTGTAACAAATAACTTCCCTAGGATTACGTCCTCCGTAGTTCAAGGGAAGTTTTTTTATTGCAGGCTTTCTGACGATTGCCCTTTGTTGTTTTCTCTACTGATGCCATTGGTCCCTATAATGGAAGTGGCTACTATCTGCCAACGAATAGCGACTTGCTGAAAGCTTTTAACTATGACGAACTTTACGTCGTAGTTTTTATACGTCCTCATCAGAAAAAGCAGGGCCTATCGAGGTGCTGCTTTTTTTCTTTGCCAGATGGCAGGTTCTAAACAATTGTAGATGTGAGCTGGAGGTGTTCAAATTAATCACATAGTGATTTTGTGCATCTTTGTTAACACGCCGAAGTGATTTTGCGAAATATGTTGATTTTTGAGACCTAAAATTTGTGGATGCGGCTAAAATTTATTACTTTTGCCTTCTCAAACAGAAAAATACACTTTATACAAATGGCTAAAGTCGAAATAACTTACGGAATTGTCAGCGAAGGAGTTGTCGTCGCTGCAGAAAACATAAGCATAACCCTCACGAAGAAGGATATAGAAGAGGTCGAAACGACCCTTGTTGCCAACAATTTTTCTCCATTGTTCGCCGATCTTCCCGAACGCATTTACAAGCGCTGTTGTAGGAAGGCCCTCGAGGCTGCTCCCGCTCTATGCGCCAGCGTAAACATAGAACCCACAGCAGAGATTCCTGTGGCTTTCTCAGAAGTTCTTCCCCTTTCACTTGCCGATGCTCTTAGCGAAGAGGTCGGTGCAAAGGTCAAAGCCAATATGCGCGCCAAACTTCCTGAACTTTTCTCCTGATAAAGAGTGTTCGAACTTTTCTTAATCCTCCATAGAACATTATGAAACGCTTATATTCCATCTTCGTCATTTTCCTGCTGGCGTTTGTCCCCGTCGTGGCTCAGCAGCACAAGATTGTTCCCCAGATTACTCCCCAAGGCACACCCCAATGGTACACCATGGATGCCTATGTACAGACAGGCCAAGGTTCCGTCATGATTTATGGACTTTCCAACCAACTCAGTTTTACTTCTGATGGTAAAAGCGTCTATTTCAAGACCCTATTTCCCATGCAGTATGGCGAACTCTGGGTGAAAGGCACCATCAACGGCAACACTATCACTATTGACTCTCGTGAGACTGTGGGCAAAGAGTCCTTTACCGATGAAGGCGAGCTCTTCAACTACGACCTCAAAGTCGGCGAGCCGATATTTGATATTATGGACAACATTATCGGTGTGAAAGATGTTGTGTTTAAAAAAGATGGCGATCGCATCTATATTGATGATGACCAGTCCAACCCTGTCCATCCCATTGCTCTGTATGGAGAGTATGATGGTGAAATCGAGCTCTTCGACTGGACTTTCTGTAATACTTTCAAGCCCTATACAGGGGCTACCGAATTGGTTACTCCCCCTGCAAATGCAGAAATCAAGAGCTATGTGTATTCTTACAAAGACGCTCGCCTTGATGATGCCACAGCCATCGGACGCATTGCTATCGACGGTAATGACTATTATTTTGAAAGTCTCGTTCCTAGTGTCGGTGGATGGACAAAAGGCGTGCGAAGCGGCAATACCATCAACGTAAGCCGTGCGCAGCTTTTAGCTTTCGATCCCCAAATCCTGAAGATCGGTGGTTATCGTCAGTCCGATGGCGGTCGTCTCAGCGACTTTGCTTTTACCGTCGATGATGAAGGCGTTATGACGCAGGTCGACGGAGACAATCAGTTCATCGTGAGCTACCAAACGAACGGCAGCCTCCTCGATTATGGCCGCAGCTTTAAGCTTACTCCTTACGACGAAACGAAGTCCTTCCAGCCTCTTGCCCCCTTCGATGTCCATTCTGTTTATTACTCTGAACTCAAGCAGCATGGCATTGAGTTCTATCAAGCTGCATTTGATGCCGAAGGCAATCAAATAGCACCGGATCAGCTCGGCTACTACATCTATGTTGACGGAAAACGTTTTACTTTTACCAAGAAACAGTATCCCTACCTCGCTTGGGACTCTGCTGAATTCATTCCCTTCGGTTATTGCGACGACTACAACAAGGGTGACATTTTCAACGATGGCATCTACAATGTCGTGCTCTTCTATCTTTCCGACTATGAGACACTCGGCGTTCAATCTGTTTATCGTTCGGGCAATACTGAGACACGCTCGGATATCATCACCGTGGACAAGGCTAATGTTGTAGACATCATCCCCGACGGCATCGCAGCCCCCACAACAGACATCAACGCCTCTGCCGATTGCTTTGACCTATACGGACGACTCCTCGACACGACGTCGCATCACGGAATTGTCATCAAGTCGGGCCGCAAAACACTCATAAAGTAATGTCTGCGTCATGACCTACAAAGAAACGACCGAATATCTTTTCACTTCTGCTCCGCTGTTCCAGCAGCAGGGAGCAGGAGCATACAAGGAGGGGCTGCAGACGACCCTTGCACTCGACGAGCATTTTGGCCATCCGCATCGTCGCTTCCGCACCATCCATGTGGCAGGTACGAATGGTAAAGGCTCTTGCTCTCACACCATTGCTGCCGTTCTTCAGGCTGCTGGATACAGAGTCGGTCTTTATACCTCGCCTCATCTCGTTGACTTCCGCGAGCGCATCCGCATCAATGGCGAAATGATTCCCGAGCAGTATGTCGTGGACTTCGTTGCCAACGAGCGCAGTTTCTTCGAACCCTTACATCCTTCTTTCTTCGAACTCGCCACAGCCATGGCGTTCAAGTACTTCGCCGACGAGAATGTTGATGTGGCAGTTGTTGAAGTTGGTCTTGGTGGACGTCTCGACTGCACGAACATCATCCATCCAGAAGTCAGCGTCATCACCAACATATCCTTTGACCACGTTGGATTCCTTGGCGACACACTGGCGAAAATTGCAGCAGAGAAGGCCGGTATTATGAAAGCTGGTGTTCCTGTTATCATCGGCGAAGCCAATGCCGAGACACGTCCTGTGTTTGAGAGTACAGCTGCAGCTGTCGGCGCTCCGATTATTTTTGCCGAAGAGATGGACGATGAACCCTTCGGCCATGTAGAAAGCAGTTTGAAGGGGTTCTGTCAGGAAAAGAATACACGCACCATAACGACAGCCTTGGCACGTCTGCTTCTTGACCAAAACCTTAAGACAGACGACGATGACGCGCTTTACTTGGAGCAAGACTGCAAGATGCCTCGCCTGCTCTTTACACTCGACGATGTGTGTCGCGGTTTTGCCGAAGTGTGTCAGCTTACAGGACTTCGCGGTCGTTGGGAAATCCTCAGCGAGTCGCCCCTCACGATTTGCGATACCGGCCACAATGTTGGCGGCTGGCAGTATATCGTTCCGCAGCTTACAAAGTTGTCCGAAGGAAAAACGCTTCGCATGGTTTTCGGTATGGTCAATGATAAAGACATCACCACCGTGCTCAAAATGCTTCCCAAAGACGCTGTTTATTATTTCTGCAACGCCTCGGTAAAGCGTGCTCTTGCCGCCGATGCCATTGCTTCTCAAGCCGCTGGCTTCGGCCTCGTAGGGCGTTCGCGCGGAAGTGTCTCCGAAGCCTATGAAGCCGCGAAAAGCGAAGCAACATCCGACGACGTAATCTTCATCGGCGGCAGCAGTTTCGTTGTTGCCGATCTCCTCACATATCTGCAGTAAGTTTGTTGTTTAGAAACTTATTTTCTTGAAAATGCTGAAGCGAATTCTCCTCATACTGATGTGCATGGGCTGTCTTATTTCCGCTGCACAGAACGTTTCCAGTGTCGGCGCATCAAATGCGCTTACCGTTGCTGGCGTCTCCAAGGAGCTGGCAGAATACCGTGCGGCCACCATAAGCAATCTGCGTTACCACATCAAGTTCTGCATCCCGAGCCAAAAGCAAACGCCCGTTCGTGGCGCTGAGGCGATACGTTTCGATCTCAAAGCTCCAACGCAAGTTATTCTTGATTTCCGTGCTGACAATACGAAGGTGTTCTCTGTCGAAGTCAATGGAAAATCAGTCTCCTATACCTTCGAGAACGAACACATCGTCATTCCCTCAGTTGCAACGCGTAGTGGCCACAATGTGGTAAAAGTGAGTTTCGAAGCTGGTGACCAAAGCTTAAATCGCAGCGACGACTATCTCTACACGCTTTTCGTGCCTGATCGTGCTCGTACTGCTTTCCCCTGCATGGATCAGCCCGATCTAAAGGCGCGTTATACCCTCAACCTCGATCTTCCCGCAGAATGGACAGCTGTGAGCAACACCATCGTCCTCTATGATTCTGACCAGGGCGTCTCTGCAAAAAGCCGTGGCAAAGTAAAGGGTGCCAAAGACCTTCCCGCGTGCGAAATGTTTAAAGATGAGTCTGTAAGTAGTTACAAGAGTATCGAGTTTGCCGAAAGCGAGCCTCTTCCCACTTATCTTTTTGCTTTTGCTGCAGGTCGATTCTCCTATAAGAGCCACACCGAGGACGGACGCACAATAGGCGCTTACTATCGTGAGACCGACCCCGAGCGTATATCCCAGCTTCCCGAAATCTTCCGTCAAGTCGAGCATGCCCTTAAGTGGCAGGAAGAATTCACTGGCGTTCCTTATCCCTTTGCTAAGTATGACCTTGTCATTCTCCCCGGCTTCCATTTCGGTGGTATGGAGCATACCGGCGCCACGTTCTACAACGACAACACCATTTTCCTCAGCGCCAATCCCACACCCGACGAGATTCTCTCGCGTGCCAATCTCATCGCCCACGAGACAACGCATATGTGGTTCGGTGATTACGTCACGATGCGCTGGTTCAACGATGTGTGGACAAAAGAAGTATTCGCTAACTATTTCGCAGCCGAGATTACCGCGCCGCTCTTTCCCGACGTCAACCACTCACTCAACCGCCTCAAGACCTACGCTGCAGCAGCTTATAGCGAAGATCGAACATGGTTCGCACCCCTTACGCTTGCTAATGGCGAACGTCTCATCGGAGGCGGCACCTCCATCCGTCAGTCGCTTGGCAATCTGCGCAATGCCGGCCTCGTCTATAACAACATCATCTACAATAAGGCCCCACTTGTCATGTACAAACTTGTCGAGATGATGGGCCCCGAAGCATTCCGCGAAGGCATCCGCGAGTATGTACGACGCTTCTCCTATGGCAATGCCACGTGGGATGAGCTCGTTGAAATACTCGACAACCATACACCTGCTGACGTCAAAGCCTTCTCTCATGCATGGGTTGATGAACCCGGTATGCCCACGATCAACATCGGCTACACCGACAACGGCGCACTTGCCGTTGAGCAGATTGATCCTTTTGGTCGCCAACTCTCCTGGCCGCAATGGTTCGGAGTGATGCTCCACAAGAACTCGTGTGGAGACACCATCGTCAACGTCCGTCTCACTTCCGATCAGCCCCATCTGCTTCTGCCTTTGCCCGAAAAGTGGCACGGTGCAGAGATAGTGGCCAATTGCGACGGCCGCGGTTATGGCATCTTCCAGACCTCCGATGCCCAGCTTTTCCGCCTCCTCACCAACTGGAACACCATCACCTCCGGTACAGCTCGACAAGCCACGCTAATGAATCTCTATGAGAATTACCTGGCGCATCGCATCACAAACGAAGAGTGGCTGTCCAACCTTGCCTCTGCGCTTAAAACAGAGACCGATCCTCTCACTGCCAGCGCTATGTGCAGTTATCTGCGCGAACCCATGCTTCGTCTTAGTGTCGATGGGCGTGCCGCACTTATTGCACATGGTGACCGCGACCAGTTGAACCGCATGCAGCTCGTTGAAGCCGAACTCATCAAACTCAGCACAGAACATCCGATTGCCTCCGTCCGTACCCAACTCTTAAGAGTACTGATGCACGTAGGCATGAGTCGAGAGACCGTGTCGTGGCTACGTGATCTATGGGAGAAGGCCGATAATCCGCTCCTCTCCGAGCGCGACTATATGAGTCTCAGCTACGAGGTTGCCATTCGCCAACCCGCCGATGCCGAAGAGATTGTTGCTAAGCAGCGCCAACGCATTGAACATCCAGCTGATGGTAAAGCCCCTAATGCTGATCGACTTCGCGAGTTCGACTTCATAAGCCGTGCCGTGCTTCCCTCGCGTCATCGGCTTGATGCCCTTTTTGACGAACTCCTTACTCCTGAAGGCCGTCGCATCGAACCTTGGGCAGCGCGAACGTTAAGCCTGATGAATCATCCTCTTCGTGAGGGGCGCAGCGTAGGTTACATTCGTCCTGCCCTCGAAGCCCTTGAGGATGTACAACGTACCGGCGACATTTTCTTCCCTGCGAACTGGTGCAGTGCTCTCCTTGGCGAGCACATTGGCGACGATGTGCGTCGTGAGGTAGAAGCCTTCCTCAACGCCCATCCTGACTATCTCCCCCTTCGTCGTAACAAGGTGCTGAATGGTGCATATGGGATGTTTCGCTGATTTGTGGAAAAATAGAACAACGTACAAAACGATTTGAACGCTTCAAGAGTGCCTTCGAAACCCAAAAATGAAGAACGGTTGGGTTTTGAAGGCACTCTCGTTGATTTGAAATGCCACGAAATTTGGCAAATTTCAATGAAATTGGGCAAATTCGACGCTAAAATCGGCTAAACCAATGAAAAAAAGGCGTAACTGAGGCAAATTTTAGTAGCTGAAAAGTACAAATAGTGCCACGATCGACTTTTCTCTCTCAAAGATATTTTGAACGCTCTCAAAGATATTTTTGCGCGCTGCCTTCGCTATGCCGAATCTGCAATGAAGAGGCTGCCGAAAGCCTAATGGGCGCATGTCAAATTCGTTCGCCCCTTACGTCTTTCTTTGTGGAGAAATGGAACAAAGTGGTTTGAGGTGGATACTTCCAAAAGGTAAGTTTAGATCAACGATAGCATCATACCATGTTCGCTTGCCATACGACGCATATTAATAAGTGCGTAGCGCATGCGGGCGAGACAAGTAGACACGTTGGCGCCAGTAACAGCACTGATCTCCTTGAACGAGCGTTCTTCAAAAAAGCGAAGATAAACCACTCTGAGTTGCTCAGCGGGCAGATGGTTCATGAGACGTTTTACGTCGAGCAGCGTCTGTTCGTTGACAAGGTGTGTTTCGTGGCACACCTCGGTAGGCGAAGTAGAGGCTGTCAGAAGATTTTCAGAAAGTTCTGCGCTCACGACGGGCATCTGTGCACTTTGACGATGACGGTCCATGATGACGTTGTAGGCAATACGCTGGAGCCACGCCTGGAAGTGGCCTTTGTCGGTGTACCGTCCTTCGCGAAGCGATACGATGACCTTGACGAACGTCTCTTGGAAGATGTCGTCGGCGGTGTCCTGCACGTTGTCGGAGTGGAAGGAAATATAGTTGTAGAGTGCGTCCTTATGACGGAATAAAAGAGCGTCGAATGCTTCGTTGCATCCGTCGCCATACATCTCGACCAACTGCTCGTCGGTCATGTAGCAAAGCTTGTCCATTACTATCTTTTATATGTATGCGTTAGAGAGTAATGTGTGGCTATAGGCTATTGTTTTTTTGTGAATAAAAATGGAGCAGAACGCGTGGGCCCTCTCCGTGGCTTAACTATATTTCGACGGCAAAAGTACAACAAAATAGCGAGACTCGCAACCCTTTGTTGGATTTTTTTGAAGTTACGGTGCTTATTTTTGTTAAAAGGAGCGAAAAGTGTGTGTTTTTCTGTGCGAAATAATGGTTGTCTGCCAAATGTTTCGTATATTTGCAGTTGTTAAAACAACAATCGAAGTCATGCGTAAATCACTTTCAATGGCGCTCCTCGTTGGCGCGCTCCTTTTTCCTGCCGTTTCATGGGGCAAGATGCCCAAGAAGAAGGTGGAGAATCCGTCTGTAGAGGCTTGCTTACGCGGCCTTGCCACCATCAATCAGACAAGTGCCGAAGCCATCGTTGGTTTTCTGGCCAGTGACGCTCTCGAAGGCCGCGAAGCCGGCTACAATACATCGTTCATCGCTGCCGAGTACATGGTAAGCCAGCTCCGTGAAGCAGGTCTTGAGCCCCTCGACGGTGCATACAAGCATCCCTTCTTTGCCGTTCAGCCCGCTGGCACACGACGTCCCCAGAATCGATGGGAGGTGCAGGCCGATAGTGTGGCTAAGGTACAGAAGGGCCCCTACCGCCAGATGAACATGGTGAATGTTTTCGGCGTAATTCCTGGTGAGCTCGAGAATGAGTACGTAATCGTCGGTGCCCATCGCGATCATTGGGGCAAAGACGATTGGAAAGTGGGCGACCAGATCTACAATGGTGCCGACGATAACGCCTCTGGTGTAAGTTGCGCGCTTCAGATAGCCCGTGCAATGATGGCCAGTGGTATGAAGCCCAAGCGCACGGTGATCTTTGCCTTCTGGGACGGTGAAGAGAAGGGTCTGCTCGGTAGCACCCACTTTGTTGAAACCTGGAAGCACATGCCCGAGGTGAAGGCTTACCTCAACTTCGATATGGCTGGTGGTTGCAACCCCGACAACCCTGATTATGTGAAGGTGATCTACACGAAGTACAATGATGCCTTTGCACGCTGGATACGTTCCGACAAGGAGGAACTGGCTTTTGGCTTCAACCTCGATCTGCGCGACGTGGATTATGATTGCGGCGGCAGCGACCAGCAGAATTTCGGCCGTTTTGAGATTCCCTATATCTGGTATCACACCGATTGGACCCCTTACTATCATCAGGTAACGGACCAAGTAGAGACCGTAAATTGGACGAAGCTTGTAGAAGTGGCCAAAGCCAGCTATCTCAACGCTTGGCGTCTGGCCAACGAAGAGGCTTACTAAAAGAACACACGCAATAGCTTAAGATATGAAAAAACTGCTAACACTGCTCCTGCTTTTCATCGTTGGTATGACAGGTATGGCGCAAGCTCCTGTGACGAACACGGCGTTCAAAAATGGCGAGGTGCTGAAGTATACGCTCCGCTTCAGCGTAGGACCTGCCTGGATGGACGTAGGCACAGCCGAATGGCGTGTTGCTGCCGGTACCTATAATGGTCAAAGCGGCCACAAAGTGACGGTAAGAACTATGACAAACAGCCGTGCCGATCGATATTTCGTCTTGCGCGATACTATGGTGACTTATGTGACTCCGAAGCTCGTGCCTCTCTACTTTGACAAAAAAGGCCGAGAAGGCAAGCGTTATAAGCGCGACTGGGTAAAGTATAGTTATAGCGGTGGCCAGTGTCACGTTAATAGTTGGCACCGTACCGACAAGAATACCCCGAAAACGTGCAACTACAATAGCAAGACGTGTGCTTACGACATGGTGTCGATGATGATTCGCGCCCGCAGCCTCGACGCTTCGAAGTGGCAGGTTGGTCACCGCGAGTCTTTCATTTTGGCCGATGGCAAGCATTGTACGAAGCAGGCTTTTGTCTACCGCGGCAAACAGACCATTAAGCTCGACGGTACGAAAACGAAATATCGCTGTCTCGTTTTCTCTTACATGGATACGGAAGACGGCAAGGAGAGTGAGCTGGTAAAGTTCTACATCTCTGACGATGCCAACCATCTGCCTGTGCGTCTTGACATGAATTTCCGCTTCGGCAGCGCAAAAGCTTTCCTTACCTCTGCTACAGGTCTGCGCAATGCCCAGACGTCCAAGGTCCAGTAGTTGAGTAGAGTAGAGTAACCTCTGCAAAAAACGTAGAGGTAAGGCTTATTAAAAATTTTTCTTGATAGAAATACAATATTATTCATATAGTTGCGTTATATAGGTAGAAACGTAATAAAAAAATGCCTATGACGCAAACATTTACTCCTACAACTCAGGGTCTTAGCGCCCAAACTATCGACTTCCTGCGCCAGTTTGCGCGCAACTACAAGCCCCAGCGCCGCATCGGACGGTACATCATACTCCGTGACGACGAAAGTAAGGTGCTTGGTGAAAGCTAAAAGTCGTGTGTTTGCACTTTCAACATGACGTGCTATTGACTCTTGAACCTCATTTCCACATGAAGAAAATCCTCCTTCTCGGTTCTGGCGAACTCGGTAAAGAGTTCGTAATCGCTGCCCAGCGTCTCGGGCAGCACGTTGTGGCTTGCGACAGCTATCCTGGAGCTCCTGCTATGCAGGTAGCTGACGAGTGCGAAGTATTCTCGATGCTAGACGGCAGTGCCCTTGATGCAGCTGTTGCAAAGCACAAGCCCGATGTGATTATCTGCGAGATTGAAGCCATCCGCACCGAACGCCTTTACGACTACGAAAAACAGGGTGTGCGCGTTGTGCCTTCGGCTCGCGCAGTCAATTTCACCATGAACCGCAAGGCTATCCGTGATCTTGCAGCAAAGGAACTCGGTTTGAAGACTGCAAAGTACTTCTATGCGAAGACCTACGATGAGCTCGTTGAGGCCAGTCGTGAAGTAGGCTTCCCTTGTGTCGTAAAGCCTCTTATGAGTTCCAGCGGCAAGGGACAGAGTATCGTAAAGAGTGCCGACGAACTTCAGCATGCCTTTGAATATGGTATGGAAGGCAGCCGCGGCGACGTGAAAGAACTCATCATTGAAGAGTTCATCAAGTTCGACTATGAGATTACTCTCCTCACGGTTACCCAGGACAATGGTAATACTCTTTTCTGTGCTCCTGTAGGTCATGTGCAGAAGGGTGGCGACTATCGTGAAAGTTTCCAGCCCATGCCCATGAAGGAAGAGCATATCCGTGAAGCTGAGCGCATGGCAAAGGCTGTAACCGAAGCTCTTACAGGCTCAGGTATCTGGGGCGTGGAATTCTTCGTTAGTGAGTCCAACGGTGTATATTTCAGCGAACTTTCACCTCGTCCCCACGATACCGGTATGGTGACGCTGGCCGGCACTCAGAACTTTAACGAGTTTGAGTTACATTGCCGCGCTGCACTTGGTCTGCCCATTCCCTGCATCAAGCCTCTCCGTAAAGGTGCCAGCGCTGTTGTTCTAAGCGGTATTACCCCCGAACAGATGGAAGGTACCGTTCCTCAGTTCCGTGGTGTAGAACAGACTTGTGAAGAGGATGCTGACGTTCGTCTTTTCGGCAAGCCCACCGTACGCCTGAATCGTCGCATGGGTGTGGTTGTCGTTAGCGGCGAGCTCGACAGCGATCTTGACGCTCTGCGCGACAAGGCCAAGCGCCTTGCCAGCTACGTGGAGGTGTATTAATAATGTAATTCCATCTTTTATCTGCTTATACAAGCATCGGATGACTGTTGTCTTCTGGTGCTTGTATATTCTTTTCATTATGCTCTCGCAGTTCTTTTGTGCCTGCATGTTTGGTGTGTTTTGTGTGTATAAAAATACGAGAAAAGTCGTCAGAGGGCCTAAAAACGGCTTTAAAAGCGATTCGGACGTAAATTTCCTTTTGAAAAATTTGGCGGTATCGCTATTTAAACGTAAATTTGCAGCCAAAATTCACGCGTGCGTGCGCACGTATATGTATAAATGTGCGCTGACGCCAAGACAAAACAAAACACAGAAATGTTAGAACCCCAAGACAGAATCAAACAAGTCAACATTGAGGAGGAAATGAAGTCCTCCTACATCGACTACTCCATGTCGGTCATTGTGAGCCGTGCGCTTCCTGACATCCGCGATGGATTCAAGCCTGTGCACCGCCGCATCCTTTACGGTATGTGGGACATGGGTATCACTCACGAAAAGGCTACTCGTAAGTCGGCTGCAGTAGTGGGTGAAGTTCTCGGTAAGTATCACCCCCACGGCGATAGCTCCGTATACGGTGCTCTCGTCCGTATGGCTCAGCCTTGGGCCATGCGTTATCCCCTCGTTATCGGCCAGGGTAACTTTGGCTCGATGGACGGCGACGGTGCGGCTGCAATGCGATACACCGAAGCAAAGCTCTCTCTCACTGGTGAGATGATGATGCAGGACATCGAGAAGGAAACTGTGGATATGGTGCCCAACTACGATAACCGCATCCTCGAACCCTCAGTCCTTCCCACCCGCATTCCCTCGTTCCTCGTGAATGGTGCAACCGGTATTGCTGTTGGTATGGCGACGAATGTGCCTACCCATAACCTCAGTGAGGTAATCGATGGCTGCGTAGCTTACATCGACAATCCTGATATCGATACCGACGGCCTCATGGAGCATATCAAGGGCCCCGATTTCCCTACCGGCGCCTACATCATGGGTACCGATGGCATTCGTTCTGCTTATGAGACGGGCCGTGGTCGCGTCATCATGCGAGCAAAGGCTGAAATCGAAGCCGGTGCGCTCCACGATAAGATTGTCGTCAGCGCTGTTCCTTATGGTACGAACACCGCCGACCTCTGCCGCAATATCGCTGCATTGGCCAAGGATCTCAAGGTGGACGGCATCAGTAACGTGAATGACGAGAGCGACCGCGAAGGTATGCGCATCGTTGTTGACGTGAAGCGCGGTTTCAACGCTAATGTTGTCCTCAATAAGCTCTATAAGCTTACAGGTCTGCAGACTTCTTTCGCTGTCAATACCATTGCCCTCGTTCCTATACCCGGTACGTCACCCGTGAAGATGCGTCCTGCACTCCTTACTCTCAAGGACTGCATTCGCTATTTCGTAGAGCACCGTCACGACGTGGTTATCCGTCGCACCAAGTACGAGCTCCGCAAGGCTCAGGAACGCGCACACATCCTCGAAGGTCTTATCATTGCCAGCGACAACATCGACGAGGTGGTACACATCATTCGTTCCAGCCGCAATCCTCAGGCTGCAATCGAAGGCCTCATGCAGCGCTTCGGGCTTGACGAGATCCAGGCTAAGGCTATTGTCGAGATGCGTTTGCGTCAGCTCACCGGACTCCTTCAGGAAGAACTCCACGCCGAGTACGAAGAACTCATGCAGAAGATCGCTTACTACGAGCAGATCCTTTCCGATCCTGAACTCTGCAAGAAGGTCATGAAGGACGAGCTTATCGAAGTCAAGGAGAAGTATGGCGACGATCGCAAGACCGAAATCATCCAGGGCGGCATCAACTTCAACGCTGAAGACTTCTACTCTGACGACGACGTTGTCATCACCCTCTCTCACCTCGGCTACATCAAGCGTACGAAGCTTGACGAGTTCAAGGCCCAGGGCCGCGGTGGCGTAGGTGCCAAGGGTAGCACGGCACGTGATTCCGACTTCATCGAAAACATCTATAAGGCTTCGTTGCACAACACGATGCTTTTCTTCACCGACAAGGGCCGCTGCTATTGGCTCAAGGTTTGGGAAATCGAAGAAGGCACTCGCACCTCAAAGGGTCGTGCCATCCAGAATATGCTCAACATCGAGAGCGACGATCGCATCAATGCTATCCTCCATATCCGTAAGCTCAAGGACGAAGATTTCTGCCAGAGCCATTACGTTGTATTTGCTACAGAGCGCGGTGTAATCAAGAAGACTTGCCTCAGCGAGTATAGCCGTCCCCGCACGAATGGTGTCAATGCCATCAATATCAATGAAGGCGACCGCCTGATCGGTGTAGAACTCACTAACGGTCACGACGAAATCATCATGGCTAACCGCAATGGTCGCGCTATCCGCTTCAACGAAGATACGATTCGCACCATGGGCCGCAACGCTACTGGCGTCCGTGGTATGCACCTTGATGGTCCTGACGATGCTATCATCGGTATGGTGAAGGTTAACGATCCTGAAAATGAGAGCATTCTCGTTGTTAGTGACAAGGGCTTCGGTAAGCGCTCCATTGTAACTGACTATCGCAAGACCGGTCGCGGCGCAAAGGGTGTGAAGACGCTCAATATCACCGATAAGACCGGTGGAGTTGTAGCCATCAAGAGTGTTACCGAAGATCAGGATCTCATGATCATCAACAAGAGCGGTATCACACTTCGTCTGAAGGTCGTTGACGTACGCCAGTGCGGACGTGCTACACAGGGCGTGAAACTCATCAACCTCACGAAGCGTAACGATGTGATTTCAAGCGTTTGTCTTGTTCCCACTGAAGAGGAAGAAGAAATCGAAGAAACAATCGAAGGAGCAGAAGTTGTAGAAAGCGCAGCAAACCAGAATGTCGACGATTCCACCGTAACGGCTGAAGACGAAACTGCAGAAACAACTCCTGACAACGAATAAACAAGCAAAATAATAACAATTAACCATTTAATAATTCAAAACACTATGAAGAAATTCCTTTCTTTGGCAGTATTTGCACTCTGTGCTTCTGCTGCAATGGCTCAGAGCTCTAAGGCTGCCCTCATGATGCAGGAAGGCAAGTTCGAAGCTGCTATCCCCGTCATCGAAGCTGAAATCCAGAAGGTAACAGCTGACGCTAAGGCCGCTTCTGACAAGGCTGCTGCAAAGGGCAAGCCCTTCGATGCTTCCAAGTTCAACGACAAGTATGCCGGCCTCTACAATCAGGGTGCTCAGGCTTGGGCTCAGGTGTTCACTCCCGAACTTATGCACGCAGCTCAGAGCGAACCTCTCGACACCGCTCGTTTCATCAACTCACTCGACAAGATGGTTGACTACGGCAATCTTTCTTACCAGTACGACAACACCCCCAACGCAAAGGGCAAGGTAAAGGGTAAGTTCAATGCCGACAACTACCGCTTAGTTAGCAGCTGCCTCGACTACTATTTCTACGCTGGTTACTTCCTCAGCAACACCGATAAGGCTGGCGCTGCAAAGTACTTCCAGAAGCACCTCGATCTCCCCAACTCACCCATATTCGCAAGCAAGCGTGACAGCATCCTCAATGCAAAGCGCGACAACTACGAGCAGTGCTCTTACTATGCTTGCATCCTCAACTACGAACTCGAGCGCTACGACGCTGTTCTTAAGGGTGTTGAAGCTGGTCTCAACAATCCTGAGTATGCTTCCGACCTCTACTTCATGAAGGCTGAGAGCGCCCTCAAGACCACTGGCGACTCTGCCGCTTATATCGGTGTGATCAAGGAAGCTGTAAACCGTCTTGAAGACAACAGCCGTTTCTGCGAGACCCTCCTCGGCTACTACTATCAGAAGATGGACGCTGAAGGTGCCCACGACGCTGTTGACGAACTTCTCGTTCGCAACAACTGCGCTATGACCAACTACATGAAGGGTTGTGTTTATATGAACATTGAGCGCAAGTTCCCCGAGGCTCGCGAGTATTTCCTCCGTGCTCTTCAGTTCGATCCCAACGATTCCAACTCAAACGGTAACATGGCCTTCGCATTCATCAACGAAGCACGTGAGCGTCGTCTCAATGGTGAGTATCCCCTTCTTGACCGTAAGAACATCACTGGTGACGCTCTCCTCGCTAAGTACAATGCTCAGCTCGAAGAGTTCCGCGGCTTCTATCGTGAGGCTCTTCCCTACATGGAGAAGTATCGCGAGCTTCAGCCCGAGAAGAGCAAGACTTGGGCTCCCGCTCTCCAGCAGATTTATGCAAACCTCGGTATGCAGGCAGAAGCTGATGCTATGGACGAAATCATGGCTAACAACGCTCGCGGCCTTTAATCCAGAAAAGACCATACCAACGACTGTACTGACAGAGCAGATATCCTACATCGTGAGTCGCTGATCAGTGCAGCCCAAGGACCTACATCACACAATGCAGGGACGCGCTTGTCGTGTCCCTGCATTACCCGCACGACTAACAGACTCAACTCCATTTCGGCATCCGTACCCACCCCCGTGCGCTACAATTCGGATGCTTTACATTTACGCGCGCAACGCGCTCAGGAACAGACGTTGCCGCTCAAAATACAAAACAACCAACACATAGAGAAATGATAAAACGACTCTTTCATCTTTTGATTGCTTCACTCATCGTACTGGTGCCGATTATTGCTTCGACACCAGCGCACAAAGACGGCAAGAAACAGATGAAGACCATACGCGAACAAATTAAGAACCTAAAGGGCGCCGATGCCCTTAAAAGCATAGAAAATCTGCGCAAAGACAGCGTGTTCACGTGGAATGCACAGCTTCTGCAATACGGAGTAGAAGCATGCCGAATACTCAACGACAAAGAAAACGAGAAGTTCTACCTCCGTGCCAATCCCGACACCGTAGCCTTCTTCAATACCACATACAACGTCATCAACTACATTCTTCTCACCGACAGTGCCGAACGTCTTGCTGTTGTGCCGACAGACACGCTGCCCAGTGACGAATGTGGAATGCTCGAGCCTCCCAAGTACAAATATCGCAAGACCAACAAGGAGACGCTGATACACATCTACAAGAATTTCCTTGCTGCGCCGCGCTATTACAACGCCCACTCCAATTGGGCCGAAACCCAAAGATTCACAGGCTTGGCTATCGATCTTGGCAATTCTCCCTTCATGCAGTCCTTCCGCCAGACGCTGATACCAGCTTCCACCATGACTGAACTTGCAGTCCTCAACATCAATTCTTGCTATCGCCAGCAGAAGTTCGAGGAAATCGAACGTTATGCTTCGCTCGCTGTGCAAGACTCTGCAAACGCCGAAAGTATAATCGAGAAACTCGCCTATTGCGAGATTGAGCGTGGAGACTCGGCAGCCTATCGCAGTCGACTTGAAGAAGGCCATTCACGATTCCCCTCCAACATGTTCTTTTTCAGTCGACTCGTCGACGTATATCTCAGAGACGGCAACAATAACGCTGTGCTCAATACGGCCAATGAGACACTCGAATACGTCCTCCACACGGCGCAGGATGAGGCAGAACTTTGCGTCATCGATGCTGAAGGACATTACGAACAACCCTCCGATGCACGCGCTCTCGAAGGCGTCAAAGAGAGCGTCTCACTCCCTTCTTCCGATATTGCACAAGTCTTCGAAGCCAAAGCCATCTCCTTCCACAACAATGGCAACTCCCGCGCTTGCATCGAGGAAGCCGAGAACATCTTAAGCTGGAACCCCGAGCATCCACGCGCTGATTTCTATATCGGCGTCAGCTACTACAACCTTGCAGAGAATATCGACATCCCGACACTCGTGAACGATCCGAATTACCTCAAGGCCACTCGTGAACGAAACCGCATGCTTACTCTCGCTCGTCCTCACCTTGAAGCTTACCGCAAGACAGCCCCTGAAGAATCCGATGTATGGGCACCGCTTCTTTATGAAGTCTACCTATATCTCAATCTCGGAGCAGAATTTGAAGAAATATCCAGCTACATACATTGACAGAATCCCATTAGAGACCATCGTAAAAACTAACCAATAGCGGTCGAAGAAAATGAATCCACTCCTCAAGTTAGAGTATAACACTCCTCATAATACATTCCCATTTCCTCTTATCACCATCCCCTTCATTGAAGAAGCCATTCATGAAGGAATGAGAATCGAAAATGAGGAAATCACTCGCATCGTTACAAACCCCGATGCACCAACATTCCAGAACACCATCGTAGCGCTTTCTCGCACAGGAGAAATTCTTGAACGAGCCACTACGGTGATGTACAATCTTCTCAGCGCAGAAACCAACGACGAGCTCGAGGCCCTTGCGCAGAAAGTTTCGCCCATCCTTTCGGAGCATAGCAGCAACATCATGCTCAACGAAACTCTCTTTGCCCGCGTCAAAGCCGTAAAGACCTGGAGCGAAAATGAAGGAAAAGGCGCTCTTGATGCTGAGGATAAGATGCTTCTGGACAAAACCTACGACGGATTCGAGCGGAGTGGCGCAACACTTTCTGACGACAAAAAGCAGCGTTTCAGAGACATCAAAGCCGAACTCTCGAAACTGAGCCTCCAGTTCAGTCAGAACAACATCAAGGAAACCAACGATTACCAGCTTCATATCACCGACGCCGCCCAACTTGCCGGTCTCCCCGCCAGCCAAGTGGAAGCTGCAGCAGCAACAGCACACGAGAAAGGACTTCACGGCTGGGTGTTTACGCTTCATGCCCCCTCGTTGCACCCCTTCCTCCAGTATAGCGAAAACCGCGAACTTAGAAAGCAGATGTACATCGCAGCCAATACCCGCTGCACACATGAAAACGAGTACAACAACTTCGAGATTTGCCGTAACATCGTTAATCTTCGCCTTGAATTGGCACAACTCCTCGGCTACCCCACATTTGCCGATTACGTTCTGAAAAACCGCATGGCGCAGGACATCCCCCACGTCAACGACCTCCTCGAACGTCTCATCGCAAACTACCACCAGCCCGCCACCGACGAAGTGGCGCAAGTCGAGGCGTTTGCCCGCCAGAGCGACCCCTCCATCCAGCGCGTTGAACCCTGGGATTTTGTACACTATGCCCATCTCCTCAAGCTTCGCGACTACAACGTCGACGCCGAGATGCTGCGCCCCTATTTCCCCCTCGAAAGCGTGATCCGTGGTGTATTCGGACTTGCCACAACACTCTACGGCATCACTTTCCAGCAGAATGACGACATTCCCGTGTACCACCCCGACGTCAAGGCTTACGAAGTGCTCGACCACGACGGCACCTTCCTCGCTGTCCTCTATGCCGACTTCTTCCCTCGCGAAGGAAAACAGAGTGGAGCCTGGATGACCGGCTACCGCGAGCAGTATTTCGAAGATGGAGTAGATCATCGTCCTCACGTCAGCATTACGACGAACTTTACCAAACCCGTTCCCGCCACCGACGTTACCGAGCCCAAGCCCTCATTGCTTACTCTCGGCGAGGTCGAAACCTTCCTCCACGAGTTCGGTCATGCCCTCCACGGCATGTTTGCACGTACCCGTTACGCCGCCCTCAGCGGCACAAACGTCTATTGGGACTTCGTCGAACTCCCCTCGCAGTTCATGGAGAACTACGCCATGCAACCCGCATTCCTCCGCACCTTTGCGCAGCATTACCTCACCGGCGAAACCATCCCCGACGAACTCATTCAGCGTGTTCGCCGCGCCCGCAACTTCAATGTGGCGTATGCCTGCATGCGGCAAGTCAGCTTCGGACTTCTCGATATGAGCTATTATACGCTCACCGTGCCCCTCACTGCCGACATCCGCTCCCACGAGACCACCGCTTGGCAGCGTGTTCAGTTGCTTCCTCAGCACCCCGACACCTGCATGAGCGTGCAGTTCGGCCACATCATGAGTGGAGGCTACGCCGCCGGCTACTATAGCTACAAGTGGGCCGAAGTCCTCGATGCCGACGCCTTCGAAGCCTTCGTCGAGCGTGGTATGTTCGACCGCAACGTCGCCAACGATTTCCGTAGTAAAATCCTCTCTCGCGGCGGCACCGTCCATCCTGCAGCCCTCTACCGCGATTTCCGCGGGCATGACGCCACCGTCGACGCCCTCCTCCGCCGCGACGGCATACTCCAACGCTAACCCCCAATCCATCCACCCTTTATTCCCCGTCCCCACAATCATGGAAAACAATCATAACCTCGACAACCGGTACCTTCGTATGGCGACCATCTGGGCTGAAAATTCCTACTGCAAGCGCCGTCAGGTTGGAGCACTCATCGTCAAAGACAAGATGATCATCTCCGACGGCTACAACGGCACCCCCTCCGGTTTCGAAAATGTCTGCGAAGAAGACAACGTCACCAAGCCCTACGTTCTTCACGCCGAAGCCAACGCCATCACCAAGATTGCCCGCAGCAGCCACAACTCCGACGGTGCCACACTCTACGTCACCGACGAACCCTGCATCGAATGCGCCAAACTCATCATCCAGGCAGGCATCCGTCGCGTCGTCTTCGGCCGCTACTATCGCCTCCATGACGGTCTCGACCTCCTTCGCCGAGCCAACATCGAAGTGGTCTATCTGGGTCAGGAGTAATTCCACAACTATTCTTACAGCATCCTCTGCATTTCTGATTATCAGATTTTTATCATAAAATGAAACAGCATTCGTCACGCCTAATGCCCATCTACACTGCCATCGCTATTGTGATAGGTGTACTCATTGGCAATTTCTACGCTAATCATTTTGCAGGACATAAAGTCAGTCTCATCAACACCTCCAGCAATAAGTTGAGCGACCTCCTCCACATCATCGGAGACGAATACGTAGATTCAGTCTCCATCTCCGATCTTGTCGAAAAGGCCCTCCCGCAGATCCTCAAGGAACTCGACCCGCACTCCACCTACATCAGCGCAGAAGAAGCCGAAGCTTCAATGCAAGACCTCAAAGGCTCCTTCTCTGGCATCGGTGTCCAGTTCACCATTTATGATGACACTATCCGCATTGTCAAAGTCATCAGCGGTGGCCCGTCCGACCGTGCTGGCCTTCGTGCAGGCGACAGAATTGTCACCATTGACGACAGCACATACGTCGGCAGTGATATCACCAACGACGAAACCATGAAACGTCTGAAAGGACCGGCCGACACTCAGGTTAAACTCGGCATCCTCCGCTCCGGATCAACCGACCTCCTCTCCTACGACATCTCCCGCGGATCAGTCCCCGTCAAAAGCATCGACGCCCACTACATGATCGACAAGGAGACCGGCTACATCCGCATCAACTCCTGGGGCGACACCACCTACTCCGAGTTCATCGCAGCCATGCGCACACTCAACAACAAGGGGCTCAACAACCTCATCATCGACCTGCGCGGCAATCTCGGCGGCTACCTCACCGCAGCCACCCAGCTTGCCAACGAATTCCTCCCCGCCGGCCGCCTCATCGTCTACACCGAAGGCCGCCGCTATCCTCGCGAAGACTTCAAGAGCGACGGCCGCGGCAGTTATCAAGACATGCCCCTCGTCGTCCTCGTCGACGAAACCAGCGCCTCCGCCAGCGAAATTTTTGCCGGCGCCATGCAGGACAACGACCGCGCCACCATCGTCGGACGCCGCACCTTTGGTAAAGGCCTCGTACAGATCCCCTTCGAGTTCCGCGACGGCAGCATCGTTCGTCTAACCCGAGCACGCTACTACACCCCCTCCGGCCGCTGCGTCCAGAAACCCTACACCCCCGGCGACGAAGAAGCCTACGAAAACGACCTCCTCGACCGCGCCGAAGCCGGCGAATACTTCAATCCCGACAGCATCAAGACCAACGGCGAAAAGTTCAAGACACGCCTCGGACGCACCGTCTACGGCGGTGGTGGCATCATCCCCGACCATTTCATTGGCCGCGACACCATCGGCTACACTTCTTACTTCAAGGACGTCGTTATGAATGGTCAGATGGCCACATTTGCCTACCACTTTGTCGATAAGCATCGCGACGCACTCGAAGAATGCCGCAAATACACCGACGTCATCAACTATCTCAAGGGCTTCGACTATATTGACGAGTTTGCCACTTTCGCCGACCAGCGCGGCACAAAGCGTCGCAACCTGATGATCATGACCAGCCGCACACTCATGGAGCGCTTCCTCACCAGCTACATCATCAGCGACATCCTCGACACGCAAGACGCCGTCGAGTTCACCAACCTCACCGATCCCACGGTTCTCAAAGCACTCCAGATCATCCGCAACAACGAAGCATTCCCCCGTTATGACAAAGCAGCAGCTCAGAGCCGACATACGAGCACGAAAGTCACACCTTACGCCACAAGTCCAGGCCGCAGCAGCCAGCTCGTTTGCATCGCAGGCCGCAAGCGCTATCGCTTCCTCTGGTGCTAAGACCGTCTTGCTCTACGCCTCCCTGCTCGACGAAGTTCCCACCCTCGACTTCCTCGACCACTGTCCCTGCCGCATCGTCCTCCCCTGCGTCGTCGACGACGAAAACCTCGAGCTCCGCCACTACACTGGCCCCCACGACCTCGAGGTGCGCGGAAAATACCACATTCCCGAACCCGTAGGCCCCCTCTTTACCGACTATGCCTCCATAGACCTTGCGCTGATTCCCGGCATGGCTTTCGATGCATTCGGCCATCGTCTCGGTCGCGGCAAAGGATATTACGACCGCCTGCTCTCACATCCTGCTTTTGCCAGCATACCTAAGATAGGCGTATGTTACGACTTCCAGCTGCTGCCTGCAGTGCCCTCGTTACCCCACGACTGCATGATGGATTCCCTCATCGTCGTCCCTACGCATATTCACAACGTCTCCGCATGAAACCCCACATACTCCTGCTACTCATCCTCTGCCTCGGCCTCCTTTCCTCGTGCCACAAGCGCAACGAGAAACCCGAGCGAAAGGCGTCGATGGGCAGCATCTTCGAGAAACAACCACCCTCCGACAGCCTGATCTACGACCTCGCGTCTATCCTCAAAGGCGGCGAACTCATCATCACCACCATCTCGAGCCCCGAAACCTACTACGACTACCATGGCATGGGCATGGGCCTTCAATATGCCCTCGTCGAGAATTTCTGCGAAGAGCAGGGCATAACCATCCGCGTTGAGGTGGCAAAAGACAGCGTTGAACTCGTCCAGAAAATGCTTGATGGCGAAGCCGATTTGCTCGCCTATCCCCTTTCTGAAGCATATCTGAAGGAAAAAGGACTCGTCCCCACCGGCTATAACAAAAAAGGACGATGGGCCGTGCGCCCCGCCGCCAAGAAACTCGCTGAAGCCCTCGACGACTGGTATGGCGAAGGCATCGAGATCGATGTCAACAAACTCCTCGAAGAGCGCACCAAGAAAGCGCACCACGTTGATCGCAAAGCCCAAGCCGTCTATCTCAGTCGCTCGCAAGGCGTCATCTCCGTCTACGACGACCTCTTCAAGGATGCCGCTCACGTCGTGGGATGGGATTGGCGACTCATCGCCTCCATGTGCTACCAGGAGAGCGCCTTCGACCCCAATGCCCGCTCCTATGTGGGTGCTCAAGGACTCATGCAGCTCATGCCCAAGACCGCCGAAAGCCTTGGCCTCCAACCTGAAGAGATCTGCAATCCCGAGAAGAACGTCCGCGCCGCCGCCCGCTACCTTGTGCAACTCATCAAGCAGTTCCCCGATGTCAAGAACAACGAAGAGCGCGTCAAGTTCGTCCTCGCTTCCTACAACGGCGGTTCCGGCCACGTGCGCGATGCCATGGCCCTCGCCAAGAAGTACGGCCACAACCCCGGCGTGTGGGACGACGTATCACCCTACATCCTCGGCCTCTCGCAACCCCAATACTACAAAGACCCCGTCGTCAAGCGCGGATATATGGTCGGTCGCGAAACCGCCAACTACGTCTACAAAATCATGGACCGTTGGCGCGACTACGGCGGCAATGTGGCTGTGAGCGCGCCGCCGCGAATGCCTTCCGACGCCGATGCACCCGCCGATCCTTCCGACGTGGCACGCCGCATTCAGGACCCTCCCCGCCGCTCCAACCGCTACTCATCAGGTTCACGAGTCATGCGTCCCGATGATCCTCGTTTCAACCAGATGGACCAGTAATTCGCATCCATATTTCCGCACGCGCCCGCCCCGAACTTGCCGAAGGCCAGTCGCGAGACGCGAAGCGCGAGTCCGAAGGATGCGAAGCACAAAGGGCAAAAGTCTTAAACAGAACCGTTCGTGGATTATTTTTCAACGTAAATTATCGCAAATTGACCGAAAATTCACGAAAATTCGCGTCAAATTCACGAAAATTCGCGTAAACATATGGCGCGCTATCTGTTCCTTACCACCAACCCCTACACTTAAACTACACAAAAAAACTAACAAGAAATTCAAAAAATTAGCACTATGCGTACAAACATATTCCGTGGACTCGGTGTCGCCGTGGTCACTCCCTTCAATACCGACGGCAACATCGACTACTATGCCCTTCGCGAAATCATCGAAAACATCCTTCAGGAGGGTGGGGCAGACTTCCTCTGCGTTCTCGGCACCACCGCCGAAACACCCACACTCACCGATGGCGAACGCGAACTCGTCATGGAAACCTTCGTCGATGCTGTTGATGGTCGCGTGCCCCTCCTTTTAGGATGTGGCGGCAACAACACCCGCGCCGTCTGCAACTATCTCGAGAGCGCCAACCTCGATGGGTTCGATGGCGTGCTCATCGTCGCACCCTACTACAACAAACCCACGCAGGAAGGACTCTACCAACACTATGTAGCTGTTGCCGATGCCTCGCCGCTGCCCGTCGTGCTCTACAATGTCCCTGGCCGCACCGGCGTAAACCTCAGCGCAGCCACCACCATCCGTATTGCCGAAGACTGCGAAAATGTAGTTGCCATCAAGGAAGCAAGTGGTATTTTGCCGCAGATCGATGCCATCATCTCCGGAGCCCCCGACGGTTTCGAGGTCATCAGCGGCGACGACGGCCTCACCTACCCCCTCCTCAGTCTTGGAGCCACCGGTCTCATCAGTGTCGTTGGCAATGCCTTCCCCACCGAAATGGCCCAGCTGGTTCATGACGCCCTCGATGGCAACTACGATGCGGCGCTCGATACCCACCGTCGTTTCCGCGAGATCAATCGTCTGTCCTTCATCGATGGCAACCCCGCCGGTGTGAAAGCCATGCTATCTCATATGGAACTTTGTCAGAATGTATTGCGTTTGCCCCTGGTTCCCGTCTCAGAATCTACCGAAGCCGCCATCGTCGAGGCCCTTGCCAGCTTCTGATCTCCAAGTTATTTTTCTGCACAACTCTATGAATCATCGCTTCTTCCGTTCCGTAATCTGTCTACTGACCTTCCTGCTTCTCTTCGTCGGGAACGCATCAGGCCAGTCGTCCCGTTCGTCGTCAAGCCGTTCGGGAGGTAACGCGGGACGCAAAAATACTACTGCCGTCGACAGCTCGAAGATTGTGCCCATCGGACTGAAGACGTGGACCGTTGACCGTCGTTTCGGTAGCGTCATCCCCACAGAGCCGGACACGATGCCTCACCTCTTTCAGCAGGTGAACAACACGGACGGCATTTACGGCACTTATAATCATACAGGCAATCTGGCGAGCCCGCGCATCACCCGCATCTATTCAGGACAGCAGGATTTCATGATGGGTTCGCAGTTCCTCTTTGCCAACCCGTACAGCATGGCGATGGAGAGCGCCGAGAAGATGGTGTTCACGAATACAAAATCGCCCATCACGAATATCTCGTGGATGACGCAGGGCAACAAGACGAACGGCGACGACCGTATCCGCGTGAACTTTGCGACGAACATCAACAAGAATGCGGGCATCGGTGCGAAGATCGACTATTTCTACGGCCGCGGCTACTACACGCACCAGAATACTTCGAGCATTGCGTCGAGAATCTTCGGCAGTTACCGTGGCGAGAGGTACCAGGTGCATGGCGCGTACATCCTGGATCGTACGAAGAATGCGGAGAATGGTGGTTTGACCGACGACACCTACATCACTCACCCGGAGTATTTCTCTACGAAGTATGCGCCTCAGGATATGCCGGTTCGCCTGCGCAGTGCTTACAACAATATGAAGGTGAATACGTTGTTCCTGACGCACCGCTACAATTTGGGTTACTACGAACTTGTGGACAGCCTTGGCGAGAAATTGGTGATCCCCGACAGCTTGCGTGGTGACAGCACGATCTTGCGAGGTCCGCGAAAGTTCATCCCCGTTGCAGCTTTTGTCCATACGGCGAAGTTCGACCACAACCGACACGTTTATCTGGACAATACGACAGATCGTTCGTTCTACATTGACGACTTCTTTGTGGGTACCGATAGCATCAATGATCCGACCCGCTACCTGAGTCTTGAAAATACTTTTGCTCTCGAAATGACGGAAGGTTTCCGCCGATGGGTGAAGACGGGTATGCGACTCTTTGGCAAGCACCAGTTGCTGAACGTGACTCTTCCGGACGAGGAGCATCGTATGGTGGGCACGACGTACAACTACATCACTCTCGGTGCGCAATTGATGAGGGAGCTGGGTCGCTTGTTCCACTACAACGTGCTCGGTGAGATTCGTACCACGGGTAAGAAGTGGGGCGAGTTCAATGTCGAAGGTAACATGAAATTCGACATCCCCATTCTGCGCGACTCTGTGAGTATCGTGGTCGATGGTTTCGTGCGCAACGAAGAGCCCTCCTACTATTATCGCCACTATCATTCTGCCGGTGCTTGGTGGGACAACGATCTGAGCAACATTTTCCGCACGCGTGTCAACGGTACACTTTTGTGGCGCAAGACGCGTCTGAAGGTGGGCGTTGAGACGATTCAAAACCACACTTTCTTCCAGGAGGTGCAGGATTGGACGAATGTGGCGAACCCGGAAGGCTCCGATATCAGTCAGGTGCGTTATGGTGCTTGTGTAAGCCAAGCCTCGAAGAATGTGCAGCTGCTGCAGGCGGCCCTCTGCCAGGACTTGAAGTTTGGTCCGGTGGTGTGGGAAAACGAGGTGACATTCCAGCGTTCGTCGGACAACAAGGTGTTGCCGGTTCCTACGCTGAACGTGTGGTCAAATCTATACTTCCACTTCAAGATTGCGAAGGTGCTGAGTACGGATATCGGTGGCGATGTGCGCTATTTCACGCGCTACTATGCACCGACGTACACTCCTTTCTTAGGACAGTATGCTGTGCAGGATGAGGATCATCGTGTGAAGGTGGGCAATTATCCGTGGGTGAACATCTACGCAAATTTCCACTTGAAGACATGCCGCTTCTTCGTGATGTATAGTCACGTGAGCCAGTATGCTGGTCCGTATTTCCTTGCCCCGCATTACCCGACGAATCAGCGCGCGCTGCGACTCGGCATCAGTTGGAACTTCTTCAATTGATGGGGGCGCTCCGCTCAAAATCTGGTTCATCCGACAAATGCGTAGTTATATAAAACAGAAATATCCTGGCTTCGCCGAAAGTCCATGAAGAGAGGGAAGGCGTACTATATAAACTTTTCCCAACTTAATGTCAGAAGCGTAGGAAGTAGAAGAATCGAAACGCTCGAGCTCTGCTCGCTTGCTACTGCAAGCGCTCGGCATCTCCGGAGGAGTGACGCTTGCCTTAGCAAGAACTTTCCTCTCTTCCTCCACTTTCGCGAAGCAGGAAATAATTATCTGTTTTACCTATTCATTTGGTAACTATATACATTGTGGCTCCAAAATGGGGATAGAACAAAAATTTCCCCAAATTGCCCAAAATTTATTTCCAAAATTAAAATATTAAAATTTTTGGAGTCAAATTTTGGGTAATCGTGAATAATTTTTGTTCCCACTAAATACTAATGGACTATTGGTGCCATATTTATATATAAGTGCCATTCATTTTTCGGAAGACCCCCAAATCTGCACTAAAAAATCGTACGGAAAATCTTGACGAAAATCTACTTATCCACTTTGCACCCAAAACAATAAATGAGATGAAATATAATCAAAAACAAAAGAACTTAAATGACTGACAATCTAACCAATGACACTCAGACCATGGAGGAAAAGAAGGGCTTCGTCCACCTCCATGTACATACATATTATTCGCTGCTGGACGGGCAGAGTCCGATCGCTCGTCTGGTGGATAAAGCTGTGGCCGACGGTATGCCGGGCATGGCGATCACTGATCATGGCAACATGTTCGGTGTGAAGGACCTTTTTGACTATTGTAACAAGGTCAATAAGGGTCGTAAGAAGGAGGGACTCGCTCCGTTTAAACCTATCTTTGGTTGCGAGATGTATGTGGCACGCCGTTCGAAGGAATTGAAGGATGCCAACGCTGGCGACCGCGGCGGTTGGCACTTGATTGTGCTGGCGAAGAACGAGAAGGGCTACCGTAACCTGATCAAGCTGGTGAGTCGTTCGTGGGTGGATGGTTACTATGGCCGTCCGCGTACGGATCATGCCGACCTGGAACAGTTCCACGAGGGATTGATTGTGTGTTCGGCGTGTATCGCCGGTGAGGTTCCGGCGAAGATTCTGCAGGGTGATATCGAGGGTGCTCGAAAGGCCATCGAATGGCACAAGAATCTTTGGGGCGACGATTACTACCTGGAACTTCAGCGCCACGAGGTGAAGGATCCCGGGCAGCGCGCGAACCGCGAGACGTTTCCGCTGCAGGAACAGGCGAATAAAGTGCTTATAGAATTGGCTCGCGAGTATGGCGTGAAACTCATTTGCTCCAACGACTCCCACTTCGTCGATGAAGAGAATGCGGAGGCGCACGATCATCTGCTGTGTCTGGCCACGGGCAAGGACCTTGATGATCCGACGCGTATGCTGTATTCGAAGCAGGAGTGGTTTAAGACGACAGCGGAGATGCAGGAGGTGTTCAGCGATGTGCCTGAGGCGTTGGCGAATACGCTGGAGGTGCTCGATAAGGTGGAGACCTACAACATCGAGTCCGACCCCATTATGCCCTTCTTCCCCATCCCCGAGGATTACGGTACGGAGGAGGAATGGCGCAAGAGATTCACGGAAGATGATCTCTATAAGGAGTTTACGAGTGACGAAAACTTCGCTAACCAGCTTCCAGAAGAGGATGGTAAGGCGAAAATCAAGAAACTCGGCGGTTTCGATAAGCTGTACCGCATCAAGTTTGAGGCCGACTATCTGGGCAAACTCGCCTATGAAGGTGCTTCGCGTCTGTATGGCAGTGGCTATAGTATAGTAGAAGGTCCGCTGCAGCCCCTTGAATTGTCGGAATGGGCGAAGGCCCACGAGATAGCGAAGGAGGTGGACGACCGTATCCGCTTCGAATTGCACATCATGAAGACGATGGGTTTCCCGGGCTACTTCCTGATTGTGCAGGACTTCATCAATTCGGCTCGTAAGGAGTTGGATGTGTGGGTGGGTCCCGGACGTGGTTCGGCTGCCGGTAGCGTGGTGGCCTATTGCCTGGGCATCACGAAGATTGACCCGCTGAAGTATGACTTGCTGTTCGAGCGTTTCTTGAATCCCGACCGTATCTCTCTGCCCGATATTGATACCGACTTCGACGATGACGGCCGCGGCCGCGTGCTGCAGTGGGTAATGGATAAGTATGGTCACGAGAACTGTGCGCACATTATTACATACGGTACGATGGCGACGAAGAATTCGCTGAAGGATGTGGCGCGTGTGGAGAAGTTGCCGCTGGATCGCAGCAATGCGCTGTGTAAGGCGATTCCCGACCGTCTGACGGACGAGAAGGGTAATCAGGTGAAGATGAATCTGAAGAATGCGCTGCGGTATGTCCGTGAGTTGCAGGATGCGGAGGCGAGCAGCGATCCCCGCGAGCGCAACACGATAAAATATGCCCGTATGCTTGAGGGAACGGTGCGCAACACTGGTATCCATGCTTGCGGCTTCATCATCTGTCGTGACCCGATCAGCGACCATGTGCCGGTGTCGACGGCCGATGACCCTGACTTCCCGAACATCAAGACCGCTGTAACGCAGTATGATGGTCACGTGATTGAGTCGACGGGTCTGATCAAGATGGACTTCCTCGGTCTTAAGACACTGTCGGAGCAGAAGGAGGCGTGCAAGAATGTGAAGTTGACGCGCGGCATCGACATTGATCTGGACAACATTCCGATCGATGACGAATTGACGTATCAGCTCTATCAGCGTGGACAGACGATCGGCACGTTCCAGTTTGAGTCGGCCGGTATGCAGAAGTATCTGCGCGAGCTCCATCCGACGGTGTTCGAGGATTTGATTGCGATGAATGCGCTGTATCGTCCGGGTCCTATGGATTACATTCCTTCGTTCATTGCCCGTAAGAATGGCCGCGAGCCGATTACGTACGACATTGACTGCATGGAGAAGTATCTGAAGGATACGTACGGCATTACGGTGTATCAGGAGCAGGTGATGTTGCTCTCGCGTCAGTTGGCCAATTTTACCCGTGGCGAGAGCGATGCTCTGCGTAAGGCGATGGGTAAGAAGAAGAAGGACATCGTCGATGCGATGAAGCCGAAGTTTATCGAAGGCGGCAAGGCGAATGGTCACGACCCGAAGGTGCTCGAAAAGATTTGGGCCGACTGGGAGAAGTTTGCTTCGTATGCGTTCAACAAGTCGCACGCTGCGTGCTACTCGTGGGTGGCTTATCAGACTGCGTATCTCAAGGCGCACTATCCCGCAGAATTCATGGCTGCGCTCCTGACTCGCCGAAGCAGCGACATCAAGGAAATCACGAAACTGATGGAGGAGTGTAAGGACATGGGCATCAACACGCTGGGGCCCGATGTCAACGAGTCGTATCTGCACTTCTCGGCGAACAAGGAAGGCCACATCCGCTTCGGTCTGGCCGGTATCAAGGGCGTGGGTGAAGGCGCTGTGCAGAGCATCATCGACGAGCGCAACGAAAATGGCCCTTACACGGATGTCTACAATTTCGTGGAACGTGTGAACCTGAATGCTTGCAATCGCAAGAATCTCGAGTGTCTGATCATTGCGGGTGCTTTCGACTTGTTCGACATTCCCCGCGAGCAGTACTTTGGTGTTACGGGTCCTAATCAGACTTTCCTCGATACGCTTGTGCAGTATGGCCAGCGTTACCAGATGGAGCGCAACGAGAATTCGATGTCGCTCTTTGGTGGTTTCGATGATGTGGAAATCCAGAAGCCGAAGCTTCCCGAGAACTACGAGGAGTGGTCGGACCTGGAACGCTTGAACCGTGAGCGTGACCTTGTGTCGATCTATCTTTCGGGCCATCCTCTCGATAGTTATGCAGTGATCCTGAAGCACATCTGCAATATGCGTTGTCCGGAACTGAATGACTACTCGAAGCGCATGAATTCCAACGTCACATTTGGCGGTATTGTTACGGCGTGTGAGACGCGCTTTACGAAGACCGGCAAACCGTTCGGCAAGGTGAAGATAGAAGATTTCGAGGGTTCGGGCGAATTGGTGATGTTCGGCGATACGTGGACTCGATTCTCTAACCATTTCATCGTGAACAGCAGCCTGCTCATCACGGCCTCCATACAGCCGCATCGCTATTATCCGGATCGTGCCGACCTCGTGGTGACAAACGTGGAGGATCTCGGCGATGCCCGCGATAAGAAGATCAAACGAATCACCATCTCGTGCAATCTCAATTCCATCAGCGACGATACGATCACGAGCCTCTTGGAACTGACCAAAAGCAAGAAGCAGACAAAGGTTCCTGCTGGCGTTGCAAATGGGGAATACCCGATGTACGACCAGCCCGGCGACTCTGCCAACGTCGAATTGAAATTCAGTATCTTCGACAGCAATAACGGGTCTCGTATTATGCTTGGGTCACGCACTTACCGCATTATGGTTTCAAAGGATCTGCTTGACTATTTAGAATCTAATCCCGAACTTGAATACAGTATAAATGGCTGAAATCAGTGTGCTGATCTGCACGCTCAACGATCGCATAATGCATGTGCCTCGCATTCTTCTTCCGGAGTGCGACGCAGTGCATTATGTCGTATCTTTTCAGTATACGAACGACATGTTTCTGGACATGGTGCCCGAAGAATTGCGTAGACGCAAGGACGTCACGCTGCTCTCGCTCACCGAATCGGGATTGTGTCTGAACCGCAACAATGCGTTGCGAGCATGTCCTACGCCGTATGCCGTCATTGCCGACGACGATACGCTCTATACCACGAATTTGCTGCATGAGATCATCGGCGAATTTCGTCGAGATGAGTCGCTTGATATCATCACTTTTGGCGACAATCGTCTCGCATTCCGTATTTCGATCCGCACGCCGCAGTTCGACACTCGGTTTGGACTCGGTTCTGAGTATCTTTCGTGTGGTGAGGAAGAAGTGATTCTTCACCAAGCACGGGTGCATGGCATGACGGTGGAATGTAGAGAGTTCGATGATTATCATAACGATCGCTCGCCCTGGGATTTAATGGCGTACGACAAACGTACGCGTCGCAGCTGGGGGGCTTTGCAGTATATGAAAAGCACAGCAACAGGAGCTTTTTTTCGAATTCTCCTCAAGAGTTTTACGCTCAAAACGACACGCAAGTCGCCCTTGGGCGAAGTTTCTGAAACTGATGCAAATCATCGTATTCATATAGAATTTTGGACAAACATCCAAATGCGCTGGCGTTACTTCCGCGATATGCTCGACGGACTCCGCTACATCATTTCACATCCTCTCAACGAGTCGGTAGCCGAAGACATTCCTCTCGACTTTCAACCCATCGACATTTGGCGAATACCTTAAAGAAATTATCCAATTCAAAACTATTTATGCACTTAAACAAATCGACGAAACTATTTTGCCTGCTTGCGATTGTTGGCGCCCCCGCTGCAAACGCTAACCCTTGCATGGATTTCATGGCTCAAAACGATACGACCATTGTCCATCAGTTGGACGACGCTGTGGTGACCGCCACACGTACGGCAACGACGGCGCAAAACGTGGCCTTCACGGTGAGTGTCGTGGATCGGGCCACGCTTACATCGCAGCAGCGCATCAATATACTTCCTACGCTCTCGGAGCATGTGCCGGGCCTCTTCCTCACCCAGCGCGGCATGATGGGATATGGTGTCAGCAACGGAGCTGCGGGCGGAATGACGCTCCGCGGACTCTCCTCCAGCAGCGGCCAATTGCTCGTGCTCATCGACGGACATCCGCAGTACCAAGGCATATATGGCCATAGCATCGCCGATTCGTATCAGACCATGATGGCCGAACGCGTTGAAGTGCTTCGTGGTCCTGCCTCTGTGCTCTACGGCAGCAATGCCATGGGAGGCGTCATTAATATTATTACGCGCGCGAGCAGGGACGAAGGTGCGCATCCCTATGTGCATCTTGGAGGCGGCAGCTATGGCACTGCTCAGGCTGAAGCCGGAACGACTTACCGCTCCGGTCGTTTCACCGCCAACGTGGCAGGCCAATATGCCCGCACAGACAATCATCGCCCGCGCATGGGCTTCGACCAATACGGTGGCAATATGGGCCTCGGGTATCGTGTGAATGACCATTGGAACCTTTTTGCCCATGCCGACGTTACTCATTTCGACGCTTCTTACCCCGGAACGACGGGCGCTCCGATGTATGAGGCCGACCAATGGATCACCCGTGGAGCTGTCAGCCTCGGTGCTGACTTCGACTACGCAAATCATCGCGGCCGCATCTCGGTCTACGATAATTTCGGTCGCCACAAGATCAACGATGGATATGCTGAGGGCGGTACTCCGCAAAAGCGATTCTTCCGTTCTTCGGACGCCCTCCTCGGTTTCAGCGCTTACGACCAGCTTCGCCTTTGGACGGGCGGTTCAATGACGCTCGGCATTGACTATCAGAACATCTACGGCCATGCCTACTACACCAATCGCGAGACTGGCGAGGTGATGGATGCTCCCAACAAGCAGAGCGCAGAGAAACGCATGAACGAAGTGGCGGGCTATGCCGATTTCCGTCAGAATCTGCTCTCTTGGTGCGACCTCGACGTCGGTGTGCGCTATGATTACCACGACGTCGCGGGTGGCGAATGGATTCCGCAGTTCGGCGTGGTCACGCATCCTGTTGAAGATGGGCAGTTCCGTGCCACGGTGAGCAAAGGATTCCGCAATCCTACGCTCCGCGAAATGTATCTCTATCCTCCTTCGACCGAAGATCTCTTGCCCGAACGCATCTGGAACTACGAACTTGCTTGGCGACACAGCCTCTACGGTTCTGGTATTGTCTACGGCGTCAATCTGTTCCTCCTCAAGGGTGACAACATGATTCAAACGGCCACTGTGCAGCTCCCCGACGGAACTTCTAAGAAGCAGAATGTCAATACGGGAGCCATTGCCAACAAGGGCGTGGAAGCTGAATTTGAGTGGACCATCAACCGGCATTGGAACGTCACGACCAACCACTCCTACCTCTACATGGAGCACCACATTCTCGCCGCTCCGCAGTATAAGGGCTACCTCGGTGCAAATATGCACTACGGCAAGTGGAGCGCCAACGCTGGACTGCAGCAAGTCTGTGGACTCTTCACCGCTGTCGGGGCGGCTGACGGCAACGATCCCACCTCCACCTTCACGCTCCTCAATGCCGGAGTGAGCTACCGCGTCCTTCCCTGGCTCACACTTTGGGCAAAAGGCGACAACCTCCTCGGTCAGTTCTACGAGATCAATGCTGGTTACCCCATGCCCGGCGCCACCTTCATGGGAGGCGTGAACATCAGATTCTAAATTCTCTTCCCTCATTCCTCTTCCCTCATCCCTTTTACCTCTTA
>JAUNIC010000001.1:44933-56796 GCA_030523615.1 Bacteroidales bacterium
CTACAAGGAAGGCAAGAAGGGCAAGAAGAAGTACTACAGCTACGAAGGCAAGGAAATCTTCTCCATCAGCATCGGTGGCATCACGATCTCTATCGGGTAAGCCCCCCTCCATCTCTCTTACCTCAATAACCTCTTACCTTTTACCTCTTCCCTTAACAAGTGCAAGCTATCATTCTCGCTGCCGGCATGGGCCGACGCCTGGGCGAATATACCCGCAATAATACAAAATGTATGGTGGCCGTCAATGGCACACCGCTCATCGATCGTATGCTCCGTCAGCTCGCGCAGCTGGAGCTCAAACGTGTCGTCATCGTCGTGGGCTACGAAGGGCAGAAACTCATCGAACACATCGAGAGCGTCCGTCCCGAAGGCCTCGTCATTGAGTATGTCGAAAATCCCATCTACGACCGAACCAACAACATCTACTCCCTCGCGCTCGCCAAGGAGAAGATGATGGATGACGACACTCTCTTGCTTGAGAGCGACCTCATCGTCGAAGATCGCATGTTCCCTCTGCTCCTTGACAACGAATTCCCCAACATTGCCCTCGTCGCAAAGTACGAAACGTGGATGGACGGCACAATGGTGCGCATCGACGAAGATTGCAACATCGCCAACTTTGTGCCGAAAGCCGACTTTCGCTACGCCGATACCGACACTTACTACAAGACGGTCAATATCTACAAGTTCTCGCGCGAATTCTCTGAGTCAAAGTACGTTCCTTTCCTCGAAGCCTACACTCGCTCCGTCGGCAACAATGAGTATTACGAGAATGTGCTCCGCATCATTTCATTCCTCAATAGCCACGACCTCAAAGCCCTCCCTGTTGGCGACATCAAGTGGTACGAGATCGACGACAAACAAGACCTCGACATTGCCGAAGCCCTCTTCTCTTCGCCCGAAGCGCTCCTCAAGAAGTACTACACCCGTTACGGCGGCTTCTGGCGCTTTCCGCAGATGCTCGACTTCTGCTATCTCGTCAATCCCTACTTCCGTCGTTCCAAGATCATCGACGAACTCGAAGCCAACTTTCGTACGCTGCTCGGCGAATATCCTTCGGGCATGAAGGTCAACACGCTCCTTGCCTCTAAGTGCTGGGGCGTCAGTGAGCGGTACATCATCCCCGGAAACGGCGCTGCAGAACTCATCAAAGCCCTTATGGAACACATCGAGGGCACGTTCGGCGTGGTGCGTCCTACGTTCGAGGAATATCCCAATCGTCTCGAAGAGAGTAGGGTAGAGGCTTTCGTTCCGCAGAATCGCGACTTCCGCTACACCGCAGATGACCTTATGGCCCACTTCGCCCAGCATCCCGTCGACAATCTCCTCCTCATCAACCCCGACAACCCCTCTGGCAATTTCATCGCCCTTCCCGATGTGCTTCGTCTTGCCGACTGGTGCGAGAGCCGCGGCATACGTTTCATCATCGATGAGAGTTTTGTCGACTTCTCCGAAGCTTGGCAAACGTCCTCCCTCCTCCGCGACGACTATCTCGAAGCCCATCCCCACATGGCCGTCATGAAGTCCATCTCCAAGAGCTATGGCGTCCCCGGCCTCCGTCTCGGCATTCTCGCCAGCGCCGATGTCGATCTCATCGCCGCCCTCAAGCGCGAAGTGAGCATCTGGAATATCAACTCGTTCGCCGAGTTCTTCATGCAGATTTTCACGAAGTACGAGGGCGACTACCAGCGCGCCTGTGACCGCTTCATCGATGTCCGCACGCAGTTCCTCCGCGGCCTAGCCGAGATTCCTTACCTCCACGTTATGCCCACTCAGGCCAATTTCGTTCTCTGCGAAGTCCTCCCGCCCCACACCGCCAATGGTCTCGCCCTTCAGCTGCTCCGCGACGCCAATATCCTCGTCAGTGCGTGCTCAGCGAAGAAGGGCATCGCCCCCGACCGCTACGTCCGTCTCGCCGTCCGCAGTCAGGAGGACAACGATCGACTTCTCGCAGCACTTAAAAAGATAAACGAACAATGACCCGAATATGTATATGCGGTGGTGGATCCCTCGCCCACGTCTGTGCCGGAGTGCTCGCTTCACGTCCCGATGTAGAAGTCCGCATCCTCACCCGACGTCCAGAACTGTGGAGCCCAACACTCACCATCACTGACCCTGACGGACGCGAATACCGCGGCACACTTGCCTGTGTCAGTTCCGATGTCGTCGAAGTGCTCCGCGACTGCGACATCGTCCTTCTCTGTCTACCCGGCTACGCCATCGAGCCCACACTCCAGAACCTCGCGCTCCACCTCGACGCCCATACCGTGGTCGGCAGCATCGTCAGCAGCACCGGCTTCTTCTTCGCCGCCCACCGTCTGCTCCCCCCACAGACGCCCCTCTTCGGGTTCCAGCGTGTGCCCTACATTGCTCGAACACAAGAATACGGTCGCAGTGCGCATCTGCTTGGCTACAAGGCGCGTCTCGCCGTCGCCATCGAAAACGTAGAAAACCCCGAGGCATTGCGGAGCGCCATAGAAGATCTGTGGCAGACTCCCACTGCTCTCCTCGGCAGTCATTACGAAGCTTCGCTCACCAACTCCAACCCTATCCTCCACACCGGTCGCCTATACACCATGTGGCACACCTGGGACGGCCAAACACCCTACGACCGCTGCCCCCTCTTCTACCGCGAATGGACTGACGAAGCCAGCGAGCAACTCATCGCCATGGACGCCGAATTCATGTTGCTCCTCGCCCATCTTCCAGTGACCCCAGGCGCCATTCCTCCGCTCCTCGAGTACTACGACAGCCACGATGCACCGAGCCTCACGCGTAAGATCCGCAGCATCGCCGCCTTTAGCACCATACCCTCACCCATGCTTCAGACGGAGGAAGGATGGTATCCAGACTTCGGCAGCCGCTACTTCACAGAAGATTTCCCCTACGGACTACACCACATTGTTCGTCTCGCGTCGGAGCACAAAATTGCTGCGCCACATCTCACGGAAGTATATCGTTGGGGTATGGACGTCATCAATCGACGCAAATAACAAAAACAAACATAGCATATGAAACGTAAAATCTTATTCCTGATCCTGATGATGATTGTAGGTCACGCAACGACTTTTGCCGAAATGAAGACTGTCGCTGCTGCATCTACCGAACTCATTACTCCTCCATCACCGCTCGCTGAAGAGACATGGACACTTCGTGCCAACGAAGTAAGCAACCCCAAGAACCCAGTTGTAGTAAAACACGATGTCACAGTCGGGTTCAGCGATGACGCTCTTTATATCCAGGGCCTTTTTGAGGGCTACCCCAAAGCTTGGGTAAAAGGCAGTGTCAATGGAGGCAATGTCACATTCAGCTCCTATCAGTGTATTGGAGAATACATCCCTGGCTATCCCGCTTGGCTTGTTGGTACTAACCTTGGCGATGTCGTTATGACCTACGATGCAGAGTCACACGTTCTCAAGTGCAACGGCCCCATCTACGCCAATATCTTTGAAGGCCAGATCTATGCTTCCGAGACTCTTCAGAACATCACCATCTCTGCAGCAGCTTACGAGGAAGTTGCCACTACAGGCGCCAATGTCGAGGTGCCTTGGGACAATGGCCTGATCTGCGTCGAAGATTTCGATGAATTTGGAGTCATCGACGCCAACTCCGACGGCTACACTTGGACCTATTACAACGGCTACGGTCTCAGCTCTGCTGGTTACCGTTACAATACAGCACTCGCAGCCGACGATTGGCTCTTCACACCTGGCATTCACCTTTTGCCCAATAACATCTACCATTTTACCGCCGAAATCGGAACTCTCTCCTGGGTGTGGGAACGTTATGAAATCTTCCTTGGCCAGGGTGCAATGGTTTCTGCAATGACACGCACTCTTGTCAAGTCGACCGACCTTAGCACCAATTCTTTGCAAACAGACAATTACGACCACGTCGATATTACCTTTAGCGTCGAGGCAGAAGGTTACTATAACATTGGTGTTCACGCCATTTCCGATGCTGATGCCAATGTGTTGATGGCACGCAATTTTGCCATCGAACTGACCGCAAGCCCTGATGCTCCTCTCGAACCTACCGACGTTACCATTGTGCCTGCTGCAAAAGGCGAAATGGCGGCCACCATATCCTTCACCGCACCTACGAAGACGGTCGAAGGTTCCCCTATTCCCAGTGGCACGACTCTCAATTTCAGCATTTTCCGTGGCGAAGACACCGTAGTCGAAGGGCTCGAAGGCAAGCCTGGTCAACGCTTGACCTATGTAGATAACGCCGTCACCCAGAATGGCGAAAATACCTATACCGTCACTCCCTTCATTGGTACAAATCCCGGTGCAAGCGCTACCGCAACTGCCTATATCGGAGTAGACAAGCCACAACCCGTTCCTTCGTTCCATGCAATTGACCATGGCAACAACGTTGAGTTCATATGGGACGAGGTCAGCACCGAAGGTGCACGTGGAGGCTACGTACGTCCTGAAGCTGTGAGCTATAAGATTTACTCCCTGAAGCAGGGCATGCTTGGACTTACAAACGACGAACTCCTTGCAGAAGTCGACGCCCAACTGACCACCACTATTCCCTACGTGACCACCGAAGGAGCGCAGAGCACACAATATTTCTCCAACGTGGTCAGCAATGCTGCAGGAAACTCCAAAGGATTCTCTACCCACATCGTCAAGGGAACTCCCTACGAACTTCCCTATGCAGAAAGCTTCGCCGGCGGTGTATCCACGAAGTACATCCTCTATTCCTCCTCGGCCGAAACCACACGTCTCCTCTATTCTGCACAGGCCTCCGACGATGACAAAGGTTCGCTCGTTCTCGTCAACGACGATGTTGTGCCCTCATCATGCGTCATAGAGTCAGGCAAGGTGCGCCTGGCTGCCGCAACGTCGCCACTGCTCTCTCTGGCGCTTTGGGCCACATCACCTTCTGCAAAGGTCTATGTAGACATCACCGACAACACTGGCAATACCATCAAGTCCCAGAGCATTACACCTCCCGTCGGTGAATTCTCCACACTTCAAGTCGACCTTGCCCCCTTTGCCGGCAGCGATTTCATCCGCTACTTCATACATGTAGAACTCGAAGGCGAGCAGTCAGTCTTTGTCGACAACATTCAGATCTACGACAACATCTCGCACAACCTCACCCTTGGGCTGCAGAGCCCCGGCAGTGTTGTAGCAGGTCAGAGTGCCACCTTCAACGTCAGTGTGCAGAACCAAGGAGTCGAAACCGCTGCGGGATACACCGTCAGCCTCACAGCCGACGGCAAAACGGTGGGCAGCGTCACAGAAGATGAACCCCTCGACTTCCTTGGCGTGCGTACCTACAGCTTCACCCTTCCCGTCAGCCCCTTCGCCGAAGCAGCCGATGTCGAAGTTGTGGCCAAAGTAGACTATGACGAAGAGCAGATGCCAGTTGACAACACCGCAACAGCCGCAATTGCCATCCTTCTTTCGTCCGCATCCCCCGTCACACATCTTGTAGCCGAAGCCCAAGCTGGCAGCATCCATCTACAGTGGAATGCCCCCACCAACGCCGTTGCCGCACATACTGAAGACTTCGAGGACTACGAGGCAAACACCATCGTAACCGATGGCGAGCATTTAGGCCCCTGGACAGCTTACGACTTCGACAACGGTTATGCCTACGGCTGGGATGCAAGTTCCGGTTTCAATTGGGACTACACAGGCACACAGTATGCCTGCGCCATCATGAATCCTCTGCTTACCTTTGGCGATCTCGACGATTTTGCTCCCACCTCAGGTAGCAATGTCCTGATGTTTATGTCCGTTACTGACGAAAGCTACTACAACGGCATACCTTCTGACGACTGGATTGTGTCAGAAGCCCTTCCCGGTATAGCGCAGACAGTCACCTTCCAACTTCGCGACCTCACCAATCTCTATGGCGATGAGCGCTACGAAGTCTTGTACAGCACCACCGACGCCAATCCCTCTTCCTTCATTCGTGTGGCTCAGGGCAAGAGCAGCAGCACATGGCAGCAGGTCAGCGTCAATCTCCCCGAGGGCGCACGCTACTTTGCCATTCACTACGTGTCCAACAACGCTTTTGCACTCTTCATCGACGATGTGACTTACACCCCCGTCAGCGGTGAACTTCGTGGCTACGTCGTCTATCTCGATCGTGAGGCTGTAGCCCAGTTGCCTGCGACAGCAAGCGATTACACCGTTGCCGATGTAGAGGACGGCCCTCATGAAGTTGCTGTTGCCGCCTTCTATGATGATGAAGCAACCGTAATTTCACGTCCCGTCATGGCCACCGTCGATGGTACCGATGGGGTGCTGACATATGCTGCGTCCGTTCATCAAGTTGCAATTTTCGATATTCAGGGCCGTCGCGTCCAGCAGTCTATCAAGTTGGAAGGTTTGAACAATTCTCCCGTTGTAATCCGTGAAGGCCGCAAAGTTCGGAAGTAGGACGTCAGTGCAGAGAGGGAGAACTACTCAACTCTTCTGCATTTAGTAGGTTAATATTTTCGCTTGACTTATTTCAATCATCAATTTCTACGAATTACCATGACTATAGCACGAAAATCAATTATCGCAGCCGTAGCAATGGCTCTCATGTGTGGTTGGGCGCAAGGCGCATTTGCACAGACTTTCAACATCAGCGACAATATGGTGCAACATCTTCATCGCTCTCATGCTGCACATGTATTAGAGTCGCACGTAGCCTCCGATCTTGTTGGCAAAACTTCTCAACGTCAGGCTCCACGTCATGTAGGTGATGCGGCAAGTGCACCCGAGTTTTATGGCGCAGTTGTGTATGGCGACGATTGGTCACAAAATCAGTACGGTCTTTACAGCTTCAAGGCAGAATACCCTCTCTCTTTACACCCCGTTGCTGTTGACCCCGAACTTGTGAGCAGCTATGGTGGTGTGCTTGTGGGCGACCGTTACTATTGCACGGTCATTGATCTTCAGGGCACAACTATTAACAACATTCGTTTCAACACCTTCGACGCGAATACTTGGCAACTCTTGAAGTCTGTGCCTATGGACGATCCGTCGACTATGGCTACAGATATGACTTATGATCAAACAACTAAAACTGTCTATGGTTGTTTCTACAACGACAATGCCTCTGGGTATGTTTGGGGTAAGCTTGACGTAAACGAAGGCCGCCGAACTATAGTTCGCTCTTTACCTCAGACGGAATCGCTCTACGTTGTGGCTTGCAATGCGCAAGGCGAGATGTATGGCGTGCGCCAGGACGGAAATGTTGTAAGTATTGACAAGCAGACAGGACGCCAGACGATAATAGGCGCATCAGGTGTATTGCCCCGCTATATGCAAAGTGGTGAATTCGATCGAGTTTCTGGCGAACTCTATTGGGCCACTTCTCTTGATAGTGGTGGCTCAACCTTCTGTACCATCGATACCACAACCGGTAAGGCTCAATTCATCGACATCCTTCCTGACAACACAGAGATTACTGTGCTCTGTCAACCCAATGCGGCTGACAACGCTAATTCTCCTTCATCAATTGTCTTTAGCGTTACTCCCTCTGAAAATCCTAACTCTCTTTCCCTCGACGGATGGTTGCCGACATCGACAATGGCGGGCGATAAGATTTCGGGGACGCTCAACTACACTTTCCTTATGGACGGTGTGAAGATCAATGAAGGGGCTGCAATGCCGGGAGCGGAGGTGCATCACTCCCTCTATGCTGAAACAGGATACCACTCCTTCCGTGCATATGCTTCCTGTGCTGCCGGACGCGGACAATGCTCCGAAATTCGTCAGTGGGTAGGATGGGATGTGCCCTCGGCTGTTACGGATCCCACCGCTACTGTCACTGAGACGGGCATCATTGTAACTTGGGGCGCACCTTCACGAGGAGTTCATGGTGGAGCCGTCTGCAGCGATGAACTCCGCTATTCCGTCACTCGTATGCCTGATGCCAAGGTAGTGGCCACGAATGTTTCTACAACGTCGGTGACGGATGTCGTGGCCAATGATGATCCGCTTGACAACTATTTCTATCTCATCACCCCTGCTACGTCGGCCGGTGAAGGTGAAACGGCTTCCACGGGTACCGTACGTGTGGGCCATGTGTTGACAGGTCCTGCTGCTGTGTCCGACATTGTCGTCACCCCTGGTGCCAAAGGTGCCCTTTCGGCCTCTATCTCCTTCAAGGCTCCTACGCTCTACACCGACGGGACTCCGCTATCGGCCATTAGTCGCATCGACGTTAAGCGTGGCGCAACGCTGGTGCAGAGCTTCGCAGATCCTGCGCCTGGTGCTTCTTTGACTTGCTCCGACAGTGGCGTGGGCATGGAACGCGGCAAGCAGACGTGGAGCATCACTGCCTATGCGGGCAAGGCTCCCGGTGCAGTGGCTGCGGCTTCTGCTTTCTGCGGATGGGATGCTCCGGGTATGCCGCGCAATGTGCGTATGACGTTGGGCGACGATGGTTACCCTGTCATCACGTGGGAGGATCCCGTGGAGAGTAAGAATGGTGGCTACTTCAATCCCTATCTGTGCTATTATGTTGTGATGCGTGTACCCGATGCTGCTACACTTACCGAGCAGTGCTACGACGTGACTTACGTGGACCGTAGTGTCGACACGGAGCAGTGCGACCAGATGCAACTCTATTACGCCGTGTGGGTGGGTAACGAGTATGGCGAGTCGGGGCCTGCTACGAGCAACGGCTTGATTGTAGGTCGTCCTTATGCGATGCCTTATCATGAGTCCTTCGAGGGTGCATTGGCCCACACCATTTGGGCGCTCCGCACGCTGGAGGGGCAGGGTCAATGGATCTATACCTATAAGGATGCGCAGGATGAAGATGGTGGTGCGGTACGCTTTGCTCCGAAGGCTGCTGGCGATCAGCAACGCATGTACAGCGGACGCATTGCATTGGGTGCTGCCAAGTCGCCCACTCTCAACTTCTACTATCGCGGCAAACGAACTGCAAAGGGTGACCGCGTGTTTGTTGAGGTGGCAAAGGACGATGGCGAATTTGAAACGGTGCAGACCATCGATTTCGCTTCGAAAGAGGGATGGACGCGTGCACAGGTAGATCTGGCTCCTCATGTGGCTGGTGCGAAGTGGATTCAAGTTGCATTCCGCGCTGTTTCGGCCACAGGACGCGAAGATCTGTACATCGATAATGTGACGGTGGAGAACATGGTGGATCATGACCTCTGCATCACGGGCTTTGACGGTGTGGCGAGCACGGGTGTGGAAAAGCCTGCAACGATGAGTGTAACGATAGAGAACCGTGGCGCTGAAGTGGCCGAAGGTTATCGCGTTGTGCTCTTGGCCGATGGTGAAGAAGTTGCTTCCTGCGATGGTGCTCCGCTCAGTGCAAAAGTTGGCAAAACGACGTGCGAGCTCTGTTTCATTCCTACCGTTTGGAGTGCTGCCGAGGTTGAGTTGCTGGCTGTCGTAGAGTACGATCCTGATATGGACGAATCGAACAACGTGGCTGTGCGCTCAATCTACGTGAAGCAGAACAGTCTGCCTGCAGTGACTGATCTCGAGGCTGCGGCTGGTGTGGGCTCTGTAGTTCTTACTTGGTCAACGCCGAGTCTTGATGCTGAAGTTTTTGAACTCTGCGAAGAAGGCGCCGAGCATATGACTCCGTTCGTTTCTGTCAATGAGCGAGGATGGACCACACTTGACCTCGACGGCCAGACGTCGTACGGCATCGGTAACTACGTGTATCCCAACAAGAATGTGCCGCTCGGATTCCAGGCTTTCAATCCTGAAGAGGTAGGCCTCGAAATGTCGAAGGAACCTGACCTCTTGCCTCACAGTGGCGAACAGTATTTTGTGGCGTTCGATACGAAGACGGGTGTACAGAGTGACGATTGGCTCATCTCGCCTCTGCTCAGTGGCCGTGCACAAGTGATCCGTTTCTTTGCGCGTTCAAAGAGCCAGTACGGTGGTGTTCTCGAGCAATTTGAAATCCTGACTTCTGACTCGGGCTGCGATGCTGCAGATTTCAGAACTCTGGAGGGCTCGTTCCAGAATGCACCGACAAAGTGGACAGAGTATACTTATCAGTTGCCGGAGGGAACACGCTATTTCGCGATCCGCAACATCTCGACCGATGTTTACATTCTCATGGTTGACGATATCACTTGTGAGATAAGCTCTAAAGCTGCTGACGATTGCGTACTCGAAGGTTATGAATTGTATCGAAATGGTGTGTTGCTCGCCAAGCTGCCTGCTACCGCAACTTCGTATGTCGTAGATGCGCTGACCGGCAATTCGGAGAGTTATGCCATCGTGGCGCGCTATAACTACGGCCCTTCGCCGCTCTCGAACATTGCCACCCTTGGTACTGTTGGCATCGCTCCTATCCCACTCGTCCCCGCTTCTCACAACTCTTACTACGATTTGCAGGGTCGCAAGCATGCGCAGTCTGCAAATGATGCCATCATCGTAGGCCAAGGTCGCAAGCGGTTAGTGCGTTAACCTGGGTTGCCACTGTCTCTAACTATTAAAATAAGAACCACCGCCTCGCAGCAAAACCTTTGTATGTTTCTCTGCGAAGCGGTGATTCTGTTTTGTGTATGTATGAGGAATGGCTGCTACATTTTAGAAACTATAGCCTACACCAACGCCGAGGATGCTCTTGAACTGCACACGCTCGGTAGCGTAGCCCGTGTCTTTGTCGGCTATCATCACACCGTTGTAGTACTTCAGCGAGGTGGAGAGCGTCAGCTGCAGACACTTCATGAATTGATAACCAATGGCTACGTCCCAATCTACATCGAAGTTGCCGAATCGGCGATTGTTGTCGCGGTACAGCGGGGCGCCGTGGCCGTTCTTCCCGATCTCTGTCTTGTCATAAGCGTAGGGGGTGTAGAGACCTAACATGGAGGTCACCTTCAGGTCTTTGTACTTGTAGTTGAGTGCACCCTTGATGCTAAGACCCAACTCGGCACGCGTCGTCATGTTGTAGTCCTTCTGGTTCTGTTCGTTATATTTCCACACACCATACTTCTCCTTCAGCACCTGCTCCAAACCGCCTGCGGCAGTGGGGTAGAGGTATGCGTATTTGCTGTTCAGTGATTGACTGACGCTGACGGTGGTGAAGCGGCCCGCGATGGGCGAAACGTAGACGGAGAATGTGTCGTTGGGTTTCCAGTCGATACCGACCGAAACGTCGGTATAGGCGGGGGCTATGCATTTGGAGATGATGGGATTGTTGTCGTCCTTTCCTTCGTAGCTGCGACCCAGAGCAAACTGAGTGTTGAAGCCCACGAGGCCGGTCGCGTACCAACCCTTGGCAAACTCATAACCGAGCTTGGAGTTGAGAGTGATCTTGTCGCTCGACTTCTGCACTTTGTCGAGCGGTTGGTCGATGTACGACATTCCGTACTCCATATCAAGATTGGTGTCCCAGGCTAACTTGTCCTTATGATAGAGGAGGCGTCCGCGGCCGTAAACCACTCCGTTGACGTTGTTGTTACCACCGGCAGTCCAATTGACGAGGCCCGTGGCGGCGGCGTTAAGACCCGTCATTCCAGTAAATTTCCAAGCGTTTTCGCCTGTATCGACTTTGCGGAGATCGCCTTGGGCGGCAGCAGCTGCGGCGGCCTGTGTCTGCACTTTTGCTTTGTCGACGTCCTGTGCATGAGCCGTCAGGGCAGCTGCCATGCACGCAATGATAATAATCTTCTTCATGGTGTCTTGCTGTTTTATTTTATGCGTTTTGCGTGCAAAATTAATCATTTTACTCTTGCTATGCAAACTTTTCATCAGAAAAGTGGATGAAAGAATAATGAAAAAATGAAAGAATGACCCACCGGTTTCGAAATTCTCAGCCGAAGGGTCATTCTTTCCGGTCTCTCCTTTGTTCCTTCTTTCATTCTATCATTTTTTCAACTTGCAGACGCTCTTCCCCGATGTGGAGA
>JAUNIC010000278.1 GCA_030523615.1 Bacteroidales bacterium
TGCTTGTGGTCAGCTTCTACCTCACGGGCGCTCCCTACCTTGCCTTGGGGCTCGCAATCTGCGGGCTAGTGGTCGTTTGGGCTGGTATGAAGCCGAAGCGGTTCGTGTACGTCCTCATCATCTGGTGCTGCCTGTATCCCTACCTCGAATCCGATCTGGGCATGCCCCGGCTTCTCTCGTACGGCGGCGACCTCATCAACATCCTGGCGCTCCTCTTCTCGCTCCGGTCGAAAAAGCCTCGTGCCGTGAGATGGGGGTGGGTGCCCGTGCCCATCGCTCTGTTCGGTCTCGTCGCGCTGCTCTCTGCGATCGTGCATGGCGTGAGCCCGATGCTCATGTTGTGGGAGGTCCGTAACGTTTTCAGGTTCTTCGCGTTCTTCCTCGCGTGCATATGCCTGTTGGACACCGAGGACCTGAAGAAGATCGTCAAGCTGCTCCTCGCCGTGTTCGTCGTAAACCTCGTTTTGTGTTCGTTCGAGTCGCTGGTGCTTCACTATGGGCAGGACAACACCAATGGCCTGTTCGGTTCGGGGTCTGGCGGCAACGCAGCGACCGACGTCCTTTTGCTCACTATGTCTTGCCTTGCGGTGTTCGGCTACGGAAGGAAGACTATGGATCTGCCCCGGGTGGTCTTTATAATCGCGGGATCCTGTTGGATTTCGATTATCGCGGAGCTCAAGTTCTACTTCATTCAGCTGGCGCTCCTCATCGCTGTCTATCTTGTTGTCTCAAAGCCTTCGTTCAAAAACCTTTTCCTGGCCGTCTTGCTTTTGGCGGGGCTCTACGAGGCCGTCCAGCTCTTCTACCTCTTCATGCCGAGCTGGAAGGAGTTCTTCGACCTCCAGACAATCCTGGAGTCATCGAGCGATGGCGGCTACGGCAGCAATGATGGACTCAACAGGCTCTCTGCAATCGGCACTCTTCAGGGCATGTTTATTAGCAACGCCACTGATAACCTCTTCGGCCTCGGCCTCGGTGCTGGTACGTATTCGCAGTTCTTCTCGGCTCCCCTATATGCGACATGGGGTGAGACCATGCACTGGACGTGGTTCACCGATGCCCAGATCTACCTGGAGACCGGCTACGTGGGCCTTGCCTGTTACACGGCGTTCTTCGTCGTGCTGGGCGCGCATGCGCTCCACCTCCGTGAGGGGCTCGAAGCATCTGAGGCCGCGCTCGTAGAGACTGGCGGAGCGATGGCGTTCTTCTGTGTGCTGCTTATCGTTTACAACTGCGTGCTCACCGTCGACCCGGGTGGCTACCTGATTTTTTTCTTCCTGGCGATGCCCTTCGTGGTGGACAGAGAGCGGCGGCTGCAACCGAGAGAAGGGAGGGTCATCCAATGAGCCTTAAAGACGTGATTCGCAAGTTCGCCTATGGGCCCAAGACCGACTCGTCATCGTATGTGGCCTACCTGCGCTCGCTGGGCATGGTCATCGGGGAAAATACGACGATCTACGTTCCGACCAAGTGTCAAATAGACACCACCCGCCCATGGATGATCGAGATTGGGCGCAACGTTTCCATTACCGAAGGCGTGACCATCCTCACGCACGGTTACGACTGGTCAGTCTTCAAGGGGAAGTATGGTGACGTGCTGGGCAGCGCCGGACACGTACGCATCGGAGACAATGTCTTCATTGGCATGAACTCGACCATCCTGAAGGGCGTGGAGATTGGTGACAACGTGGTCATCGGTGCGGGAAGCGTCGTGACCAAGAGCATCCCTCCTGATAGCGTCGCTGTGGGTAATCCCTGCTGCGTCATAGCTGACATCGACTCCTATCTGGAGAAGCGCCGGGCGGCACAGGTGGACGAGGCAGCCGACCTCTATGACTGCTGGCGCCGCAACTCGCCCGAGGCCCGTCGTGGAGGGGTGCCTCCCAGAGAGATATTTGCGGAGTTTTTCTGGCTGTTCGAGCCGAGAGGAAAGGATGTCTTCTCGGACCCGTCCTTCGAAGCGATGCAGAGGCTGTGCGGGTCGTTCGACCAAAGCCAGGCCCTTTTCGAGTGCACGGAACCTCGCTTTGCCAGCTACGAGGAGTTTCTGTCGGAACTCGAGAAGCGTTGCCGACATTAAGGCGAGCTGCGTGGATATATGGATGCTGACTACACAATGAAAATGTTGCTAAACGAGATGTGGAATCGCTACAGATCGCTTTCTAAGGTAAAGCGCGCAACACTGTGGATTACCCT
>JAUNIC010000083.1:0-8951 GCA_030523615.1 Bacteroidales bacterium
CCCCAAGTGTCCCTTACAGCCAAGAACATACTCCGCACGTTAGGCGCCATCATCGTGGTGCCTTTGCTGCTTGTATGCCTTGTTGTGGCGCTGGCCTACTATCCGCCTGTGCAGAAGTGGCTCATCAATGAGGTAGGCAGCCGCATGGAGGAATCACTCGGCATGCGGGTACATGTCGACGACGTACGCATCACGCCCTTCCTTGACCTCGTCGCCGAAGGCGTCACAGCCGTTGACATCGAAGGCGACACCCTCATCAACGCCCGCAGCCTCACCTTCGACGTGGCCTTCCTCCCGCTCTTCGAAGGACGTGTGGACATTGACGGCTTCGCGTTGGACAACACGCAGCTGAACACAAAGTCGCTCATCTCCGACTGCAGCGTGGTGGGGTCTGTAGGACATCTTGGCGCCGAAGCCCACGGCATAGAGTGGACCTCAGAACTCGTGCACATCACCGAAGCCAATCTGCGCGACGCCAACCTCTTCGTGACGCTCACCGACACGGCAGCCACGGACACAACCTCCACGCTGAAGTGGATCATCGATGTGGACAAAGCCGCCATCGCCAACACCCGCCTACACGCCACCCTTCCGCCCGACAGCATCGGCAATGCGATGGGGCTCGACGCCCTCGTCAAGAAGGCAGAAATGGCCGACGGACACTTCGACCTCGGACGCCCCTACTACGCCTTCCGCCAGTTGCAGTTGCTCGAGAGCCAAGCCGCCATGAGCACCATTGCAGCCGTACCCAATGCGCAGGTAACGAAGGTCGATACACTCTTCAGTCTCTACCACCTCGGCGCTACGGTCGACACGCTGAGCTACGACGAAAACAGTGTGCTGCGCTGCGGCGTCAGCCATCTGGCCTTCGACGAAGCGAAATACAATCTCCACGTCCGCGAAGTTTCGGGCCACATCTATCTCGACAGCACCCGCGTGGAAGTTCCCGCGCTGGAGTTCCACACGCCTTTCTCACACATCAACGGCGACATTTCCCTCGATTGGGAGGCGCTGAAAGCTGGCGGCACGGGAGAGATGAACGTCAACGTCAATGCCGCCTTGGGCAACGAGGACATTACTGACATCCTCAACCTGGCGGTACAAGAACGCATCATCGACGCCTCGCTCCTCCGCAATCCTTATCTCAAGCCTTTCCTCAACAGCGACGCCAACGTCCAGGCACGCCTCCGCGGCAACCTCTCGCACGTCATCGTCGACGACTACAATCTCACGCTGAACTCCCATCCCCTTGGAGCACGTCTGCTCACTTCAAAGGGCCGCTTGGACCTCAGCGACGACTTCAGCACCTTTGCCGGAAAGATTTCGGCCGACGTCAACACCGCCAACCGCCAGATGCACGACATGCTCTTCAAGGCGCTCGCCGACATCGACCCCTCGCTGCCGCGCAACGAGTTCATCGCACCTCTGCTCAACGCCTCCGTAGGCCTGCAGGGCACCTTCCGCGGCAACATGCAGCACATCTCCATCAGCGACTACAGCATCAATGCCAAGAGTGTGCCGATGGGCCAGCACCTCCTCGGCGCCAAAGGCAATCTCGACATCAGCGACGACTTCAACGCTTACGCCGGCCAAATCTCCTCTAATATATTTGGTGGAGCCGTCAGCGGCAAATTCAAGACGCATCTGCTCCGCGAGACGTACGACGTCGACGCCGACGTCAGCCGTTTCCCCCTTGCACGCTTCCTCCCGGGTTACGACCTCACGCCCTTCACCGGCCATCTCGAGGCACACGGCCAAGGCTTTAATCCGACAGCCATCCGTTCCAACCTTTCGACAAGCATCAAGGCGCAGCATTTCTCCGTCATGGGCTACGACCTCAGCGGCCTGCTCGCCGACATCCAGCTCCGCGGCGGCAAAGCCATTGCCGACATCAAGCTCCGCAACATCCTGGGCGACATCGGCGGCACCATCGAAGCTAACCTCGACCGCGGCTACGACGCTACGGCACACCTCAACCTGGGCGACCTCAATCTGCGACAGCTCTGCGGCATCAGCGACACGCTCACCCTGAGCACCGTGCTCGACGTCCACGCCACGGCTTCCGACGATTTCCGACGCATGACGGCGCAGGGCAGCTTGCGCAACAACTTCATTTCCTCGCCCGTACGCAGCGCCGAACTGAAGGACGTCGACTTCGATCTGGCCACTTCGCCCGCGCAGACCACCGCCAACGTCTTCTCGGGCGACTTGGCCCTCAACGCTGCCGTCCAGGGCGATCTCGACTACATCTCGCGCAGCGCCTCGCACTTCATCGACGTTTTCATGGCGCAACTCGACAACAAAGCCATCGACCAGGAAGCGCTCCGCCACGCTATGCCTACGGCCTCGCTGCGTCTGCATTCGGGCAAGGACAACCCGCTCCACAACTTCCTGTATTTCCAGGGCACGGAAGTGGCGAGCATCGACCTCGACCTCACCACCAACTCCACGCAGGGCATCAACGGCAATGCACAGGTGGGCACGGTCGTTATGGGCAGCCTCCAGCTCGACACCCTCTACGCCGACATTCTGCACGACACCGAGGGCATCAAACTCAATTCGACCATCCACAACTACCGCAAGGACAATCCCCACCGCTTCACCGCCTCCGTCGACGCTCGTCTGCAAGAGCGCGGCTTCGATGCGGCCATGCTCTTCCACGACGAACAGGGCAAGAAGGGCATCGACCTCGGCGTACGTGCCGAGACGTATCAGGGCACGGCGCGCTTCACGCTCTACCCCAAGAATCCCGTCTTCGCCTACCGCACATTTACGATCAACGACGACAACTTCGTCAGCATCAACCGCCAGGGCATGATACGCGCCGACGTACACCTCGTGGCCGACGACGGCACGGGTCTGCTCGTCTACAGCGAACCCACCGACGAAACAACGAACGACGTGACGCTCTCCGTCAGCAACCTCAACCTCAAGGAGCTCTGCGACGTCATGCCTTATCTGCCTCATATGTCGGGTGTGGTCAACGGCGACTTCCACGTGACCGAGGAACACGGCGAAGCTGACGCTGTGGGCACCGACGGCCCTCTGCCTGGCTACAACCTCTCGGCCATGGGTACGGTCGAAGCCAAGGACTTTGCCTACGACGATGTGCCCATCGGCGACCTCGGCGCAGAACTCATCTACATGCCCAAGGAGAACGGCGAGCATTATGCCGACGCCTTCCTCTCCTTCAACGGCGACGAGGTGGGCGAGTGCTCCGGTGTGTACTACGACCAGAGCGGACAGTTCAAGGGCGACATTGCGCTCAACGAGTTCCCGCTGCAAGCCATCAACGCCTTCCTCGACGGCACAGACTTCATGATGCGCGGCAACGTCGGCGGAACCTTCAGCGCCAGCGGCACCATCGACCAACCCGTCATGAACGGCGACCTGCAGTTTGCCGACGCCCACTTCTACAGCCCCGTCTACGGCGTGGACTTCAAGATGGAGGAGCGGCCGATCGTCTTCGCCAACTCCCGTCTGGAATTCAACGACTATCTGCTGACGTCCGGCAACACGGACCTCAAAGTCAACGGCAACGTCAACATGACCGACCTCTCGGCCATCCGTCTCGACCTCGGCATGAAGGCCAGCAACTTCGAACTCATCAACACCACACGTCAGCCTTCGTCGCTCATCTACGGCCGTATGTATGCCAACTACAACGGCACCGTGCGCGGTCTCATCGACAACGTCTCCGTACGCGGACAACTCGACATCTTGCCCTCGACGGACCTCACCTATCTGCTCACCAACTCGCCCCTCACCGTCGACGACCGCCTCTCCGACCTCGTCACCTTCATGGACTTCAACGACACGACGACCGTGGTTGTTCCCGAAGCCGAATCGAGCATGCTCTACGACGTCACGCTGGGCATCAACATCGCCGACGGCGCCAAGTTCCACTGCTTCCTCTCGTCCAACGGCAAGAGCTACGTGGACATCCAGGGCGGCGGCAATCTCACCTTCCGCACCTCGCAGGAGGGCAACATGCACCTCCTCGGCCGCTACACCATCCAGGAGGGACGTATGAACTACGAACTCCCCGTCATCCCGATGAAGACCTTCGACATTGCACAAGGCAGTTCCGTGGAATTTACGGGCGACATGTTCAATCCGCGCCTCGACATCCAAGCCACGCAGGAAGCCAAGGCCGTCGTTTCGGACGATGCCGGACAGCGCAGCGTCAACTTCGTTGTGGGCGTCGACATCAGCCGCACGCTCGAAGACATGGGCCTCGCCTTCACCATCGACGCCCCCGAGGATCTCGCCGTGCAGAACCAGCTGGCCACGATGAGCGAGGAGGACCGTTACAAGACGGCCGTCGCGCTGCTCGCCACGGGCATGTACGTCACGGAGAATCTCACCACGGGTCTCAAAGCTTCGAACGCGCTCAACGCTTTCCTGCAGAACGAAATCCAGAACATTGCGGGCAAAGCCCTTGCCACGTTCGACCTCAGCTTCGGCATGGAGAATGGTCTCTCGAGCGCCGGCACAACGACGACGGACTACTCCTTCAAGTTCTCGAAGCGCTTCCTCGACGACCGCATCAGCATCAACATCGGCGGCAGCGTCTCCACGGGCCACGACGCGCAGAACAGCGCAGCATCGTTCATCGACAACATCAGCATCGAATACCGTCTCGACAACTCCAGCACCCGCTACGTCCGTGTGTTCTACGACCGCGACAGCCACGATCCCCTCGAAGGTTCCATGATGAAGACCGGCGCAGGTCTCGTCCTCCGTCGCAAAACCGACCGCCTCAGCGAACTTTTCATCTTCAAGAAAAAGAAATAGTGAAACGACTCCTCTATATATTTATAATGGTCCTTGCCCTCGCTGGGTGCGCCACGACTGAGCGCATCCCTGATGGCGAGCAACTCTACTTGGGCATCAAGAGCATCAAGTACGAGACGGCGCAGGAGCACGCCCATCATAATGCCACTGTGCACGATGCGTCAGCATCGGGTTCTGCTGCAACCACCAGCGCGCACAGCGCTGACAGCAACGAGGAGCCGGGCGTCATCGCCAGCATCGCCGACGCCTACGAGAAAGTCCAGGGGCTCATCAGCGGTAATCTGACGGAGACTGCCGACATCCACCAGCTCAAGGAGAAACGCCGTTCCGAACTCACGCGCGAAGAACGCAAGCTCCTCGCCATCCACGAGCAAGCTGAGGCAGAAGCCCTCGCCACAGCGAAAGAGGAGATCGACGCCGCACTCGCCTACGAACCCAACGGCGCCCTCTTCGGCAGCAGCATGTGGACCACACCGTGGAAGTTCGGCCTCTGGACCTACAACCACTACGCCGACTCCCCCACCCGCTTCGGACGATGGATGTTCCGCAAGTTTGGCGAACAGCCCGTGCTCATCTCCACCGTCGCCCCGCAGACGCGTGCAAAGATTGCGACGAACACCCTGCACAACTATGGCTACTTCCGCGGCAACGTGGATTACAGCATCGTGGAGAGCCGCGACCCGAAGGCTTCGCGTCTGGCTTACCACGTCACGACGGGCCCCGTGTTCCATCTCGACAGCATCGAATACCGCTCATTCGGCGCCAAGGCCGACTCGCTCATCGCTGCCAGCAACACCAAGCCGCTCCTGCGCAGCGGCGATGCCTTCAGTGTGGTCAACCTCAATGCCGAACAGACACGCATCGAGAACATCATGCGCGAGAACGGCTACTACTATTGGTCGCCGTCGTACACCACCTTCCAAGCCGACACCATCGCCGTGCCGGGTTACGTGCAGCTCCGCGTGTTGCCCAAAGCGGGCATTCCCGACGAAGCCCTCACGCCCTACGTCATCGGCGACACACACATCACGATACGCGACGAAAAGGGTTCGCCGCTGGATCACCACCTCACCTCACGCCGCGGCACCACGTATCTGTGGAGCGGCGAAACGATGCCCGCCAAGCCTCGTCTGTGGCGCTCGGCCATCACGCACCGTCGCGGCCGTCCTTTCCGTCAGTCGGACCAGGCAGCGACCATTTCGAAGTTAGCGGCGCTCGGCATTCTCTCGTCGATCGACGTCAACTACACGCCGCACGACACGACTGCGCTTTGCGACACGCTGGACATCTACATCAACGCGACGATGGGACGTCCTTACGACTCGTCGTTCGAAGTCAACGCCACGCTGAAATCGAGTCAGCAGCTGGGTCCTGGTGTGCGCTACGAATTGGCAAAGCGCAATGCCTTCCGTGGCGGCGAAACGGTGGCGTGGGACATCTACGGCAGCTACGAGTGGCAGCTCGGACGCCGTCGCACAGACGCCAAGGGCATCCTGAACAGCTTCGAACTCGGTTCGTCGGCGAAGATCGAGATTCCGCGTTTCGTCTTCCCCTTCGTCTCGCGTCGCCGCCTGCGTTTCCCGTCGACCACAAAGTTTGAGATCGAGGCAGATTGGAAGAACCGCTCGGGCTTCTTCCAGATGTTCGACTTCGGTGCCGACATCACCTACAACTGGCAGAAGGGACGCTTCAAGCACGAGTGGGACGCCATCGACCTGGACTACTACAAGCTGAACAATACGACGCCGGCCTTCGACGAAATCGTCGAGGCGAATCCTGCCATCTACGCTTCGATGCGCAACATCTTCGTGCCTTCGATAGGCTACTCCATGATCTTTGCATCGCACAACAGCGCCACGGCGAGCACGACGAACTCGAGCTATTGGCTGCAGCTCACGGCGAAGGAGGCGGGCAATGTGACGGACGTTCTGCACCGCGTGTGCTACCCCAAACACGAGGCGGGCACGCCGCGCACGATCTTCGGCAGCCACTTTGCACAGTTTGTCAAGACGACGGCCGAGGTGCACTACACGCACCCCTTCAACGATCGCTTCACCTTGGCCACGCGTGCCTTCGGAGGCATCATCGTCAGCTATGGCGGCAACGACGCGGCACCCTATGCGGAACAGTTCTACATCGGCGGCGCCAACAGCATCCGTGCCTTCACGGTGCGTACAGCGGGCCCTGGCGGTTACCGTACACCGAACGCGAAATATGCGTACATCGACCAGACGGGCGACTTCAAACTGGAAGCGAATGCCGAGCTGCGTGCGCGTCTCGTGGGAAGTCTGCACGGCGCCGTGTTCCTCGATGCCGGCAATGTGTGGTTGCTGAAGAAAGATCCCCTGCGTCCCGACGCCGAACTCTTGGCAGCCAATCTGCGTCGCATCGCCCTCGGCACGGGCCTTGGCATCCGTTACGACCTCGACTTCCTCATCCTCCGTTTCGACGTCGGCATCGGTCTCCACGCACCCTATGACACCGGGCGTCGTGGTTTCTACAATTTCGAGCGTTTCCGCGACGGCGTGGCCTACCACTTTGCCATCGGCTATCCGTTCTGATCTTTGTGCACATCCCAATTTGTACTACCAACCAGCCTCTGCAAACCTTGCAGGGGCTGGTTTGCAATGCTTGCAAGGGGAATTTGCTTGTTGGCTCTGAACAGAATGCGTAACTTTGCTGTGCAAATCACGACATCATAAAAAACGATTAAAGCAACAATCATGAACGACGAACTTCTCGTAGAGATGACTCCCATCGAAGACAAAAGCCGTGGCATCATCAAGGTCATTGGCGTAGGAGGCGGCGGCGGAAATGCCGTCAAAAACATGTATCGTAAAAACACGGAGGGCATCAGCTACGCCGTGTGCAACACTGACAGCCAAGCGCTCTCACGCACCGAAATCCCCGTGCGCATCCAGTTGGGCAGCGAGGGCCTCGGCGTGGGCGGCGACCCGATGATCGGACGCGCCAAAGCGGAGGAGAGCATGAAGGAAATCGAAAGTCTGCTGAGCGACGGCACGCAGATGGTGTTCATCACCGCCGGAATGGGTGGAGGCACGGGCACCGGCGCAGCACCGGTCATTGCACAGATGGCTCGCGAACGCGGCATACTGACCATCGGCGTGGTCACCATCCCCTTCGCCTTCGAAAAACGCAAACGCATCGAGAAAGCCCTGGGCGGAGTGATGCAGCTGGAAAAGAATGTCGATGCGCTCCTCGTCATCAACAACGAGCGCCTGATGGAGATCTACAGCGACGGCATCACCACGTGTACCGAAGCCTTCGAACACGCCGACGACATCCTCTCCGTCTCGACCCACAGCATCGCCGAAGTCATCACCGTGGAGGGCATCATCAACCGCGACTTCTGCGACGTCAAGGCGGTGATGCAGAACGGCGGCAGCGCCATCATCTCCATCGGTTACGGCGAGGGGGAACACCGCATCCTGAAGGCTGTGGAGAATGCGCTCGACTCGCCGCTACTCACGGGTGTCGACATCGAACACGCTCAGAAGATGCTCTGCATCGTCTACACGGGGCAGAAGCGTCCGGTGAAGATCAGCGAGATGTCGGAAATACAGGACTTCATGGACACCCTTTCGCCCGACCTCGATGTGTTCTTCGGCCTCTATCCCGACGAGGCGCTCGACGAGGAGGTGAAGGTGTCGATCATCGCCACGGGCTTCAACAACATGGCCGACATCATTGACCCTGCTGACAACAGCAACGAGCGCATCCAGCAGCTGAAGGGGCATTATTACGGCACGAAGGAGAAGTCTGCGGAGGGTGCGAAAGCGTCTCCTACAGCTGGTGCCGTGACGAACGCTAAGGCGGGGCAATCGGTGAGCGCGACTGCTACTGCAGCAGATGGCGAGCCGCTCATCATCATACCCGATGTGCCGGAGACGGAACCAACATCTACGCCTTGCGTCGACAGCAACCCGAAGTACCCCAATGCTCCGTCCACGTCAGCCGCTGCTGATGCTCCGGGTGCATCAGCACCGCGTCGTCGCTGGGTGGATCGTGTGTCGGAATACATAAAATACATCATCTCCGAAGATTGAGACGACGACTTCAAGGATAGTTTTCATTTGGTGTACACTAAATTTGATTTTGGCGTACACCTAATTTCGACAGTCGCAAAGGTAGTT
>JAUNIC010000083.1:8961-13501 GCA_030523615.1 Bacteroidales bacterium
AGTGTACACTGATTGCTTCGTCAGTCTAGACTGACGTAAAATTATCTCAAAGGCAGTGGTGAGGGCAACCCGTCAAAAAAAAAGCGCATACCTTCCGAACGGGGAGGTATGCACTTACGATATACTTTAGAGGCTATGGGAGCATCTTACTTGCAGCAACCCTGCACTGCATCGCAGGCACCACAGCAGAGGCTGTCGAGACCGTAGGCAAAGCCGTCGATGTAGTTGTAGGCCACACCACAGAGACCGAGGATGATGACACCGGCTACACAGATGAAGAGGGCCGTGCGCGTCCAGCAGTCGCTCTTGAAGGTGGGGAGGGGACTGTCGTTGGGGATGATGTACATCGCCTTCACAATGAGCAGGTAGTAGTAGAGGGAGATGACGGTGTTGACCAGGGCGATGAACACGAGCCATACCCATCCGGCCTTGAAGGCTGCCATGAAGATGAAGAACTTCGAGAAGAAGCCTGCGAAGGGGGGAATACCTGCGAGGGAGAAGAGGCAGAGGGTCATGAGGAAGGAGAGCTTGGGATTGCTCTGGTAGAGACCGTTGTAGTCGTCCATTCCTACCTTGCCGGTGTTCTGCTCCACAACGGTGAGGACGGCGAAGGCGCCGAGGTTGGCCACCATGTAGACGAGGAGGTAGAACACGAGGGCGGTCATGCCCTGGGCGGTGCCGTCCATAACGCCGAGGACGAGGTAACCTGCCTGGCTGATGGCGGAGAAGGCCATGAAGCGCTTGAGGTTCTTCTGACGGATGGCGAAGAGGTTGGCGATGGTGATGGAGGCGATGATGATCCACATGAATGCGTGGTCCCAGGCTACGACGAGCTGTGCGGCACCGAACACCTTGATGAGGACGGTGAAGAGCACGAAGGCAGCACTACCCTTGGAGATGACGCTGAGGAAACCGGTGACGACGGTGGGAGCACCTTCGTAGGTGTCGGCGGTCCAAAGGTGGAAGGGCACGAGCGAGATCTTGAAGCCCATACCGGTGATGAAGAGCAGGAGACCGAGGAGGGCGAGGGGACTGCCCACGGTGAGACGCTCAGCAATGTCGCCGAAGTAGAGGGTTCCGGTAGCACCGTAGATGAGGCTGATGCCGTAGAGGAGGAGTGCTGCGGAGAAGAGGGCGAGAAGGATGAACTTGGCGCCGGCTTCTGCGCTTTCGTAGCGATGCTTGTCATAAGCCACGAGGGCTGCCATGGGGATGGAAGCGGTCTCGAGACCGATGAAGAACATGATGAAGTGACCGCTGCTGATCATGAAGTACATGCCGAGGAGGGTGAAGAGGGTGATGAGATAGAACTCGCCCTGCTTGATGAGGTTCTCCTCGCGAGAGAGCCACTGATGTGCCATGAGGAAGGTGATGATGGTACCGATAGCGAGTACGCTCTTCACGATGGACATCATGGGAGTGTGGAGGTACATGCCACCAAAGGCTTCGCCGCAACCCTGACACGAGGGACAGAGATTGAGGACGGTGTGGATGGCGAGCAGTACCACGGGCAGACAGGTGTTATAGACACCCTTCTTGCCGTCGCCGCACATGAAGAGGTCAGCAACGAAAAGAATCACAATGACGGCGAGAAGGCTGAGTTCGGCCGGCATGTTAAGAAATTGACTGTAATCCATTTGTTTGTGCGTGATTTAGAAGGGTACATAAAGGAATTCCTTTGCGGAATCGAGGATGGTGATGATGGGGTGTACACCGGTGCCGATCATGTCGCTGACCCACCAGGGAGCGATACCGAGACCAGCCACGCAGAGGATGAGGCAAACGACAGAGAAGCGTTCGTCCCAGGTAGCGTCGGTGAGGGCGAGGTGATGCTCGTTGGTGCATACGCCGTAGAGGATCTTGCCGACGAGGCGAAGAATGTAGACTGCGGTGATGACGATTGAGGTACAAGCGATGATGGTGAGCGTGGTGTAGAATGCGCCCGTGTTGCTGAAGGAGCCTACGAAGATGGTCATCTCGGCGATGAAGCCAGAAAGGCCGGGGAGGCCGAGGTTGGCGAGACCGGCGATGACGTAGCAGACAGCGAGGAAGGGCATGATCTTCATCAAGCCGGCGAGCTCGCGGACGTCACGGGTGTGGGTACGGCCGTAGATCATACCGATGAGGGCGAAGAAGAGGGCCGTCATAAGACCGTGAGAGAGCATCTGCAGGATGGCACCGGTGCAGGCTACTTGGTTCATCATGAGGATGGCGAAGAGCACGAGACCGCAGTGGCTTACTGAGGAGTAAGCGTTGATGTACTTGAGGTCGGTCTGTACGCAGGCGCTGAATGCACCGTAAACCACGGAGATGCCGGTGAGGATGAGGAAGATCCAACCGAGTTCGTTGGCTGCCTCGGGCATGAGGTACATGGCGATGCGGAAGCATCCGTAGCCACCGAGCTTCATGAGCACACCGGCGTGGAGCATGGACACGGCGGTGGGGGCTGATGCGTGACCGTCGGGAGACCATGTGTGGAAGGGGAACATGGCGCCGAGGACACCGAAGCCGGCGAAGGTGAAGACGAACCAGAGGTTCTGGAGGCTGCCCTCTTCGAAGGCGTGGGCACCACCGGTGTGGTTGGCGATGTCGACGATGTTCATCGTGGCAGCACCTGTGCCATAGTAGATACCGAAGATACCGCACATGAGGAAGGCGGAACCGCCCATCAGCATGAGGGTGAGCTTCATGGCGGAGTATTCCTTCTTACCGGAACCCCATACGCCGATGAGGAGGTACATGGGAATAAGCGCGATCTCGTAGAACATGAACATGGCGAACATGTCGACGCTGATGAAGAAGCCGAACACACCCATGGAGAGGAGGGTGAACCAGAGGAAGTATTCCTTGGTGAGGGGCTTGAGCTGCCAGCTGGCGAAGGTGCCGGTGAAGACGATGATGGCACTGAGGAGCAGCATGGCTACGGAGATGCCATCGACGCCGACGCTGTACTTGATGTTGAGCGCGGGGAACCAGTCGAAGCAGGCGGTATAGAGCATAGGAGCTTCATCGGCCGAGATGACCTTGCGGTCGGCGATGAAGGTGAAGGTGAGATAGACAGCGAGAGCTAAGAGTGCGGTACTACCAGCCACCATCACGCCGCGCACCTGGTTGAGGTTGCGGGCTACCCACAAGCCGAAGAGCATCAGCAGGGGGATCAATACGAAAATTGATAAGAAATTCATAATTCTTTAGTGTATTAAGTAGTACATTTTTAGATGCAGAAAAGCATGATGGCGAAGAGTACGAGTGCTCCGAAGAAGAACCAGAAGGCGTACTTCTGAACGCTGCCGCTCTGGAAGCCCTTGATCAGATCGCTGCACTTGTGGGTGCCCCAAGCGAGGAAGTTGAAGAAGCCATCGATAACGTGGCGGTCGAACCAGGCAATGGGAGTAGAGATGCGAGCGAAGATGATCTTGTGGGTGATGAACTGGTAAACCTCGTCCATATAGAAACGCTTGTATGCCCAACGGTGGAGACGGGGTGCAGCGGCGTACATCTTGTCGGCAATGGGCTGCTCTTCGCCCTTGAAGATCCAGGTGGCGAGGCAGATGCTGATGATGGCGATGACGGTGCTGGTGCCGGCAATCGTGGGATCGAAGTGTACGGTGTACTGTACGCCGGTGCCGGTAACGATGCTACCGAAGCTGGCCCAGCTCCAATCGAGGAAACCGCCGAGGGTGGTGACAACACCAACGCCTACGGTGATGACGCTGAGGACGATGAGGGGAAGGGTCATGGTCCAGGGTGCTTCGTGGGGAGTGTGGTGAGCGTGAGCTTCCTTGTTCTCAGTACCCCAGAAGATGCCGTAGTACAGACGGAACATGTAGAAGGCGGTCATGGCTGCAACGCCGGTCATCCACCAACCACAGATGGGGCTGTACTGGAAGCAAGCCGAGATGATTTCGTCCTTTGAGCTGAAACCGCTGAAGAAGGGGATACCTGCAATGGCGAGACAGCTGATGAGGAAGGTGGCGTGGGTGATGGGCATGTACTTGCGGAGACCGCCCATCATGCTCATCTCGTTGCTGTGGACAGCGTGGATGATGCAACCTGCGCCAAGGAAGAGGCATGCCTTGAACATGGCGTGGGTGAAGAGATGGAACATGGATGCCATGTAGCCGAGGGTGTCGTGGTTGGCGTGCTCGGTGTGGAGTCCGTGCTCGGGCTGGAGGCATACGCCGAGGGCTACCATCATGAAGGCGATCTGCGAGATGGTGGAGAAGGCGAGGACGCGCTTGATGTCGCTCTGTGCACAGGCTACGGCAGCGGCATAGAATGCGGTGAAGGCGCCTACCCATACGACGATGCTGAGGCTCTGGGGTGCGTAGTCAATCCAGATGGGGAACATTCGTGCGATCTGGAACACACCAGCGACTACCATGGTAGCGGCGTGGATGAGGGCAGATACAGGCGTAGGACCTTCCATTGCATCGGGGAGCCAGATGTGGAGGGGGAACATGGCACTCTTACCGGCACCACCGATGAACATCAGTACGAGAGAGATGGGGAGAACGGCGTAGGCGGCGTTCTTCACGAG
>JAUNIC010000084.1 GCA_030523615.1 Bacteroidales bacterium
CGCGAGCTCCACGTCCAGAAGTATCCCTACAACGACTTCCTCTTCCAGGATTATAGTGAGGAATGACCCGACCCCCCAGTACCCCCCGGAGGGGGGCTCTCGAGCGAGGCACAACGCAACATCGCCCCCACACCACTGATCGGTGCGGGGGCGATGCCTTATGTGTACGCCTCAAAGGGCGGGACGATGCTATAGCGTCCTAATCGGGGGAAGGGATTTACTTCAGAATGACACCAGCGTTGTCCGTGGGGTTCTGGGTGAGGGTAGAACCTGAAGGATAAGCGTTGATGGCCGACTGAGGAATGTAGTACGTTACGCGGAAGTCGGTAGCGGGTACAATCTCCATAGCCTTGTGAGGACCGGGATACATGCGGTTCAGCGCGTCACCGTTGCGGAAGACGTCGAACGAACGCTCAGCCTGGTAAGCCAGTTCGAGCTGACGCTCCTTGTCGATGAGCTGGTGAGCATTGCTGGCGTTGAGGGCAGCGTAGCCAGCACCGGGGATCGAACGCTCGCGGATGAGGTTGAGGTCAGCCAGAGCCTCGCCGTAGCGGCCCAGCTTAGCGAGAGCCTCAGCGCGGTTGAGGTAGATTTCACCGAGGCGGCTGATGATGGGCGAGTGGAGGTGGCTCTCCTCGCCTTCACGAGAGCACTTGGTGATGTAGAACTCGGGATAAACGCGGTTCAGACGCATCTGGTAGTCGATGACACCACGATAAGTCTTGCCGTCGGTGTACTTCACGTCGTAGATCTCCTGAGCCTCGTCGACGGGGATGAGGGTGAAGTTCACGTCGTTCTCCGTGCAAGTGATCGTACCGTCAGAGTTGCGGGTGATGGGCGCCTGAACGTAGTTGAAGTTCGTCTGCGTGCCATTGGCGTCATACACATCCTTGATGAAGCGGAACACTTCCTTGTAGTCGTCGGTGTACTGAGGCTCGATGAAGTTGGCGCGAGCGTCGACGATGTGCTTCTTGCCGGGACGCCAGTCGTTGCGACCCGTCTCGTTGAGCAAGTCGATATACTTGGCCGAAGCAAACATTTCGCCCCAACCCATATCGCCGATGTTGGCATACATACCGCCGATGCCGTAGTAGTGGTCATAGCCCGAGAACTCGGAAGCTACGCGCTTCACAACGAAGATGCTCTCGTCGTTCTCCTCGGGCACGATGGTGTTGTAGTACATGAAGTCCTCACGGCTGAGAAGCTGGTACTTTCCACTCTTGATCACCTTGTCGGCATACTCGAGAGCGAGTTCAGCATACTGCGTGTTGGGGTTCTCGTAGGTGCCACTCATATAAAGATATACGCGCGAGAGCATGGCCTGTGCGGCAGCCTTCGAAGCGTAGGCGGGACCATTGTTGAAGTCGTCGGGGATGAGCGCCTCAGCCTTCTTGAGGTCGTTGATGGCCTGCTGGTAGCACTCAGCCACGGTCGAGCGGTCGGGCAACTGCAGGTTGTCGAGGTCATCGGGCGTACCGTTCACGATGGGCACACCGAGGTTCTTCTCCGGAGCCTGATAGTAAGGACGTCCGAAGGCGCGGGTCAGATAGAAGTACATCATACCGCGGATGTAGTAGCACTCACCGATCTTGGTGTCGATCTCAGAGTTCTGGCCTTCCTGGATCATCTTGATGACGTTGGAAGTCTGAGCCACGGCCTTGTAGCCATAGTCCCAGAAGTTCTGCAGACGATAGTTGTTAGGCGTACGGCTGAAGCTGATGAACTGGAAGAAGGCGTCGGTCGAAGAACCACGGATCATCATGTTGTCGCCAGCATATTCGCCGAGGCGGTGCATAGGATCGCTCCAAGTCTTGAGCTGTGCGTAAGCACCGTCGACGAGACTGGTGAGCGACTGTTCGGGATTGGCCTGAACCTCATCAGCAGCGAGGCTACCGTTAGGCAGACACTCGATCTGTAAATTCATGCGTGCGCGTGATTTGGTATTCGTAGACACCGCAACTTCTGAGATCGAGCTGGCAGCGAGCCACCAAATTGTTGATGTTACAGTTGTAGAAGGCACTAAGACCTACCGATGTGACGGCATCGGGAATGACGATGGTGCCCGTAAGGCTGGAACAATCGGAGAAGGCAAACTGTCCGATTGTGGTGAGGTTGGGGCCAAACTCTACCGAGGTGAAGGAGTCATCGCCTGTGAAGGCAAATTGATCGATTGTGGTGACAGTGGAGGGAATGACGAGCGTTCCAGCAAAAAGGGAACCACTGAAACCATACTGGCCGATGCGGACCAATGTGCCGTTGTACTCTATGATGCCGTGACGATCGGCATCGCAGGTGTTGCTTACCACCTTCAGTACATTGTCGTCAGCGTCATAGTTCTTATTGGAAGGATTGATCCATACAGGCGAGTTGGCTCTGCTGCTGGTGTAGTGGAAGAGGGTGTGGTGGCACACGGTGCAGAGTTCGTGGCGAGTGTCGTTGTCGGCGAAGGTATGGGGGAGGGTGGCGACATCGCCGTCCACCATCTTGGTGCTGTTGTACTCCTCGTCCTTCACCGTAGCTATAGCGCTGTAGAGAGTGTTGCCCGCAGCAGAACAAGTAGCTGGGGTGACCACTTGAGAAGTGATGCCGTTGCCGAGGGTGACGTCAGCATGCTGCTCGTCGGAGCAGACGCTACAGGTGCGGGTGCAGGTAGCGGAGTGGCCATCGTCGGCCCAAGTCCAGACTGCGTCGGCGTAGTTGTGGCCGAGGGCGGAAATTTCGTAGATGTGGATGTCGGGATGTTCCTCAGTGTAAACCACAGAGGGCGCTTCTGCGTCGTACTGACCCATAGCGGCATAGGTGGTGGAGCCGCGGTCGGTACAGGTGGCGTCGTGGTGGTCCGTCTGGGTGTAGTAGCCGCCGGCGGCTTCAAGGCCGAGGATGAGTTCCTCGTCTACGACAGCGGTCTGGCAGTCTTCGCAGAAGAGTCTGAACTTACATATAGGGTCAGCGGCCGTGCCGGTCCAAGCGTAGGAGGGGGTGTAACCCTGGTGGCCGTGGCCGAGGGCGGGAATATCTTCGAACTCTCTGACATCGGTGCGCTTCGCGCCAGGCATAACGGCGATGGCGGTGTAGGTGTGGACACCCTTCGTCGTGCAGGTGGGCGGGGTGGTCACCTCGGCAGTAAGGCCGCGACCGAAAATGGCACTGTTTGTCATCCTCGCGCCGCAACCTTCACGTTCACATACGACGGTACAAAAGGCAGCGCAGTCCGCCTCATTGTTAGCCCACTCCCAAGAGCCTTCGCCAAAGAGATGGTCGAGGGCCTCAATGTCGTCTACTTCCTTGACGTCGGTGTAGGTCTTGTCCTTCACGGTAGCCGTGGCGGTGTAGGTGTGGACGCCCTTAGTGGTACAGGTGGCGTGCTGAGTCTCTTCGGAAGAGATGCCGCCCTCGAGGTTGACGTCGGCCTTCTGCTCATCGCCGCAGTATTCACAGGTGCGGGAGCAAGTGGCGGAGTGGCCGTCGTCGGCCCAGGTCCAGACAGCGTCGGCGTAGTCGTGGCCGTGGGCGGTGATGCCGTAGGTCTTGACGTTGGGAGTCTGCTCAGTATAGGCTACTGAGGGACTCGTGGCGGGGTACTTACCCGTAGCGGCGTAGGTGGTGTAGCCGGCGTCGGTGCAGCCTTCGTCGACGTGGGCCGTCTGGGCGTAGAAGCCGTTGGCGGCGGCAGCGTCGGTGGTGAGTACCTCGTTTACGACATTCGTCTTACATTCTTCGCAGAAGAGCGTGAAGGTACAGGTGGGGTCATCGGCCGTGCCGATCCAAGCGTAGGAGGGGGTGTAACCCTTGTGGCCGTGGCCGAAGGCGGCGATGGCATAGGTCTGGGTGTTGGTGGAGTTGCTCGTCGTGGTCTCGGTGTAAGAGGCGTTCTTCCCATTCGGGTCGGTGTACTTACCGGCGGCCTGACAGGTCACTACGCCCTCCTCGGTACACTTGGCCGGCGTGGTGGTGGCGGAGAAGGAGCCGTATGTGCCAGCGGTGGTGTAGAGCGGTTGATTTACTACGTCCGCCTGGCAGTCCAAGCATTTGAGCGTAAACGTACAGGTGGGATCCGAGGCGTTGCCTTCCCAAGCATAGCTGGCGGCGTACTTCTTGGTCTTGCCATGGCCGGTGGCCTTGACGGTCACAGCGGCGAGCGTGGTGGTCGCGGTGCCGGCGGAGTTGGTGAAGAGTGCGTCGCAACCGCTGCACTTATAGTGGGCGGTGTTGCCATCGACGGTACAGCTGGTAGCCTTCTGGGCTACGCTCTGGATGTTGTGGGTGATGCAGGTGATGGTCTTGAAGGCTCCGAGCCAATACTTGTTGGCTTGATACGTCTTTACCAGGTTGCTTGGCACGAGGAGGGTGCCCTTCGAACTGAGTCCGTCAAACACGTAGTTGGCCCATGCATACATGCTGTTTTTCTCCAGACGTACGGTGGTAAAGGGGCATTTGCTGAAGGAATATGCCTGCAAGGTGGTGACGGAGGCGGGGAGGGTGAGTGTGCCCGTGAGTCCGGAGCAGCTGTCGAAAGCGTCCTCCCCGATGGTGGTTACTTTGTTAGGGATGGTCAGATTGCCCGTGAAGCCGGAGCAGTACTGGAAGGCAGCCTTCCCGATGGTGGTCAGGGAGGCGGGGAGTGTAAGCGTGCCGCTGAGCTTGGAGCAGCTCGTGAAGGCGTATTCGCCGATGCTCTGCAATGAGCTGCCAAAGGTGACACCACTGAGGGTGCTACACAACTCAAAGGCGTCGTTACCGATTGAAGTGACGGCATCGGGGATGACAAGGGTGCCCGTGAGGCCCGTGCAACTTGTGAAGGCGTATCTGCCAATGCTGGTGACGGTGGCGGGTATCTGAATGCTCTTGAGTGCATTTTTATGGTAAAAGCACTCATCTCCAATCTGAGTGACGGGAGCTGACGTCTCGATGACGCCTTGTCCGTTGCTGTAGGTGTTGTCCACAACGTCGACGCTCGTGCCGAAGTTTGCGCGTTTCGGTGTTACGACGGCATTGTTGGTGCTGGTGTAGTAGATGAAGCCGTGGCTACACCTAGAGCATTTTCCGCCTGAGATGCTGTGGCCGAGAGCGTTGCCGCTGGTGAAGATGTCGCTCTGCGCTTCGCCACACCAGGAGCATGACTTATAGTAAACGGCTGCTGCGGTACAGGTGGCATTGTCTTTAATATAAGTACTTGCTGTGCTCTCCGTATCGCTATTACAGGTGTGCTTGTCAATGGAGAAATTCCAAGAGTAGTTTTCACTGTTGGTATTGACACCGTCTGACCAGTCGCGCCATTGGCCCGAGATATTTACCGTGGCAGCAGTCTGCACGCCAATCTCGATGGTGAGGTCGGCAGTACACCATTTGCTGCTACCGCCATTGCCACTACCAGAGACCGACTTGTCATTCCTCTGATTGTCGAAGTATGCTGTGACAGGGATGCCGTCAACGGTCTGCTTGTAGGTATTCTTGCTGAATCTGCCGCTTCCTTTGTAGGGGTCCTCATTACCTTCACCATTGTAGTAGAAGGTGCGGTTTCCCGACTCGCCGCAGAGGTCGCCGAGGTGGAAGGTGTGGGTGTGGCCACCAGCAGTAATCGTGACAAGTGGATTGTTGCTGAAGTGGGAGTTGTTACCCTGATAGTTGTACATGCGCAGATATACAACCTTGAACTTGATGCCGTCGGCACTGTAAGTTGTTTCAGTGTTGTCGTAGCCTGCATCATAGTGACTAGCAGCCCACACCCCTTGCGGCATGAGCATGGCGATGAGGAGTAGCATGAGGCCCCACAGTCGTCGGATGTGCTTTGTTTGTTTCATGGTTATTATGTAGTGTTTTGTTTTCTCTAAGCTGTTGTGCGTGCTTTCGTGCGTCCGCGCGTATATGCACAAAATCGAGTGCAAAATTACGAAAAAGAGGCAAAAGGGGTGTTGCCGCGAGCGGAGTTGCGTTGCTACGAACACAAAAAAGCGTTGTCACGAAATGAAATTCGTGACAACGCTTTTAATTTTCCTTGTTGTTGGCGGCCAACCACTCGGCAGGGGGAATGCCTTCGCGGGCCTTGAAGGCGTGGGAGAGGCTGCTCTTGCTGGCGTAGCCGCATGCCTCGGCGACGGCCTGGAGGGAATAGTCGGGATGCTGCTGCATGATGCGCTTGGCCTCTTCGATGCGGAGGTAGGGCAACCACTGCCTGTAATTCTTCACTACGGTGTAGTGCTCCAGGTAGTAGTTGAGCGCCGTGGCGGAGATGCCCATCTCCTGCAGGGCGGTGGCGATGGTGACGTTTGCGTTGGTGTAGCGTCGCTCCGCAACCCACTGCTCGATGCGCTGCTGCGTGTCGCTGATGGCGTCGGGGTGGAGGATGGCGGTGTCGTTGGATTCCTTCTCCATCATCTCCGCCTCCGTGATTTCGTCGGTCACCTCGATGAGTTCGGTCATGTTGTTGCCGTAGATGATGAACTGCGTGATGTACCAGATGAGCATGCCCATGACCACGAGACCGTAGAGGGAGTTGAGGAGGAATGAGGGCGACATGCCAATCCAGGGGGTGGTGAGCGAAACGAGGATGACCCAGTGCATGGAGCGGGCGGTGTAGTGGAGTGCCTGGTGGCGGTCGTCGAGAGTGTCGTCGGTGAGGCGTGTGCTGACCACCTTCATGTCGCGGAGCAGCAAGTGGGAGAGCTCGAGGAGCTTGATGGAGTAGCACACGGCGACGGCGAAGGTGGCGGTGCACCAGGGTGCGGCGTCGTTGATGAGAGTGCCGGTGAGGGCGCCAGCGACGAAGATGGCGTAGCAGAGGAGGATGAAGAGACCGTTGCTCCAATAGCGGCGACGCATGTTGCGTCCAGCACGCAGCAGGTTCTGCTCGCTTATATTATATAAAGGAGTGACGACGACATAAAAGGCGAGGTTGATGGTCCAGCAGAGGGTGGGGCTGCTCTCGCGGTAGTGGCCGAAGAACTGGATGAGGTTGTGTATGCCGAGTAGGAGGGAGGCAATGCAGATGTAGTGGCGGGAACTGTCGTAGACGGACGACCTGCCCTTGCCCCTGTTGACAAGGGCAACAATCAGCGCGATAATGATCATGGAAGCGGCACCCATGAATCGCACTCCGGTGATGAGGTCTTGTTCTATCATTGCTGCTTGCTAAATTTTAGGTAACTATATACAAAATGGCACCAAAATGGAATTAGAACAAAAATTGCCCCAAAAATTGCCCAAAATTTGACTCCAAAAATTTTCTAAATTATAATTTTGGAAATAAATTTTGGGGACTCCGCTTGCGCCTGAGCACCTACTGGAGCGCAAGAATCGTGAATAATTTTTGTTCCCCCCAAAAAATATAGATTTTGGTGCCTTGTATATAATTGCCAAATTTTATCTCGTATTTGAGCGCTCGGCATCATGAGGTGTGACGCTTGACAGGGCCAAGAATTAGAGAATTGTTCTCTTCTGCAAGACGATTCATGTAGGAAGTACGATTCTTAAATTGTGCTTCGCATCCTTCGGACTCGCGCTTTGCGTCTCGCGACTGGCCTGCGGCAAGTTCTCAAATTCGGGATTACTGTTTCTCGAAATGTGGGATTACTTCTCTTTGCGCTTGTGGTCGTTGTAGTTTTCGTCCTCGGCGTCGGGATCGATGTCGTTCTCGTCGCTTGCAGGACCTACGACGCTGAAATCTTTGCCATCGAGACCGTCCTGGTAGCCCTGGGCGTAGCCGCGGCGGTAGGCATCGGTGTAGCTCTTGCGCTCTTCGGCGGTGGGGAACTGTGATGTCTCGTCGTAGGAGGCGCGTTCGTCGCCTGCCACACCGTCGATGATGCCAGCGTAGTAGCCGTCTTCGTAGCCAGCGTCGATGGGGCTGCGTTCGTCGGTCGACATGAGGCTGTCGGGCGGAGCGGTGACGTTGGGGTCGGCCGTTCCGGCGGGAGCGGCCTGCACAGGAGTTGCACCGGCGGGGTCTTCGGTGTCGGGGTGAGCTATGTTGCGCAACGAGTCGCGGGCGGCGAGACCTTCAGGGGTGAGCGGGCCGTCGTTCGTGAGATTTTTGAGGCTGATGACGGCCGCCGCCGTAGCTACAATGACTACGATGAAGAGGACGGAGCGGATGATGGTCGTCGTGCGCGAATCAGCGTTTTGGGGGTTATTGTTGTTGGACACTTCTTAAGGTAAGAGGTAAGAGGTAAGAGGTATGAGGGAAGAGGGGAGAGGGGAGAGGCCTGGGAGTTGGAGGGGGCCTTACCTTTTCTTTCTGCCGGCGTCGATGCGGAGGAAGATGAAGAGGAGGATGGTGAAGCCCCATAGCGAGGAGCCGCCGTAGGAGAAGAACGGCAAGGGGATGCCGATAACGGGCGCGAGGCCCGTGACCATGCCGATGTTGATGAAGACGTGGAAGAGCAAGATGCTCAAGACGCAATATCCATATACGCGCCCGAACGTCGTGACTTGCCGCTCGGCAAGGACGAGGATGCGCAGGATGAGGGCCAGGAAGAGCAGCAGCACGCTGGAGGCGCCGATGAAGCCTTCTTCTTCGCCCACGGTGCAGAAGATGAAGTCGGTGTCCTGCTCGGGCACGTAGTCAAGCTTCGTCTGGGTACCCTTCATAAAGCCCTTGCCGGTGAGGCCGCCAGAGCCGATGGCAATCTTCGACTGGTTGACGTTGTAGGCGGCGTCGCGGTCGTTCTCGATGCCCAGCAACACGCAGATTCGGGTGCGCTGGTAGTCCTTCATGACGTGGTTGAGGGCGTAGTCGCTGGAGTAGAGGAACGTCATACTGCCGAAGGCGAAGACGGAGATGAGGAAGAACTCCTTGACGCGATGGCCGAGCCACATCCAGCCGAGGTAGGCGACGGTGAGGATGTCGAAGGCGACGAGGGCCCATGCGAGGTCGAAGGGGTAGATGACGGCGGAGACGAGGTAGGCCACAGCGTTGACGCCGAGACCGGCGAGGGCGATGCGTTTGGGGTGTTCGGGTTGCCGCGGCAGATAGATGCGCAGCATACCGACAACGAAGATCCAGATGAGGTTCAGAACGACAAATTCGCCGACGTCGCCCGTGGTGCCGGGTAGGGGAGTGAGGCTGTAGCCGATGCCGATGACGAAGTAGGCCACGGCGGCTACGGCGCAGAAGAGGATGCTGCCGGGCATGCCTTCGCGGTAGAACATGAGGAAGAAGGCGCTGTAGACGAGGGCGGAACCTGTCTCCTTCTGCATGACGATGAGGACGAAGGGCAGCAGGACGATGCCGGCGGCGCGGATGAAGTTGCGCCGCGTGGTGAGCGTGAAGCCGTATTGGCCGAGTAGTTTGGCGATGGCGAGGGCCGTGGCACACTTGGCGAACTCGGCAGGCTGGAGACTGATGGGGCCGAGGCTGATCCATGAGCGCGAGCCTTTGATGTCGTGGGCCAGGAAGGGGGTGATGAGGAGCACGACCATCATGAATCCGTAGAAGATGCCGGCGAGGGTTTCGTAGTATCGCTCTTCGATCATGAGGAGCATGGCGCCGAGGCCTAAGGAGCAACCGATCCACACGAGCTGCTTACCGGTTCGCGATGACCAGGAGAGAAATTCGGTGTCGCCGATGTTGTGGCTGGCACCGCACACGCTGAACCATCCGAAGGTGAGGAGCATCACGTAGAGGAGCAGCACCCATCCGTCGGCACGGAAGAGGGGATTGATGCCCTCTCCAGTGTGCTTGCGCGAGGCGTTTTGGTCTTTGCGGTTGAGTCTCATGGTGTGTGGTCGGGGGGGGGTAGATGACTTGAAATTGAAGAATTACTTATTCTTTGGGGCTTGTGCCGGCGCGGGTTTCTTGGTGACCTTTGGCGGCGCCTTCTTTGTTGCGGGCTTTGTTGCTTCCTTCTTGGGAGCCGGTTTCTTGGGCGCGTCCTTCTTGGGAGCCGGCTTAGCGGGTGCTTTCTTCGCTGCAGGCTTTGCAGCCGGTTTCGCAGGTTCCTTCTTAGGCGCGGGCTTAGCGGGTGCTTTCTTCGCTGCAGGCTTTGCAGCTTCCTTCTTCGGCGCGGGCTTGGCAGCTGGTTTGTCGTCCTTCTTCGGAGCCGGCTTGGCAGCTTCCTTCTTCGGATCGGGCTTCTTGGTGGGTTTGAGGTCGTACTTGATGCGGGCCTGCGAGAGGGTGACGGCCTTGTCCTTCGCCTCGGGGGTGAGTTTGCCGTTGAGGGCCTGCTCCATGATGAGGCGGCCGATGGGCACACCGAATGTAGCACCGAGACCACCGTTCTCGATGTAGACGGCGACGGCGACGCGAGGATTCTCCTTCGGCGCAAAACCCATGAAGACGGAGTGGTCGGCGCCGCGGTTCTGGGCCGTACCGGTCTTACCGCAGACTTCGTAGCCGGGAATCTGGGCCTTCGTACATGTACCGCCGACAACAGCCTGGCGCATACCGTCGACGATGGTGGCGTAGTGGCGCGTGTTGACTTTGGTGTAGTGCTTGCGGGTGTAGAGGGTGTCGATGCGTTCGCCCTGCACGGCGTGGGCGATGTGTGGGATGTAGTAGTAGCCGCGGTTGGCGATGGTGGCGGCGAGGTTGGCAATCTGGAGGGGTGTGGCGGTGACCTCACCCTGTCCGATGCTGATGCTGACGACGGAGAGCGGGCCCCAGTTCTTGCCGAGGTGTTCGGTGTAGTAGTCGGCGTTGGGGATCATGCCGCGACGCTCGCCGGGGAGGTCTACACCCAGCTTGTAGCCGTAACCCATGGCGACGAGGTGGTCTTTCCAGCAGGTCATGGCGTCGTAGGTGGAGGAGAACTTCTGGCGGTTGTTGAACATACGGACGAGTTCCCAGCAGAAGTAGGAGTTGCACGAGGTTCCGAGGGCCGGAACGAGGGCGATGGGGGCGGGGTGGCCGTGGCAGCCGAGGTGGAGACCCTTGTAGTTGAAGCCTCGCGAGCAGGGGAAGCTGGTGCCGCGGTCGATGATGCCTTCCTGCAGACCGATGAGGCCCTGTGTGGGTTTGAAGGTGGAGCCGGGCGGGTAGCAACCTATGATGGCGCGGTTGAGGAGGGGACGACGGGGGTCTTCGGCGAGTTCCTGGTGGCGTGCACCGCGGTCACGTCCGGTGAGGTCGCGTGGGTCGTAGGTAGGACCAGATGCCATACAGAGTATTTCGCCCGTTTCGGGTTCGATGGCCACGATGGCGCCGAGTTTGCCGCGAAGGAGTTTTTCGGCGAGCTGCTGCAGTTCGAGGTCGATGGAGAGGGTGAGGTCGCGGCCCGGGACGGGCTGGACGTCTTTCTCGCCGTCTTTGTAGCGGCCCTGTGTGCGGCCGTGGACGTCGCGGAGGAGCACTCGCATACCCTTCTCGCCGCGGAGCACCTCTTCGTAGGAGCGTTCGACGCCCGACTTGCCGATGTAGTCGCCGCTCTTGTAGTAGCTGTCGGAGTCGATGTTGGCTTGGTTCACCTCGCCGACGTCGCCGAGGATGTGTGCGGCGTTGGGGGTGGCGTAGCGGCGGACGGTACGTTTTTCTATGGAGAAGCCCTGGAAGCGAAAGAGTTTCTCGCCAAACTTGGAGTATTCCTCTGCGGAGATCTTGCTCATGAAGAGCTGCGGGGTGTTGCGCGAGTAGTTGGGGTGCTTCTTGGAGTCCTTGATGTCCTCCATGCGGGCGATGTATTCTTGCTTTGTGATGCCGATGGTGCGGCAGAAGTCGAGGGTGTCGATGCCGTGCTGGTCCTGCATGACGACCATGATGTTGTAGGAGGGCTCGTTGTAAACGAGGAGTTCGCCCTGACGGTCGCGGATGAGGCCTCGCGAGGGGAAGAGGACTTCCTTGCGGAACGCGTTGCTGTCGGCGCGCAGTCGGTAGTCCTCGCTGGTGAGCTGCAGTGTGAATAGGCGCACAATGTACATGGCGATGATGGCTATGACCACACCGCCGATGACAAATTTACGCTTTTCAAAACTGTAGTCGTGGGGCATCGTTTGGAGGTAAGAGGTAAGAGGTAGGGGGTAAGAGGGAAGAGCCCTCCCCCTCCGGGGGAGATGGAGGGGGTCTTAAGATGGAGGGGGTCTTTTATTTGCGTCGCATGGCGCTGATGCGCACCTGCTCGATGGCGCAGATGATGAGGATGGTGATGGCCGATGAGCTGATGATGTCGAGGAGCAGGTCGCCGAGGTGGAAGAAGCTGAAGTTCTCGATGATGAAGAACAGGGAGCAGAGGACAAAGCTGGCGGCCGTGACGTAGCTCAGGAATCCGCCCCACTTCATGGTGATGGCGGAGGGGAAGAAGCCGTCGTCGCCGCGATCGGAGGGTGAGAAGGCGTTGAGCAAATGGGGGGTGATGAGGCCCAGGAGGGTGGCTACGCTGGCGCATTCGCCGATGGTGTTGGCGGCGATGTCGATGAGGAGGCCAAGGGTGAAACCGAGGATGATGTAGACCCACCGCGGCGTTTCGTTGTGCATGATGAGCAGCATGTAGATGAACGGCATGGGGGTGGCGTAGCCCAAGAAGTGCATATGGTTGAACACGAGCACCTGCATAAGCAGGAGCCCGAGGAACCATAGTGCATACTGTATGATGGTGTTGTGACTTGTCATTGGAGGGGGCTTATGGGGCCTATAGGGCGTATAGGGCCTTTGGGGCTAATATGGCTAATAGGGCTTATAAGGCTTATGAGCTGGCCTTATTACGGACGTTCGTTGAGTTCGTTGGCGCGACGCTGGAGGGTGTCGATTTCAGACTTGTAGGGGGTGGCGATGACGCTGACGTCGCGGAGGTTGGCGAAGTCGTTGCCCATGGTGATATCGAGGCGGTAGCTCTGACCGTCGGAGGAGTTGGCTACGCTGCGCACACGACCGACGAAGATGCCGGGAGGGAAGATGCTCGAGTAGCCCGAGGTCTCGACGATGCGACCCTCCTTGACCTTGGCGTAGCGCGGAATGTCGTTAACGAAGGCCGTGCGGGTGTTGCGGCCGTCCCACTGGAGGGTACCGAAGTAGCTCTGGCCACGCACGCGGCAAGAGATGTTCGACTTGCTGTGGGTGACGGGCATGACGAGCGAGTTGTGATGGCCCACGAGGTAGACGATGCCGACCACGCCGCCGCTCGAGATGACGCCCATCTCGGGGCGTACGCCGTCGTTGCTGCCGCGGTCGATGACGATGAACCCGTTGTGGCCCGTGCGCACTCCATTACTGATGACGCGCGCGGAGATGAGCTTGTAGTTCTCCAGATGTTCGCGGATGCGCTGTTCGGTCAGCGTGGAGTCGTGCTTGAGGTCGGCGAGGGCCTGACGCAGGGCCTCGTTCTCCTCCATGAGTTTGACGTTGTCCTCGTTGAGCTGGGTGTTGACGTCGCGCAGCTGCACGAAGGCCTGTGCCTCGGCGTACTTGCTGTTGACGTGTGCGGCGGTGCGGTTGGCCGCCGACATCCACGCGCTGCCCTGGTAGTTGTTGAACCTGATGAGCAGCACGACACTCGTTATCTCCAGCACAACGAAGAGGAAGAGATAGTTGTAGCGGCGTAGAAAGTCGAGAAG
>JAUNIC010000279.1 GCA_030523615.1 Bacteroidales bacterium
GCTTTGCAAGCAAAATCCCACTAAACCCTATAGGTTGCGGATTTGAGGATAATGATATAGTTTTTAATTTATTGATTGCAAACTTCTTGTACGTCACGTGTTCCAACGGGACCTTTAAAGTTGCAAATATACGAAAAAAAGCGCGATTCTGCCCAAAAAGTGAAAACGAAACAACTAAAATAGGGGATTTATCCCCTTTAATTATTATATAGTGTGGACAATTTCCAGCTTTTAAAAAACACCTTTTTGCGTGCGCTCCCATAATTCGAGTGCAAGTCTTTGCCTTTTCGTATTTTTTCCGTAATTTTGCAGAGCAAAGAATTCAAAAAAATCTGAAACAGAAAAGAAAAAACCACAGAGTGCTTGTCTAACCTCTGCAAAAAAACAAGAATCATGACCCAACCTATCTCAACTCTCCCCAAGCCCATGCTGCGCCTCTCGGGCGGAGCACGCGGCGACCGTGCCCTCGTCGTCCTCAGCGGCGGCCAGGATTCAACTACCTGCCTGTTTTGGGCAAAACATCACTTCAAGGAGGTCTATGCCATCTCCTTCGTTTACGGACAGAAGCACAGCATCGAAGTCGAGCTGGCCGAAAGCATCTGCAAGGACTACGACGTGCCGTTCCGCAAGATGGACGTATCGTTCATTTCGCAGCTGAACCACAACGCGCTGACGGACTCCAGCATCGTGATGGATCAGGAAAAGCCCGCCGACTCGCTGCCCAACACTTTCGTTCCCGGACGCAATCTGTTCTTCCTCAGCATCGCCGCCGTCTACGCCCGTGAAATCGGTGCCTTCGACATCGTGACGGGTGTGAGCCAAACGGATTTCTCGGGTTATCCCGACTGCCGCGACTCCTTCATCCGCAGCCTCAACATGACGCTCAACATGGCCATGGAGGAACAGTTCATCATCCATACGCCGCTGATGTGGATTGACAAGGCTGAGACGTGGAAACTGGCCGACGACCTCGGCGTGCTCGACGTCATCCGCCACCGTACGCTGACGTGCTACAATGGTGTTCCCGGCGATGGCTGTGGCCATTGTCCCGCGTGCAAACTCCGTCGCGCCGGCCTTGAGAATTATCTGGCCAGCAAGGAGTAAAACAGAATAATAAAAGCGCGAGCGCTACAATCTTCAGTCAGAGATTGTAGCGCTTGCTTATATTTAACCCTTGGTCTTACGGGCTATCTGGTAGCTGTTCCAGAGATTGTGCCAGATGCTATAAAAACCGCCGGCGATGCTCGTCACAGGGTCGAAGAAGGTGTAGCCGCACCAGATGAGGAAGACGGTGTTCTTCTGTCCGAGGGCTTGGCCAGCACTGATGGCGTCGTCGTAACGATGCCCCACAAAGCGGCCGAAACCGAACTGCACGATGCAACTCACGAGGCTCACCACACCGATGCCGCAGAGCACGGCCGTCGAAGCCGTCGTGGCGCAAAGGCTCTTGACGCTCACCATGATGGCCAGCGCAAGGCTGACGGCCCAAAGGTAAAAGGCGAGATCCTTGACGGAGGTGACAAGACGCAGGAGCTTGGGGGAAAGATAACGGACGAGGAGGGCGAGGAAAAAGGGGCAGATGAGGAGCGGAAACACCTTGCCCATGATGAGATAGAAACTCGTCCAGAAACCGAGCGTGCTGTCGGGATTGACGAGCGGCACCACGGTCGGAATCGTCACGGCCACGACGAGATTGACGAGGATGGTGTAGGTCGTCAGGGCTGCCATGTTGCCGCCAAGTTTGCCGGTGACGACAGCAGCTGCTGTTGCCGTGGGGCAGATGAGGCATAGCATAGCGCTCTCGATGACGGGGCGGTAAGTGCTCACGGCTTCGGGGAGGAAGATGAGCGGGAGCGCCAGAATTACAAACAGGCCTGCCTGAATGAGCAGATGCCAATAGTGCCATGCGCGTAGATGCAAGTCATGGGGATCGACCTTGCAGAAGGTGATGAAGAGCATGGCGAAGATGAAAGCGGGCTGTATGGTCTTGACCAATGCGAGGGTGGCGTCTTCAAAGGGCGCAAGGGCAGGAATCCACGGAAACACCAGATACATGAGCGCACCGATGACGATAGAAACTGCCAGCATCCAAGTCCGTAGGAAGTTGAGGATACGTTTCAATGCCTGAAGTATATAATTATTTTTCGCAAAGATACAAATAATTATCTCGAAGATCT
>JAUNIC010000085.1 GCA_030523615.1 Bacteroidales bacterium
GAGCAGGAGTCGTCTTGGGGGCAGGAGTCGTCTTAGGAGCGGGTGTTGTGGGATGCGTAATCTTCTTCTGCGCAGCAGCGTTGAGCGTGAAGCAGCAGAGCAAGAGGGTCAGTAACTTCGTCTTCATAATTGTTGCGTGTTTTTATTGATTGTGCTGCAAAATTACACATTTTCATGCAAACTGCCAAGCATTTCGCACAAAAAAGGACAAAACGCCGCCGTTGAGGGACGAAAAGCCGCTGAAGCAGATAATGTAGCGTAAGGCTTTCGTCTATAAATCAAAGCAGTGCGAGTATATCCTTGGGCTCACGCACCAGTAGCGTCGCGCCATGTTGGCGGAGGAAATCTTCGTCGCGGAATCCCCAAAGGACACTGATGCAGGGCATACCGGCGTTCTGGGCGGTGAGGATGTCGACATCGCTGTCGCCTACATAGACAGCGTCGGCACGGACGTCGTCGATGCTTTCGCCTTCGCGGCAAAGTTCGCGGAGAGCGGCGTTGACCATGTCGGGGGCGGGCTTGCGGCTGATGCCTTCACGCTCGCCAATGGCAACATCGATGAGTCCTTCGAAGTAGACACGCTGAAGCTCGGTAACGCCGGCTTGGAGTTTATTGCTGACGATGGCCATACGATAACCTTCGCGGCGAAGCTGCTCGAGCACTTCGGCCAAGCCGTCGTAGAGGCGCGTCTTCACCTGGCAGTGATCAACGTAGTAGGCACGGAAGCAGGCGAAGATGCCTTCGAACTGCGGATGATCCTCGTTGCCTACGGCGCGAATGACGAGTTTGCGCACACCATTGCCCACCATCATGCGGATGGCGTCGTAGGAATGGGTGGGGAGGCCGTACTCCCGAAGGGCGTAATTAACAGCGTCGGCAAGGTCCTCGAGGGTGTTGAGGAGCGTGCCGTCAAGATCGAATATGATGGTTTTGCGAGCCATTACTTTGAATTTAAGTTTAAGAGTTCTCGGACTAATGCTTCAGCGTCGGTTTTGTTGAGCATGCCGTCACGGTTGATGTCTGAACGCACGTCAGACTTTTCGTCTATCAGAAGTTGAATGAGATACGTAAGGTCGGCAATAGACTTCCGGCCGTCGCCATTGCCATCACCCACGAGCAGCATGTCGTAGTAGGTTAAGCCGTAGCCGTAGGGATAGGAAACCGCCTCGGGATGAGCATCGTAATAACGACGTCCCATGTTTTCGCCCTCTGTGTATTTCGTGACACTCTTGTCGCCGAAGTTCTGCGACGGCACGTCGGCGTAGCTGCGAGGGAAGGTCATCGGCAGACGTCCACTGGGGATGACCTTGCCGGTGAGGACGTCGGCAATGGCGTTGCCGCCTTCCATGCCCGGCAACCAGGAGCAGAGAATGGCATCGGGGAGATCTTTCCAGGAGGCGGTTTCTACGACGCCGCAGATATTGAGCACCACGATGACGCGTTTGCCTAAGGCATGGAACTCGGCAACGACGTTCTCGAGCATAGCGCGTTCGGTAGCGGTGAGGTTGAAGTCTTTGTCAACATCGCGATCTACCTCTTCGCCCGACTGCTTGCCGATGGTGATGACAGCGAGGTCGTTGCGCTCGGCAGCGGCACGGATGTAGTCGACGTCGAGCGCCTTCTCCTTGAGGGCGCCTTTGCCCATGGAGCCGAAGAGGGCAGTGATGCCGGTGCCCTTTTCACGGTTGCTGTCGTCATTGGCATAGGCTGTGTAGTCGGTGGAGAGTACGCCGTCGAGCGTGAAGCCAGCATTCTCAAGGCCTTGAGAAAGGTGAACGACGTAAGGCGTGTTGACAGATCCCGAACCCTTGCCGCCGGCAATAAGGTCGTAGGAACTGGCGCCGAAGAGGGCAATACTGCTCGCATTCTCTTGATTGGGCAAGATGGGTAACGCACTGTCATCGTTCTTGAGCAACACGCAACCTTTGGCAGCTGCCAGACGCGAGAGTTTGGCGTGAGCCGTAAGGTCGGGAGCGTTGCTATATTTGTAGCCGCTGAAGGTAGGCGTCTTGACAATGAGTTGGAGCAGACGGCGCACAGAAGTATTGACGGCGTCGATGGAGAGTGTGCCGTTGTTGACGGCTTTCTTGATGTCGCGTGTCTGACTGCTTGCACCAGCTTCGAGCAGGTCATTGCCTGCAGCAATCTGGACCTTCGTGTCATGGGCATCATCCCAGTCAGTCATGACGAGACCATCGAAGCCCCATTCGCCACGCAGTACGTCGGTAAGGAGCCACTTGCTCTCAGAAGTGTAGGTGCCGTTGAGTTTGTTGTAACTCGTCATCACCGTCCAAGGCTGGGCCTCCTTGACGACAATCTCGAACGGGCGAAGATAGATGTTGCGCAGTGTCTGCTCGTCGACCTGCGAGTCGTTGCCCTTGCGGCCCGTCTCCTGGTTGTTGCAGGCAAAGTGCTTGGCCGTACAGCCCACGCCTTGGCTCTGCACACCGCGGATGTAAGCTGCAGCGGTGTAGCCGCTCAGTTCGGGATCTTCGCTGAAGTACTCGTAATTGCGACCGCAAAGCGGATTGCGCATGATGTTCATGCCAGGCGCCAGGAGAACGTCGACGCCAAACTCCTTGGCCTCATTGCCGACGAGCGCACCGATAAGTTCCACCATCTCCGGGTCGCGCATGCTGGCCAACGAGATGCCGCAAGGCACAGAGGTGGTCTTGTAGTTTTTGATGCGAACACCGGCAGGTCCGTCGCAGAGGATGATGTCGGGGATGCCGAGACGCTTGACGGCCTGCGTAGCTCCGGCGGCTCCAGGCACACGCGAAGTGCCAAGGATGGGGATTCCGATGACGCCGTCGATGGTGCTGCCAAGACCGGCTCCGACAAGGAGTTTCGCCTTCTCGTCGAGCGTAAGGGCATCGATGACCTGCTCGATATTGTCGGGTGCCAGAGTCAAAGTTGTCTGCGCCGAAGCCGTCCCGGTGGCGAAGAGTGAAGAGAGGAATGACAAGATAATAAAAGATTGTAATTTGCCGCGTTTCATACTTGTAAAAAGATCTGTGTGTTGCCTATTGAAAGCTGTCTCCTCTGCGCTCATGGTGAGCTTACACCTTATTATAATATTAAGAGGAGCAAAATTTGTGCAAAGTTAGTGCTTTTTTCTGAATCGAGACTTGGACATTCGGATGTTTTTCGTAAATTTGCGGTAAAATTTTCGGTATATGCTTTCTAAACAGAAACTCAACCAGCTATATTTCAAAGATACGGCGTTCGTCAACTTGATGATGAAGCGTATCTTCAACGTGCTCCTCATCGCCAACCCCTACGATGCCTTCATGCTCGAGGACGATGACCGCATCGAGGAGAAGCTTTTCAACGAATACTCGGCCCTCGGCCTACGCTACCCTCCCCGCTTCACCCTCGTTTCGACCGAACCCGAGGTGCAGGAACTGCTGGCCAATAACAACTACGACCTCGTCATCGTGATGCCGAGTGCCGACTCAAGCGATGTCTTCGACATTGCCCGTGGCATCAAGCAGGCAAATCCCGAGCTGCCCCTCGTTGTGCTCACGCCCTTCAGCCACGGCATCACGGCACGCATGGAGCACGAGGACCTCTCCATCTTCGAGTACGTGTTCTGCTGGTTGGGCAACACCGACCTGCTACTCTCCATCATCAAACTCATCGAGGACAAGATGAACTTGGAGCACGATGTGGAGGAAGTGGGCGTGCAGATGATTCTGCTCGTCGAGGACGGCATCCGCTTCTACTCCAGCGTACTGCCCGAACTCTACAAATTCGTACTGCAGCAGAGTTTGGAGTTTTCGACCGAAGCCCTCAACGGCCACCAACAGACGTTGCGTATGCGAGGCAGGCCCAAGATTGTGCTGGCGCGAACCTACGACGAGGCTATGGCGCTCTACGAGAAGTACAGCAAGAACGTGCTCGGCGTCATCAGCGACGCACGATTCCCCATCTCAGAAGTGGCCAACAGCGACGAGCCTCAGCACGGTATTCCCACCGTTGCCGACAAGGATCCGCAGGCTGGCGTCAAACTGCTGCGCGAGATTCACCGCCGCGACAAGTATCTGCCCCTCATCCTCGAGTCGGCAGAGAGCGAGAATGCGCAGTACGTCGACGAGTTCAACGGCTGTTTCATTGACAAGAATTCGAAGAAGATGGGCATCGACCTCCGCGAGGCTGTGCGCGACATGTTTGGCTTCGGCGACTTCGTCTTCCGTGACCCCGTAACGAAGCAGGAGGTGATGCGCATCAGCAACCTGAAGGGACTGCAGAACGCCATCTTCGACGTGCCCGCCAACAGTCTCCTTTACCACACACGCCGCAACCACATCAGCCGCTGGCTCCGCAGTCGTGCTCTTTTCCCGCCTGCAGAGTTCATCAAGAACATCACCGAGGACGACTTCCAGACGCTCGACGAACACCGCCGCGCCATCTTCGAGGCCATCGTGCGCTACCGCAAGATGAAGAACCAAGGTGTCGTGGCCATCTTCAGCCGCGAGCGCTTCGACCGCTACTCCAATTTTGCCCGCATCGGCGAGGGCAGCCTCGGCGGCAAGGGCCGCGGTCTGGCCTTTATCGACAGCATGGTAAAGCGCCACGCCGAACTGAACGAGGAGGAGAACATGACGGTGATGATCCCGAAGACGGTGGTGCTCTGCACGGACGTCTTCGAGCGCTTCATGGATCAAAACAACCTGTACCCGCTGGCCCTCAGCGACGCCGACGACGCAACCATCCTCGAAGCATTCCGCAAAGCACAGTTCCCCGAAGATATGCGCGCCGACTGCGAGGCCTTCATCAACGCCACAACGTCGCCCATCGCCGTGCGTTCCAGCTCGCTCCTCGAAGACAGCCACTACCAGCCCTTCGCCGGTATCTACTCCACCTACATGATTCCCTACCTTGAGGACCGTGCCGAGATGCTCCGCATGCTGGCCGACGCCATCAAGGGTGTGTACGCCTCGGTATACTTCAAGGACTCGAAGGCCTACATGACGGCCACGCGCAACGTCATCGACCAGGAGAAGATGGCGGTCATCCTGCAGGAGGTGGTGGGCACGCAGTATGGCGACCGCTACTATCCCGCCATATCGGGCGTAGGACGCTCGCTCAACTACTACCCGCTCGGCGACGAGAAGGCGGAGGAGGGCATCGTCAATCTCGCCCTCGGCCTCGGCAAATACATCGTGGACGGCGGCATGACGCTCCGTGTGAGCCCCAACCACCCCGACAAAGTGCTGCAGACTTCGGAGATGGAACTTGCTCTCCGCGAGACACAGACACGCTTCTACGCCCTTGACCTGCAGAACCGCGGCGAGAACTTCAGCATCGACGACGGCTTCAACCTGCTCAAGCTGAGTGTGAAGAAGGCCGACGAGGACGGCGCCCTACAGCACATTGCCTCGACCTACAACCCTTACGACCAAGTCATCTACCCTGGCGTGTATCCTGGCGGCCGCAAGATCATGAGCTTCGTCGGCGTGCTGGAACACGGCGTGCTGCCGCTGCCGAAGATCATGCGCGAGGTGTTGCGCCACGGCCAGGCCGAGATGCGCCGCCCTGTGGAAATCGAATTTGCCGTGACGATCGACGCCGCCAAGCGCACGGGCATCTTCTACCTGCTGCAGATACGCCCCATGGTCGACGTCAAAGCCGACGTGAAAATCAGCCTCGACAGCATCCGCGAGGAGGAAGTGCTGCTGCGCTCGGACAATGTGCTGGGCCACGGCATCATGGACGACATCTGCGACATTGTCTACGTGAAGACGGAGGGTTACAACCCGATGAACAATCCCACCATCGCCTACGAAATCGAGAAGATGAACAAGAAATTCCTCGACGAGGGCAGTCACTACGTACTCGTAGGCCCCGGCCGCTGGGGCTCGAGCGATCCCTGGCTGGGCATTCCCGTGAAGTGGCCGTGCATCTCGGCAGCGCGCGTCATCGTGGAGGAAGGCCTGACGAACTACCGCGTCGACCCCTCGCAGGGCACTCACTTCTTCCAGAACCTCACATCATTCGGCGTGGGTTACTTCACCATCAACCCGAGTATCGGCGACGGCGCCTTCAACGAGGCTTTCCTTAACGAGCTTCCCGCCGTAGAAGAAGGCACATATGCCCGCCACGTCCGTCTACCCCACCCGCTCAAAATCATGATGGATGGCAAGAAGAAAGTGGGCTTCGTGCTGAAGGGAGACAAATAGCCTCCCCCCTACATTGCCTCGCAACATATGTACGACGCTGAAAATTCATTTATGCAGAAAAACGGCTATGAATGCGCAGCATGATGATCGTATCGAAGTCGATCACAGCATGTTACGCGTGTAGCAAATGTTTCAAAAAAGCCTGATTTGTACAGCAGATGCTGCGCAAACCAGGCTTTTTTCGTAAAAATTACTATACAATCAAGGGCGTTGTGGCACGGGATATTCTCCTCGTGCTACTTCTTCGTCGTGATGACGGGAGTGTTGTCAAGGACGAGAGTAGCAGTAGCTACGTCGGAGTCTTCGTACCCCTCACGTGAAGCGTAAACGCTGATTTCGTAGCGCTTCTGGAGGGGGATGAGAAGGCTGCTTCCGCTGGTGCCCTTCGTAGCCACGGTCGTGGTCTCAGTGATGGTGTCGACGTTGCTGATGGTATAGTGATAGTCGACGCCCTCGACACCACTGGTGAAGTAGATGCGATTGTCGGCGTACTCGATGGTGGGAGTGGGCAGTTTGTAGACAATGATGGGCTGGAGGCGCCAGATAAGGTCTTCATTATATCCGTTGACCACGAGGTGGTAAGGCAGGCCGTCGAAGACGAGGTCGCCCTCGAACTGGAAGGTAAGTTCTACGGGCTCGTTGGGATCGTCATCAGGCGTGATGCCTACTGCGCTGTAGTTGAGGCTTTCGCTGAAGTCGATGAAAATCTGATTGCCCTCGGTGGTGACGCTGCTGACAACGGCCACAGGATTGCCGTAACGGACAATCTTGCCGACGGTCGTGGCGCTGGAAACCTGGCCGTCGAACGTAGGAACGGTGCGGACGTCCTGATAGTTCTCGACAGTGAGCACGATGCTCTTGAGGTCCTCCCACTGCCAGGGGCCGTTGGGGCCAGCCAGAGGTGTGGAGACTGTCACCACGGGCACGTCCTCGACAATAGCGTCGACAGTCCACACGGGAGCTCCGAAACCTAATGTATAAAGGCGGTTGGAGGCGGTCGTATCGGTCACAGGGGGGAGAGTGGGTTCGCCCACAACAATACGGCAGGGATAACCGTCGGTGAGAAGGTCGGCCGCAAGGGCCAGCGAGAAGTTGTAGACGATGTCCTTCTTGCTGCTGATGAGGGTGACGAGACCAGGATAGAGTCCTTCGACGGGAAGGAACATCTTATTGCCTTCGGTGCGAACCTTGCTGCGTTGGATGTTGAAGAGGTCATAGCCCTCAAGACGGAGTTGCGCTGCAAAAGGCTGTGCGCTGGCGTCGTCAAGGAGTTCGATGGCCTCCACACCGTCGAACGTGAGTTCGATGAGGGAAAGATCGGTAAGCTCAGCTTTTCCTTCGACAGGAGAGCAGGCGAAACCGGTGGGTTCGGGGTAGTATTCGGCCTTGACGTTGCAGGCGCGGGGACGCATGGTGAAGCGATAATTCTTGCCATCGGAAAGACGCACCTGAGCCTCAAAGTTCATCGAGAAAACATAGTAGTCGGTGCCCGACGACTTGCGAACGAGGAGGCGTTCAAGAGGCACGTCGAAGGGGATAACAATGGTATTGCCTTCGGCTTTAGCCTCTGTAGTCACAACGTCAAGTTCCTGACCATTGAGCATGAGAGTGGCCTTCATATAGGCGCCTGTCGTGGGGTCGAGCGACACATCGTTGAAGTCCTCGAAGGTGAGAGTTACAGCCTTGAAGGCTTCGTAGCTGAAGTAGCCGTGGGCATCGGCTGCGCCGTCGACGGTAACCTTGGGCATGGTGGTGAGATCGTAGACGCTGGGCAGAAGGGGAACGTCCCAGGCGATGCGGCGTCCGCCGAAGTAGTCGTCGAGGCTGAAATTGCAGCCTTCAACGAGCACATTGCCATGGAGGGAGAGGGTGGCAACGATAGTCTTCTCAGCTTCGGTCTTGGCCACAAAGTGCTCCTTGTACTGGGGCAGCACGGTGGAGAAGTCGATGGTGAGGGCGTTGTCGGCAGCACTGATGCTGGAAGCGCCAACACCGATGACTGTGCCGTCGGAAAGGGTGAGGGTGGCGAAGAGAGCGCCATCGTCGGCGAGGGTGACGTTGTTGGTGAGGTTGGGATCGGAGAAGCGGAACTGCACCTTCACGCTGGAGAGCTGCGTGTAGTCGGTGATGACGCCAGCGGGCAACACGGTGTAGCCGTCGGGGGCGGTGCCGAAGGTCTCGATGTTGGTGAAGTAGCGGCTCCAATTCTCACGGTACCACTGCTCGGCCTTCTTGGGCACGATGAGAGTACAGGTGGACTTGATGTTGTTGAATGCGCCGGAGAAGAAGGGAAGACCCGAGAGTTCGCCGCTTTCGTCGTAGTTGACGGTTTTGAAAACGAGTTCCTTGATGGACTTGGTGTAGAAACAACCGGTGGTGAGGGCCGTCAGCGTGGAGGGAAGTTCGACGCGAGCCAAGGTGGAGCAGTTCTTGAAGGCATCGGCCTCGATAGTAGTTACGCCCTCAGGGACAATGACTTCGGTCAAGGCGATACAACCATAGAAGGCGCTGTTGCCAATCTTCGTTAGGCTCTCGTTGAAATAGACATGCTTGAGCGATGTGCAGTTGTTGAAGGCATTGTCGCCAATGGCGGTGACCTTGAAGTATTCGCCGCGGTCGTTGACAACGGAGTCGGAGATCTCGGCTTCGGCGATGTAGCGATCCTTGACGCCGGAGACGTAAGCGGTGTGGTTGGTGTAGAGGAGCGAATACTTGATGCCCTTGGCCTCTGCAGTAGCACTCTGAGCGCTCGCCGTGAGGGCGGCGAGGAAGAAAAGGATGACGCTCGCCATGAGGGTGGCAAAGCGGGTATGGTGGTTCTTCATTTCGTTGTGGTTCATGAATGGGATGGAGTGACTACTGAGGGATTAACGCACGCGTAATTTAAAAGAGGAGCTGGCCACACGGGCCACAATGATCTGGCCGGGGGTGGCGGTAAAGTTGGCGCTGTCGCCGCTGGCTACGGTAGTGCCGAGCTGGCGACCGCTGAGGTCGTAGAAGCTGACGCGCTCGCCGTCGGCAAGGCCGCTGAGGGTGAGTGTGCCACCTTGGCTCTCGACAATCACGGGACGCTGGGCCGGCAGGGTGTCGATGCTGGTCTCCACGCCGGGGACATCGCCGTCGCCGTAGAGTTTGAGATCCTTGTTGAGCCAGCAGAGGGAGGCCACGAGCTCATTGGAGTCTTCGATACCGGGAGCGGTGGCGGTGGCGTAGACGTCGTAGGTCAACTGCAAACGGCCGAAGTCTTCAAGTGCTTCGGGAGTCACCACGCCCTCTTCGGCGTCAGACACCAGGACGGTGTAGGTGTAAGACTCTTTGACGTCGGTGTACTTGAGATTTGTGGTGGTGGAGAGGCGCAGGCCGCCGCTCTCGCAGGTGACCTTCGGGGTGGCACACTGCAGAGGGAGAATTTCAGAGAAACCGTTCCAAGGTGTGCGTGAATGGAAATTGTCGACGGCAGTGTTGGGCACGTGGAGGCGACGGGTGGGGGCACTGTCGTAGAACGAACTGCCGTAGCTGCTGGCGGCGGTAGTCGATGCGAAGTAGACGTCGCTCAGTCGCTTACAGCCGGAGAAGGCATACTGCATGATGTTCGTGATGCCCTTGCCCAAATGTACGGTCTTGAGGGCTGTGCAATTCTCGAAGTCGGAGATTTCGATGGTGCCGAGGAGGTCGCCAAAGGTAACGCTCTCAAGGCCTGTGCACTCCATAAAGACGCGATATCCCATGGTGGAAAGCTTCTTCGGGAGAACTATGTGCTTGAGCGACGCACAACCGTAGAACGCATTGTTTTCGAGCAATGTACAGTTGTCGGGGAACTCGACACCAGTCAGCAGACGACAGTCGGAGAAGCAGGCCTGGCCGATGGAGCCCAAAGAGGCGGGCAGATTGATTTCTTCGAGAGCGGAACAGCTCAGGAAGGTGTTCTTGTTGAGCATCGTGATGGCGTCGGAGAGGTGCACGCGCTTCAGCATAGTACAGTTGAAGAAGGCACGCTCGCCGATAGAAGTGACGGTCTCGGGGAGAACGAAGGAGGTGGTGTTGTTGCAGTAGTAGAGCGCATTGGCCTCGACCGAAGTGACGGTGTAGGTGACGTCTTCGTAGTCGAAGGTCTCGGGAATGACCACGTCGCCGATGTAGGCAGCATTGTTCGAGGTGCTCTGCTTGGCAAAGCAGGTAACCGCAGCCTCCTGAGTGGCCGAATCGACGTTGAAGTACATCTTCGAGCCGTTTTCACCGACGAGCTCGACGTCGTACGCCGCAGCATTCAGCGCACAGAGTGAGCCGAAAGTGAGGAGGAGGGGTTTCAGTGAGTTTAGTTTCATCATATGGGGATTGTGCTTCAATCGCCACTGCAGTTCGGAGCACAGGATTTCTGCACTCCGAACTGCCTACGGGGTCCTTGTGTGGAGATTGTTGCTTGTTATTTCATTTTCAGCGTGAAGCCGCCGTACTTCATGAGGTCGGCGTGGCTGATGCGGTAGCTGCCGTACTTCTTGCCACCCACGCTGATGCTCTGGATGCGGTCGCTCTTGCTGGCGCCGGGAGCAGAGATGACGAGATGGTCGTGGCCGTTGACGGGCTGCTCGAGGCGGATGGTGACCTTATCGAAGACAGGAGCGGTGATGGTGTAAGAGGGATCGGCAGGGTTGTCGGGATAGAAGCCCATCATCGTGAAGACGGCCCAAGCGGACATGGTGCCGGTGTCGTCGTTGCCGGGAATGCCGGCGGGAGCGTTGAGGAACACCTTATTCAGCCATTCGCGGGTGAGCTTCTGCGTGCGCCACTCCTCACCCTTGAAATAGGAGAAGAGATAGGGGTAGGCAATGTCGGGTTCGTTGGCGGGATCGTAGTTGCCGTCGTCGAATACCTTCTGGAGGTTCTGCACGAACTTCTTGTCGCCGCCCATGAGTTTGGCAAGGCCCTTGACATCGTGGGGCACAAAGAAGGTGTAGTTCCAGGCGTTGCCCTCATGGAAGCCGGGCGAAGGCTCGAAGTTCTCACCCTGCTTGGGATCGAAGGGCGAGAGGAAGGTTCCGTCGGGACGGATGGGGCGAAGCGTGCCGTACTCGGGGCTGTAGTAGTGCTTGTAGCCCATGGAGCGGTCGTAGTAGCGCTTCTGGGCTTCGGTGTCGCCCATCACCTCGCCGGCAAAGCGGCTGAGAGCGTAGTCGGCAATGTAGTATTCGAGAGCGTGGCTGACGCTGTTGTCAAATTCGCCGATGATGGGGCAATAGCCCTTCGCGAGATAGTCGTCGATGTCGGGACGCAGGGGATTGTCCTTGCCCGGAGTGTCGGCACCCTTGCGCATGGCTTCGTAAGCCAACTTGGTGTCGAAACCGCGAAGACCCTTAGCCCAGGTGTCGTAGATGACGGGAATGGCAGGGTCGCCTTCCATGGTGAAGGTCTCGCGGCCAAAGAGTTCCCACTTGGGCAGCCAGCCGCTCTCCTTGTACATGTCGAGCATGGTGTTGACCATATCGATCTGGCGGCTGGGGAAGAGGAGCGTGTAGAGCTGGTGGGTGCAGCGGTAGGTGTCCCAAAGGCTGTAGACGGTGTAGCGGTTGTGGTCGGTGTGGAGGATCTCCTCACCTTCCATGGCGGGGTATTCGCCGTTGACGTCCTGCAGAATGTTGGGGTGAATCTGCATGTGGTACAGGGCGGTGTAGAAGATGCTCTTCTGGTCTTCGGTGCCGCCTTCGACGGTCACGGTGGAGAGGGCATCGTCCCACGCTGCGCGGGCTTGCTTATAGACGTCGGCGTAGTGTGTGCCGGCGGGCTGCTCGGCGTCGAGATTCTTGCGGGCATTCTCGATGCTGACGAAGCTGACGCCCATCTTGACCTCTACCTGCTCGCCATCGGCGCAATCGAAGCTCCAGTAGGCGCCGATGTCGTCGCCACCGAGGTCGCGTTTGTAGTTTTCGTAGAGTTTGTACTTGCCGGCTTCAGGATTCCACTCCTTCTCCACGCCGTAAGCGTCGCGCTGCATCTTCCAGAAGCCGCGGGCCTTGGGAGCCTTGCTGACGCGGAGCACGAAGTAGCAGGGGTACCACGTGTGGCTACTGTTGTAGCAGAATCCGCCGAGCATCTTCTGGCCTTCGATCTCAGTATCGCTGACGTAGCGTACAAACGCGCCGCTTTCGTTCGTCAAGCCTTCGCCGAGGTTGAGCAGCACATTGCCCTGGCCCTTCTTGTAGGTGAAGCGGGCGATGGAGGTGCGGGGCGTTGCGCTCACTTCGGTGAGGATGCCGTACTTGGTGAGGCGGTTGCTATACTGACCGGGAGAGGCTTTCTCGTCGGTGTAGGTGGAACCGTAGTTGTGATAGTCAACGTCAAGCTGGCCGCTGGTGGGCATGAGCAGGAGGGAGCTCATATCGGGGCAGCCGACACCGCTGAGGTTGACGTGGCTGTAGCCGGTGAAGAAGGAGTTGGTCTCTTCGTAGGGGGTGGACCACCAGCGGGCGTCCTTGTCGAAATTGTTGAGGTCGGAACCCATCACATTGAAGGGCACGACGCTCATGAGGCCTGCGGGGCAGACGGCGCCGGGGTTGCAGGTACCGAAATTGGTGGTGCCGATGAAGGGGTTGACGTAATCGGCCGGTGCCTTTTGGGCAAAGAGGCTCAGGGGCAGAAGCGCGAGAGCCAGGAGTGCTGCTTTCATAATTTAGTTTTGATAGGATTTATAGTTTCCTTTCTTTGAGACATAGTTTTTTGCGCCAAAGAATTATATCGTGCCACAGACGTGAGTCGATCGTCGCACGGATGTGAGTCGTTCGTGCCACAGGCGTGAATCGATCGTGCCACAGATGTGGGACGACTTATTTCTTTGAGAGCGTTGCTTATTTCTCCGGCAGCGTCAGATATTTCCTTTGGAGCGGTGGAGATTTCTACGTGAGACGCGATGCTAAAACGCTGCACGGTACTTGCCTTCCTCCTTGTCGTCGAGCATGGAGAGGTAGGAGGCGTAACGCGAAGGGGCGATGCGATGTGCCTCGATGGCCTCGAGCACAGCACAGCCGGGCTCGTGGGTATGGGTGCAGTTGGAGAAACGGCAGTCGCGGCCGATGGTGAAGATCTCGCGGAAATAGTGGCCCACTTCTTCGGGATCCATATCGAATGTGCCAAAACCCTTGATGCCGGGGATGTCGATGAGAGAGACCCCCTCAATCCCCCGAGCGGGGGAAGTGGTTACCTCGCAGGTTGAGGGGCCTTCAATAGTAGGAGTATCTGCTCCCCCCGCTCG
>JAUNIC010000280.1 GCA_030523615.1 Bacteroidales bacterium
GCCGCAAGCTGATATGTCATCCCTTCAAGCATAGACATTACAAAGCTTGACACTTTTGTTGTGCCACAGCTGTGAGACGATCGTCGCACGGCTGTGGCACATTAGTTTCACGTCTGTGAAACGTTCGTCTCACAGCCGTGGCACAACATCTTTCTTTGGCAGCGGAAAATATTCCCTTGGAAGCGGCAGAAACGCCCTTTGCCGACGTTGCCGCGGCTGCACGCGCGTTTCTCACATCACATTTGGCAAAACTCCCGCACCCCCGCAGTTTTTTCGACGATTTCGGGCGTTTCGCTTTGTCAAGCCACAGAAAAACTGTATCTTTGCGCGTCTTATTATGCAATAATAAAAACAAAACATACAACACACACCATGTCAGAATTCAAGAAAATCAAGACCGCGCTCGTATCCGTCTTCCACAAGGACGGCCTCGAAGAGCTCCTTGCTGCACTCCACGCCGACGGCGTACAGTTCCTCTCCACCGGTGGTACCCAGACCTTCATCGAAAGCCTCGGCTACCCCTGCCAGAAGGTGGAAGACGTCACGACCTACCCCTCCATTCTCGGTGGTCGCGTCAAGACCCTCCATCCCAAAATCTTCGGTGGCATCCTCGGCCGCCGCGCACTCGAGAGCGACCAGCAGCAGATGGCCCAGTATGAGATTCCCGAAATCGACCTCGTCATCGTGGACCTCTACCCCTTCGAGCAGACCGTGGCCAGCGGTGCCGACGACGCTGCCATCATCGAGAAGATCGACATAGGCGGCATCAGCCTCATCCGCGCCGGTGCAAAGAACTTCAACGACGTGGTCATCATCCCCTCAAAGGCTGAGTACAAGCCCCTCCTCGACATCGTCAAGGCTCAGGGCGCACAGACCACCATCGAGCAGCGTCGCCAGTTCGCTACCGCTGCCTTCGGCGTCAGCAGCCACTACGACACCGCCATCCACGCGTGGTTCGCAAAATAAATTTTGAGTTAAAAGTGAAAAGTGAAGAGTTAAGAGTTGTTTGACAATCTCTTGATGATTCCATCTTGTAATCTCTTACGACTACCCTTCACTATCACCTTTTAACTTTTAACTTTTAACTCTTCACTCTTAACTTACAATAACACAGGATGAAATTCTTCAGTAATTTCTTCACCATGAAGCGAGACCTCGCCATGGACCTCGGTACTGCCAACACCATCATCATCGTCGATGGTCAGATTGCAGTCAACGAGCCCTCGGTTGTGGCCCTCGACCCCATCACCGAAAAAACTATTGCCGTCGGTGAGCACGCCAAACTCATGTACGAGAAGACGAATGAGAAGATTCGCGTGATCCGTCCCCTCCGCGACGGTGTGATCGCCGACTTCAACGCCTGCGAACTCATGATGCGCGGCCTCATCAATCTCGTCAGCACCGGCCGTCACCTCTTCACCCCCACCCTCCGCATGGTTATCGGCGTTCCCTCCGGTTCGACCGAAGTTGAGCTCCGTGCCGTACGCGACAGCGCTGAGCACGCCGGCGGACGCGACGTATACCTCCTCTTCGAGCCCATGGCAGCCGCCATCGGTATCGGCCTCGACGTCAACGCCCCCGAGGGCCAGATGATCGTCGACATAGGTGGTGGTACCACCGAGATCGCCGTCATCTCCATGGGTGGCATCGTGACCAACTCCAGCATCAAGATGGCAGGTGACGACTTCACCAACGACATCCGCGAATACATGGCCCGCCAGCACAACGTCAACGTGTCCGAGCGTATGGCCGAGCGCGTGAAGATCAGCGTGGGTTCTGCCCTCAGCGAACTTCCCGCCGGCGAGGCTCCCGAGGACTTCGTCGTTCACGGTCCTAACCGCATCACGGCTTACCCCATGGAGGTGCCCGTATGCTATCAGGAAATCGCCCACTGCCTCGAGCGCTCCATCGCACGCATCGAGACCGCCGTGCTCAACGCCCTCAGCGACACGCCCCCCGAACTCTACGCCGACATCGTGAAGAACGGCATCTACCTCACCGGTGGTGGTGCTCTCCTCCGCGGCCTCGGCAAGCGTCTGACGGACAAGATCAACATCCCCTTCCACGTGGCTGAAGATCCCCTCCTCTGCGTGGCTCGCGGTACGGGCAAGGCCCTCGCCAACATCGAGGCTTACCCCTGCCTAATGCGATAATCGTTTCTC
>JAUNIC010000086.1 GCA_030523615.1 Bacteroidales bacterium
AAGAATTTTCCGTTTGGCGTTTCTTGCAAATGTACGCCCAAGCCCGAACCGAAGAAGGACGCCCCGGCAAAAGACGGTCACGACAAGCCTGCAACCGACCCCAAAGAGAAGCACGACACAGACGCACCCATCCTGCATCTTGTCATAGAGGAACCCGACTCCGTGTTGGGCTCCCTATACGTCGAGCACCCCTCCCCCCTCGCCTCGCACATCGTCAAGGTCGAATTGCCCGACGCGGCAATCGCCATGCCCAACGACAGCCTGCAAAACGCGCAAGCCCTGAAAGTCTGGACGCCGCAGATGCGCAAGGCCTTCCACCTCGGCCAAGAGATGCCGAAGCAGCCGTTAGGCATTGCCGGAACGCCGATAGAGTATCAGTTCAGCAGCGACGACGCCGTAACGAGCATCCTGCTCGTCTCCTTCTTCCTCATGGCGTGGGTCATCGCCTCGTCGTGGAAGTTTGTCCGTAGCCAGTTGCGCAACTTCTTCATCACTCGCGAGCGCCCGAACCTATTCGCCGAGCACGAAGACAACGTGATGACGAGCCACAGCTTCCTCATCGTCCAAACGTGCTTCCTCCTCTCGCTCCTCTTCTTCACCGCCACGCGTGACTATCTGCCAGAAGTCTTCACGCAAGTGTCGCCAAGCATCCTGCTCCTTGCGGGCACAGGCATCTCGCTGGCCTACTACGGCCTGAAGCTCGCTCTGTACTACATCGTCAACCACACATTCTTCACGCCAGCCAAGTGTCTGATGTGGAACAATATCCACTTCGTCACCATCCTCCTAACCGGCTGTTCACTGCTGCCTCTGGTACTGCTTGTCGTATTCTTCGACATACCTTTTGCAGACATCACTTTAACGTGCATTTTGTTGCTGTCAGTTATCAAAACATTGCTCCTCTACAAGTGTTTCCGCATATTTTTCAGTTCATTGTTAGGGTGTGTGCATTTAATTTTGTACTTTTGCGCGCTGGAATTAATTCCTCTCGGAATTTTCGCCTATTCGCTCTATGCCGCAAGCATCAATCTCATGGCGATGTAGGCTGCAAAACATCATTTGCATAACGCATCAAAAAACACCAAATAAGACGAAACTCGACTATCCTCTCTAACGACTGACATGATCAAGAAGATTCTCGTTTCACAACCTGCTCCGTCCTCCGACAAATCACCTTATTTTGATCTCGAGAAGCGACTCGGCATCGAATTTACTTTCAAGCCCTTCATCCGCGTTGAAGGTCTCGGCGTACGCGAATTCCGCGACCAGAGGGTCAACATCCTCGACCACACCGCCATCGTCTTCAACTCGCTCAACGCCATCGACCACTTCTTCAAACTCTGCAAGGAACTGCGTGTGTCGCTGCCCGAGGACATGAAGTACTTCGGCATCTCGGAGAAGATTATTCTTTACATACAGAAGTACGTGCAGTACCGCAAGCGCAAAGTGTTCTTCGGCACGAGCGGCCGCTGGCCCGAACTCATCACCGTGATGGCCAAGCACAAGACGGAGAAGTATCTCATTCCCCTCTCCGATGTCCACACGAACGACGTGGCCGACATGCTCGACGCCAAGAAGCTCAAGCACACGGAGTGCGTGATGTATCGCACCGTGGCCACCGAGTTTGAGCCCGACGAATACAAGCAGTACGACATGATTCTCCTCTTCACCCCCGCCGGTGTAATGAGCCTGAAGCAGAATTTCCCCAACTTCGAACAGGGCGACATCCGTCTGGCTTGCTTCGGCGACGCCACGGCCAAGGCCATCGAAGATGCAGGCCTGAGAGTAGATCTCAAGGGCGTTGGCAGCATTACCGGCAGCCTCGAGGACTACATCAAGAACAATGAATAAGGAATAATGAATAATGAATAATGGCCATTCGGATTGGCGCCCAGTAACATCAGCGACCGACCGACACACATTATTCATTATTCATTATTAATTATTAATTAAAATGAAGACCAACGGCTTTCCCAAACCCGAACATCTCACGTTGCAGCGCGACATCGATGCGCTCTTCGCCGGAGGCAGCCACTCTGCGGTTGCCTTCCCCGTGCGTGCCGTGTGGCGCGAGGTGGAATGGGACGGCCACGGCCCGAGAGTGAAAGTGCTCGTCAGCGTGTCGAAACGCAAGTTCAAGCACGCCGTCGACCGCAACCGCGCGAAGCGCCAGATGCGCGAGGCCTACCGCCTGAACAAGCACATCCTCAGCTTCAATCAGCCGGCAGATGCTTTGAGAGCCCCCCTTCGGGGGGTACTGGGGGGTCCCTCTTCCCTTCAGGGGGTACTGGGGGGGCTCCACATCGGTTTCATCTGGGTGGCCGATGCTCCGCAGAAGAGCTCACTCATACACAAACGCATCACAAACCTCCTGAAACGCATCGAAGAGTCATGCTCAAACGTCTGCTCATAGCCCCCATCCGTTTCTATCAGCGCGCCATCTCACCCCTCACGCCGCCCGCCTGCCGCTACACCCCCACGTGCAGCCAATACATGGTGGAAGCCATCGAGAAGCACGGCCCATTCAAGGGGCTCTACCTCGGCACAAAGCGCATCCTCCGCTGCGCTCCCTGGGGAGGCCACGGCTATGACCCCGTGCCCGACGAATTTCATTGGTAAATCCCCTCTTCAAGGGCATTCTTAACTTCCGCAGCACCCACGCACACGCCACAAAAATGCAGCGCGCATATGATCCAACTGCGCCGTCAATAAAGTCGGCATTTGATGCCGACAATAATACACTTCTTGCACCCCCAAAGCAAAAGCGCCCTGAGCATAGGCTCAAGGCGCTTTTGTCGTTTATTGCATACCGCGGCGTTTGCACAGAAACGACCGAAAGGGGCTTAGAACTGCTCAAGAATGCGGATGCGTTCCTCGGTGTCGGGATGGGTGGAGAACATATTGGAGAACAGTCCCTTAAACCCTTCGGCAAACGAGGAGTGGATGATGTAGAGCTGAGCCACATCGTCGCGGCCCTCGGGAGCCGGCAGAGGGTTGGCGCTGATCTTACGCAGGGCCGAGGCCAGAGCGAGCGGATTGCCACAAAGTTCGGCACCACCGGCGTCGGCCATAAACTCGCGCTTGCGGCTGATGGCGAAGCGCGTGAGGAGTGTGAACACATAGCCCACAGCGGCCAGCACGGCAGCAACGGCCAGCACCACAACGATGGCCACTCCACCACCCTTTTCGTTGTTGCTGCGACGGCTGCGATTGTTGCCGTAAACGAGTGTGTTCCAGCACAATCGCCAAGCCAAAGTCATGACCGTTGACATGATGCCGACGAAGACGATGGAGACGATGAGCAGTCGCGTGTCGCGGTTGCGGATGTGGGTGAGCTCGTGGCCGATGACGCCCGCGAGTTCCTCGTCGTCGAGGAGATCGCAGAGGCCCGTGGTTACCGTCACCGTGTAGCTCGCGTCGTCGATGCCTGATGCAAAGGCATTCAGCTCGGGAGAATCGATGACATTGATCTTCGGCATAGGCATGCCACACGTCATGGTGAGATTTTCCACGATGTTATAGACGCGCGGATTCTCACGGCGCTCCAGCGAACGGGCACCCGTGGCGCTGCGCACCATGGAGGTATTGGTCATGTAGGCCACGAAAAACCACGCCACGACGATGATGGCCACCCAAGGCAACGCCATCATTGTATTGTCGTTGGCAGCGAAAAGCGGGTCGGGCTGGTAGAGGCTGTTGCTGTCAGTGCCCAACTGCGCCATGACGTAGCAGAATATCCACACCAAGACACAGATGATGATGGGGAAAAGACACAGCAGCAGGAGAGAACGCGTGTTGTTTCTCACCTGCTGCGTGCGAATACCTACGTATTGCATATCAGACGTTTAGAACTGAATCTCGGGAGCCTTCTCGATCTGTGCACGCTCGGCAGCGGGCACCTCGAACATAGGTTCGGTGTGGAAACCGAACATGCCAGCGAAGATGTTGCCGGGGAAGGTCTGGCAGGCGTTGTTATACTCGCGGGTAGCAGCGTTGAAATAGCGGCGTGAAGCGGCGAGCTTGTTCTCGATGTCAGAGATTTCGCCCTGGAGCTGCATGAAGTTCTGATTAGCCTTCAGATCGGGATAAGCTTCGACGCTCACACGCAGACCATTGAGGGCATTGCTGAGCTGGTTTTCGGCTTCGATCTTGTCGTTGATGCCGGTGGCATTCATGGCTGCGGCGCGGGCCTGGGTCACAGCCTCGAGAAGTCCCTTCTCGTGAGCAGCGTAACCCTTGACGGTGGCTACGAGCTGGGGGATGAGGTCATGACGCTGCTTGAGCTGCACGTCGATGTTAGCAAAGGCGTTTTCGCGGTTGTTGCGCAAGCGCACAAGGTTGTTGTAAAGGCTGATAGCCATGAGTGCGAGAACAACAACGACTACAAGGAGAATGATGATAGATGATGACATTTTGTGTAGGATTAGAATTATTTAATATATTTTGGTGCAAAAGTACGAAGATTTTTTGATTTTCGTGTCATTAATCAAAGATTTTTACGTAAATTTGCGCACGAATTATAATATTGTAACAAAACAACAAGAAAATACAACACAAATCATGAATTTCGTAGAAGAACTTAAATGGCGCGGCATGCTTCACCAGATGATGCCCGGCACCGAAGAATTGTTTGAAAAGGGTATGGTCACCGCTTACGTTGGCATCGACCCTACCGCTGACTCTCTCCATATCGGCCACCTCTGCGGCGTGATGATGCTTCGTCACCTCCAGCAGGCCGGCCACAAGCCCCTCGCACTCGTCGGCGGCGCTACCGGCATGATCGGCGACCCCTCTGGCAAGAGCCAGGAGCGTAATCTCCTCAACGAAGAGACTCTCCGCCACAACGTGGAGTGCATCAAGGGACAGCTCAGTCGCTTCCTCGACTTCGAGAGCGACGCTCCCAACGCTGCCGAACTCGTGAACAACTACGACTGGATGAAGGAATTCTCCTTCCTCGACTTCGCTCGCGAAATCGGTAAGTGCATCACCGTAAACTACATGATGGCCAAGGACAGCGTGAAGCGTCGTCTGAACGGCGAAGCTCAGGATGGTATGTCGTTCACCGAATTCACCTACCAGCTCCTCCAGGGCTACGACTTCCTCCACCTCTATGAGACCAAGAACTGCCGTCTCCAGATGGGTGGTTCCGACCAGTGGGGCAACATCACCACGGGTACTGAACTCATCCGCCGCAAGCTCGGCAGCGAAAACGAGGCTTATGCCCTCACCTGCCCCCTCATCACCAAGGCCGACGGTAAGAAGTTCGGCAAGACGGAGCAGGGCAACGTTTGGCTCGACCGCAACCGCACCACTCCCTACCAGTTCTACCAGTTCTGGCTCAACGTGGGCGACGAAGAGGCAGAACGCTACATCAAGATCTTCACGAGCCTTGAGCACGACGTCATCGACGCTCTCATCGCCGAGCACCGCGAAGACCCCGCTCGCCGCATCCTCCAGAAGCGTCTGGGCGAAGAGGTTACCACTCTCGTTCACGGTCGTAAGGACTATGAGGTTGCGCTCGAAGCTACCAACATCCTCTTCGGTAAGGCCACGAAGGACAGCCTTCTGAAGCTTGACGAGCAGACACTCCTCGACGTCTTCGCCGGCGTGCCCCACTTCGAGGTAAGCCGTGAGCAGGCCATTGGCACCAAGGCCGTCGACCTCCTCGCCGAGCACACCAAGTGCTTCGCTTCGAAGGGCGAGATGCGCAAGCTGACCCAGGGCGGCGGCGTGAGCATCAACAAGGAGAAGCTCCAGCAGTTCGACCGCGAAATCACCGAAGCCGACCTTCTCGACGGCAAGTACATCCTCGCTCAGCAGGGCAAGAAGAAATACTTCCTCATCATTGTGAAGTGATCCCCTTATGAAAGTCATCATCAGCGGCGGCGGAACCGGTGGACACATCTTCCCCGCCATCTCAATAGCCAACGAAATCAAGGCCAAGCAGCCTGATGCCGAAATTCTCTTCGTAGGCGCCGAAGACCGCATGGAGATGCAGCGCGTGCCCGCAGCGGGCTACAAGATCATCGGCCTGCCCATCTGCGGCTTCGACCGCAAGAACCTGCTCAAGAACGTCAAGGTGCTCTTCAAAATCTACCAGGCGCGTCGCAAGGCTGCCAAGATCATCAAGGAGTTCCGCCCCAACGTGGCAGTGGGTGTAGGCGGTTATGCCAGCGGCCCTACTCTCCAGGTGTGCCAGCAGAAGGGTATCCCCACGCTGCTGCAGGAACAGAATAGCTACGCCGGCGTGACCAACAAGCTTCTGGCCAAGGGCGCCACAAGCATCTGCGTGGCCTACGACGGTATGGACCGTTTCTTCCCCGCTGAACGCATCATCTTCACCGGCAACCCCATCCGCCAGAGCCTGGCAGAGTGTCCGCACGATCGCGAAGAGTGCATCGAATCGCTCGGCCTCGACGAGACAAAGCGCACCATCCTCATCATCGGTGGCTCGCTCGGCGCACGCACCCTCAACGAGAGTGTTCTGGCGCATCTCGACGTCATCCGCAAGAATTCCGACGTGCAGTTCATCTGGCAGACGGGCTCCTACTACTCCAAGAGCATCCAGGAGCGTCTGGCCGAGGCTGGCCTGCCCGGCAACCTCAAGGTGACGGAGTTCGTCAAGGATATGGCCCGTGCCTACAAGGCTGCCGACCTCGTCATCAGCCGCGCCGGCGCCAGCAGCATCAGCGAACTTTGCCTGCTGGGCAAGCCTTCCATCCTTGTGCCTTCGCCCAACGTGGCTGAGGACCACCAGACGAAGAACGCTCTGGCCCTCGTCAACAAGGACGCTGCGCTCTACGTCAAGGATGCCGAAGCCCGCGACGTGCTCATCGACCTCGCCATCAAGACCGTGGCTGACAGCCAGCGTCTCGACCAGCTCAGCGCCAATGTGCTCAAGCTCGCCAAGCCTAACGCCGCCAGCGACATTGCCGACGAAGTAATTAGAATCGCAAAGAAATGAAATCAGTATATTTCCTTGGTGCCGGAGGCATCGGCATGAGCGCTTTGGAGCGCTACTTCAACAAGCAGGGACGCTTTGTGGCAGGTTACGACAAGACGCCCTCAACCCTCACCGACGCGCTCGGTGAAGAGGGCATTCAGATACACTTCGACGACGATCCTGCTCTCATCCCCGCCGAATGCCGCGACCCGAAAGAATGCCTCGTGGTCTACACTCCCGCCATTCCTGCCGATAGCCGCGAGATGGCTTGGTTCCGCGAGCAGGGTCACGAGATTCTGAAGCGCGCCGCCGTTCTCGGCATCCTCACCCGCGAGAAGAAGGGCCTCTGCGCTGCCGGGACACACGGCAAAACCACCACTTCGGCCATGGCAGCCCACCTGCTGGCCGAAAGCCCCGTGGAGTGCAACGCCTTCCTGGGCGGTATCACCAAAAACTACGGCACGAACTATCTGATCAGTGAAAAAAGCGAGTTCGTCGTGATAGAAGCCGACGAATTCGACCGCTCTTTTCATCACCTGCGCCCGTACGCTACGGTCATCACCAGCGCCGACGCCGATCACCTCGACATCTACGGCACGGAAGAGGCTTATCTCGAAAGCTTCAGCCATTATACCTCGCTCATCCAGCCCGGTGGCGCGCTCATCGTACACCGCGGCCTGCGCTTCGAGGAGCGTCTGCAGCCCGGCGTTCGCCGCTACGACTATAGCCGCACGGAGGGTGACTTCCACGCTGAAAACATCCGCATCGGCGGTGGCCGCATCGTCTTCGACCTTGTGTCGCCCATCGAGAACATCAAGGACGTAGAGCTCGGCGTGCCCGTGAGCATCAACATCGACAACGGCATCGGCGCCATGGCGCTTGCCCAGATTGCCGGAGTGAGCGCCGACGACATCCGCCGCGCTATGCTTTCCTACAGCGGTGTGGACCGTCGCTTCGACTTCAAGATCAAGACGGACCGTTGCGTATTCCTCTCTGACTACGCTCACCACCCTGAGGAGATTCGCCAGAGCATCCTCAGCATCCGCGAAGTGTTTGACGGCCGAAAGATTACCGCCATCTTCCAGCCTCATCTTTATACTCGTACGCGCGACTTCTATCCCGACTTTGCCGACGCCCTTTCGCTGCTCGACGAAGTCATTCTGCTCGACATCTACCCCGCTCGCGAGGAACCCATCCCCGGTGTGACGTCGCAGATTATCTACGACCGTCTGCGCCCCGACATGGAGAAGCGCCTTGCCCACAAGGAGGATCTGCCGCAGATCGCCCGCGAGGGCGACTTCGACGTTCTCGTTGTGCTCGGAGCCGGCGATGCCGACAACTACTGCCCCGAAATCACCGAAATTCTGAAATCAAAACTGTAAGACGGCGACGATAGCGGCTGCCAGCCCATCGCAACCGCAGCCGCTATCGCCCAACCTCTTACCTCTTCCCTCCTCCCTCTTACCTCCCATGAAGACTGCTTTCAAAATCGCGCTGCTGTTCAGCGTCCTTGCCTACTTCATTTTCGCCGTTGTGCGCTATAGCACAGCAGCGAACGAAAACCTGTGCAAAAGCGTCTCCGTGGAAATAGCCGACAGTACGCACGCCAACTTCATCTCGAAAGAAGACATCGAGAACAAGTTGCACGCCAGCAAGATGCATCCCGTCGGCCAGGCGATGTCGCGCATCTCTCCGCACGACATCGAACAGACTCTCGAGAAGGACTCATTCATCCGCCACGCTATGTGTGTGGCAACACCGGGTGAACACGTGCGCATCGTCATAGCACAGCGCATCCCCCTCCTGCGCATCATTACCGACAGCGGCGAGAACTACTACATCGACGACGAAGGCACGCGCATGGAGGCTCAAGGCTATGAAGCCGACCTCGCCGTGGCGACGGGCAACATCAGCCCGCAGTTTGCGAAGCGCGAACTCCGTCAGCTCGGCCAATTCCTCCGCAGCAGCGACTTCTGGGACCGTCAGGTCGAACAAATTGTCGTACTGCCCAATCACGACGTCGACCTCATCATGCGCGTCGGCGAACAGACCGTCCACCTCGGTAAGGTGCAGAACATTGAAAAGAAGTTCCGCAACCTCAAAGCTTTCTACAAAACGGTCATGCCCGAGGTTGGATGGAAACGCTATAAGGAAATCAGCATAGCCTACGACAACCAAGTTATCGGAAAAAAATAAAAACAAAAAAATATATATAATATGAGCAACATCATCGCTGCCATCGTGCTCGGTTCTTCAAAGATTACGGGCATCGTCGGCACAAAGGAAATCGACGGAACCATCAGAGTTAAGTCACACGTGTCGCAGACCTCTTCTGACTTCATCGGAAAGGGTCGAGTGCTCAACGTTGAGAAGATGGCCAACTGCCTCGTGGGTATCAAGTCGCAGCTCGAAGAAATGGCCAGCTGCAAGATCAAGTGCTACTACGTTGCCGTAAATTGCCTCGGCCTCCGCTCCACGATCAACGAGGTGAGCAAGCACTTCCCCGACAGCGAACTCGTCACCGACGAGTTCCTCACCTCCATCGCCGTACAGAACAGAGAAGGCAAGCCCAACGGACGCGAGATCCTCGACGCCATTCCCCTCGAATATCGCCTCGGCTCAAAGGCCACCACGGTTACCCACGAGCCAAAGGGTATGCAGACGGATCACATCCACGCCAAGTTCCTCAACATCATCTGCAACTCCAACACCATCGCGACCATCAAGTCGTGCTTCCGCAAGGCAGGTATGGAGCTCGCCGGCGGACGCCTGCACATCGGAGTGCAGCACCTAGCCAGCGTAGTGACTACCGAGCAGGAACGCACTACGGGCTGCGTTGTTGTCGACATGGGCAGCGAGACTACTACCGTAGCCGTTTACCGCGGCAAGCTCCTCCAGCACCTCGTGGTCATCCCCCTCGGAAGCAACAGCATTACCCACGACATTGAGAACGTCTTCTACGTGGAACGCGACGAGGCCGAACAGCTCAAGCGCAACTACGGTTATCCCACTTCCGACAAGGAGGACGACAAAGAGGAATTCAGCCTCCGCGATGGTGGCCGCACGAAGAAATACTCAGAACTGGCCAACATCATCGACGCTCGCGTTGAGGAAATCGTGCAGAACGTAAAGCACCAGATTGAACTCTCACAGCTGGGCCACGAGAAGATCGTGAACGGTATCTACCTCTGTGGCGGCGGTGCACAGATGACCAACATCATCAGCGCCTTCAAGAACCACTTCGAGGGTTGGAACGTGCGCATCATCAAGAACGCCACACGTCTTGCCATCGCCTGCGCTGAACGCAACTTCAACGAGATGGGCAACTTCAACACCGCACTCGGTCTCATCGACAACGCAGAGATCAACTGCTACGGCGGCGAATACCAGGGCATCTTCAGCGATGACGAAGTTGCCATTGAAGAGGTGACCGAAACCAACGCCGAAGAGGAGGCTCGCCTCGCTGAAGAAGCACGTCTGGCCGAGGAGGCTGCACGTCGCGAAGCCGAAGAGGCCGCTGCTGAAGCCGCTCGTATCAAGGCAGAAGAAGAAGCCAACAAGCAGAAGGGCGGTAAGTTCGGCTCCATGCTCAAGAGCTTCAGCAAGAAACTCGCTGACCTCGTCAAGGACGACGACGTTTAATCCAGTACACCACCTATAACACACGATTTGGAACATATATGGAAGATATCATAGACTTGGGCCTTCCCTCTACAACGCCCAAAATCATCAAAGTCATCGGTGTGGGAGGTGGCGGCGGCAATGCTGTCAACTACATGTATCGCACGGGCATCCACGACGTGAACTTCGTGGTGTGCAATACGGATTCGAAGGCGCTCGCCGATAGTCCCGTCCCCGTGCGTCTGCAGTTGGGCAAAGAGGGCCTCGGAGCCGGCAACCGTCCAGCACGTGCCCGCCAGGCTGCTGAAGAAACCATCGACGCCATCCGAGATATGCTCGACGATGGCACGAAGATGGTATTCATCACCGCAGGTATGGGTGGCGGCACCGGTACGGGTGCAGCTCCCGTCATAGCCCACGAGGCCAAGGAGAAGGGCATCCTCACCGTCGGCATCGTGACCATCCCCTTCCGCTTCGAAGGCAACAAAAAGATAGACCAGGCGCTCGACGGCGTAGAAGCCATGCGCAAGGAGGTCGACGCGCTGCTCGTCATCAACAACGAGCGTCTGCGCGAAATCTACCCCGGCCTCACCATCCGCTCGGCTTTTGAGAAGGCCGACAACACCCTCAGCGTCGCAGCGCGCTCCATCGCCGAAATCATCACGATGCACGGCATCATCAACCTCGACTTCCAGGACGTGGGCACCGTGCTCCGCGACGGCGGCGTTGCCCTCATGTCGACGGGTTACGGCGAGGGCGAAGGCAGAATCACCAAGGCCATCGAGGAAGCGCTCCACTCTCCCCTTCTTAACAAGAACGACGTGTACAACTCGAAGAAGATACTCGTCTCCATCACCTTCGCCGCCGACGAGAACGACGAGAACAGCAATGAGCTGCTGATGGAGGAGATGAACGAGGTGCACGACTTCATGAGCTCCTTCAGCGACGACGTGGAGACGAAATTCGGTCTCTCCACCGACGCTACACTCGGCGACAAAGTCAAGGTCACCATCCTCGCGACGGGCTTCGGCATCAACGCCGTCGACGGTATGGCCGAGAAACTTGAGGCCGACGCCGAAGAGGACGCCAAGCGCAACAAGGAGAAGCAGGAAGAGAACGAGGAACGCCGCAGTCAGTACTACGGCTTCAGCAACGAGCGCGGCGTGAAGAAGCATTTCTACCGCATCTTCACCTTCCAGCCAGACGACATCGACGACGAGGAACTCATTGCTCTCGTAGAGGCCACGCCCACCGTGCGCCGTACCAAGGAGATGCTCAGCGACATGAAGAACCGCAGCAAAAACAAATAGAATAGTTTCACTCTCACATTGACACAATAAGTATGGAAGACGATCTCCTTATCGAAATCACTCCTGAAATCAACGATGCCAACCAGCCGTCGATCATCAAAGTTATCGGCGTAGGCGGTGGCGGCGGCAACGCCGTCGGCAACATGTATAAAGAACAAATCGAGGGCGTGCGCTTCGTCGTCTGCAACACCGACATGAAGGCACTCCAGGATAGCCCCGTGCCCGACCGCGTGCAGATTGGCGAAGGTCTCGGAGCAGGTGGACGTCCTGAGATCGGACAGCGCCTGGCTGAGGAGAACATCACAAGCGTGCAGGGCATGCTCGACGACGCCACGAAGATGGTCTTCATCACCGCCGGTATGGGTGGTGGTACGGGCACTGGCGCTGCGCCCATCGTAGCTCGCGAAGCCATGAAGCGCGGCATCCTCACCATCGGTATCGTCACCATCCCCTTCCTCTTCGAGATGAAGCCCAAAATCGACAAGGCTCTCGACGGCGTGGAGAAGATGGCGCAGGAAGTAGACGCTCTCCTCGTGGTCAACAACGAGCGCCTGCGTCACGTCTACTCTGACCTCACCGTAGTCAACGCCTTCAAGAAGGCCGACGACACGCTGACAAAGGCTGTGCGCTCCATCGTCGAAATCATCACCATGCGTGGCTTCCAGAACCTCGACTTCTGCGACGTGGAGACCTGTCTCCGCGGTGGTGGTGTGGCTGTGATGTCCACGGGTTACGCCTCAGGCGACAAGCGTGTGACGAAGGCTATTGCCGACGCCCTCAACTCGCCCCTCCTCAACGACAAGGACATCTATAAGAGCAAGTCGCTCCGTCTGGCCATCTTCTATCCGCCTGAGTCCACGGGCAACAGCATGATGATGGACGAGATGAACGAGATCAACGAGTTCATGATGCAGTTCCGCGAGGACGTCGACGTGAAGTATGGTATGACGGAAGACGCAGAACTCACGGACGAGATCAAGATCACCATCCTTGCTTCGGGCTTCCGCCTCGCTCCTGGTCAGGACCCCGAGGAGGACATGGACGTCACGCCTCGCACCGCCGAGCAGATCGACGAGGAGAAGCAGAAGGAACGTCGCCGTCAGGAGGCCTACGAAGGCACTCAGATGCGCCAGCGCTACCACCGTATATTCCTCTTCGAGGATGAGGACTTCGACAACGAAGAGCTCATCGCTATGGTTGAGGGCAACGATGTTTACCGCCGTACAGACAGCGATTCCCGCAAGCTCCGCGAAGTGTCGCAGGCTAACAAGACCATCGAGATGCTGGAAGATTAAATCACGCCTGACGTCATTTGCTCCAGCTTAGCACCTCTAACCTCTTCCCTCTTACCCC
>JAUNIC010000087.1 GCA_030523615.1 Bacteroidales bacterium
CCTTTTTCTTCACGGAAAAAAAACGACGCGAGGAGCAAAATGTATTGCTCCTCGCGTGCGTGTTAAAATATTATAGGAGTAGATGCGGCTCGATAAGTTCTAACGAGGTGTCTCGCCTTATCGCAGCACCTTCTTTCCGCTCTGGATGCTGATGCCGTTGGCTGTTGCCGGGCTGATGCGCTGGCCGGCGAGGTTGTAGACGTCGTTGCTCTTGCTCTTGGGGGCGAGGACGCTGTTGATGCCCTCGAGGCGCTTCTCGAACTTGGCGGCGTTGACCACCTCGCCTGTTGCGCGGTCGACAATCATAGCGATGCAGTTGAGGTTCTCGATGTTCTTGTGCGTCACGGAGCTGGCCGGTACGTTGTACTGCACGGTGTAGGTCAGGCCCTCCTGCATGACGGTGGGGAGCGCCGCTGCAGCTGTGGTTTCGGGATGGTCGCCGCTGGGCCAAACGAAGCGCGCTACGTCCATATAGTCGACCTTCACTTTGTCACCGAGTTTCTCGAAACCGCCCATCTCGCCTGCTGCTCCGCCGGAGTAGTAGTTGGACTGCACGCCGGCCAGATAGTCCTCGGTGATGACGAAGACCACAGCATAGTTGGCGTTGTCGATGTCAATAACGGGCGAAGCCTCAGCGCGGAGCGCGTAGCTGCTGCCGCTGAAGTCGGCCATACAGCTGACGTTGACCTCTGCATACGGCGCCATGTTCTTCAGCGTGGCTTCGAGGGTGGCAAAACCGGGATTGACGGAGCCAGGCTGACGGTTGATGATGCTGCCGGGGTAGCCGTTGATGCCAAGACCCGTGAGGTAGGAGGTGTAAGAATTGTGGGCGTACTCATCGCCGTTGTGGACAGCAATGCCGATGAACTGTTCGGGATACTTTTCGGTCATGTCGTGGAGGCCGACGATGCCGCGTACGCACCATCCGCACCAGGAGCCGGTAGCCTCTTCGCACACCATGCGGCGGTTGGGCTTGGAGTCGGTCAGGATGGCCTTCACGGTAGCCTTGTTGTCGTCGGGCGTCACGTCTTCGCTGCCGTCGCGCCAGAGGAGTTCGAGGTCAACGGTGACCGGGCCGGCTTCGGTGATGCTGCGTGTGGGGATGGAGAGCGAGAAGTCGAATGTCTCGCCCTGGCTAAGCTTGCAGGAGATGCTCTTCTTGGTAACGGTGCCGCCGTTGATGCTGTAGGCAATCTGCGGGTTCTGTACGGCCACGAAGTTGTTGTTGACGATGGTGCCCTCGACGGCCAGGCTGGTGCCCAGCTGGATAAGGCGGGCAGTGGGATGCACGTTGGTGAGGGCGAGGTCGTGGAGGGCCACGACGAGACCCACGTTGATGCCGTCGGTGTTGTTTTCAGGATGTGTGTCGGGAACTCCGTCGGCCCAGAGGGCTTCGAAGGTGAAGGAAACGATCCCGGGGGCGGTGACAGATTCGGTGGGAACCTTGAAGCTGACGTCGGCAAACTCGTTGGGCTTGATGGTCTCCGTGAGGGTGACGTCGGTCACCACTGTACCATTGACACTGCAGCGCACGATGGGGTTTACGACGTCGTCGGCGCCGTGGTTGGTGATGCGGGCGGTGAAGGGAACCTGATCGCCGATGCCGTAGGTAAGGCCTGCGGTGCTGACGCGCGAGAGACTCATGTCGTGCTGCGGGATGTTGTCGCCCGTCACACCCATACGGATGCAGAGGGAGCCGATGTCTTCGCTGGCTTTGCTCTTCCACTCCTTACCGTCTACGCGGTAGTAGCAGCCTTCAGCGTTGGTAGTGCCTGCCATGGAGATGAACTTGTTGCTGGCGTACTTCTGGGTGAAGCTGGCGCCTATCCAGAGGTCCTGCTCCTCACCGGTGATGGGCAGAGGAGTGTCGAGGGTGTAGGTGTTCCACTTCGAGACAATGCCCGAAGCCACCTGAACCTCGCGGAGGTTCTCGCCGTCGCGGTCGGAACGGACCCACATGGTCATAGCGGAGGGATGGGTGGAAGGGAACGCCATGGAAAGCTGTGAGACCTCGTTGCCAGCAAGCTTTGCCAATTGGTCGTGTGTGAAGTGGATGGCCACTTCGACTTCGCCCGCTTCAGCGATGGCGCGCTGGGTGGTGTTGTACTGACCGTTGCAGTAGTCGAGCCACAGCACGGTTTGCGCCTTGGACGTGGCGACGAAGGCTACGAGACAGAGGAGGAGGGAAAGAATTTTTTTCATAACGATGATGATGGTGGTTTAGTCTTGCTAAGGCTTAACGTGCGGCGGGGGCGTTCCACTTGTCGGGCTTGGTGCCCGTGCGGTAATAGGCCTTCAGACGCATGTCGAAGATGAGGGTGGAGTAGCCGGGAATGTTGTCCGTACCGCTGGTGCCGTAGCCCATGTTGGCGGGGATGAACACGCGCCAGTAGTCACCGATGTGCATGTGGAGCAGAGCGGTGGTGAAGCCCTCGACGAGGTTGCTCGTCTTGAAGCTGGCGGGCACTTCGAAGCGGCTGTCCATGATTTCGTTCACCTTGTTGCTCAGACCCGTGTGGTCGAAGAGATAGCCCGTCGTGGGGTAGGAGGGCGAGGGGATGAGTCGGCCGGCATAGGTCACGCGGACGGAGTCGGTGTAAAGGGGACAACCTGAACCCGTGCCGTGCTCGATGACGTGGACGGCGATGGAGTCTTCCCACGTCGTCTTGCCGCCGGTGGTGACGCAATAGCTGGGATAGACGCGCCAGTCGCAGTGCTCTTCCCACGCGTCGCCCCACTGTGCCTTGGCGGCTGCCACCTGACGGTTGGCGAGGGCGAGAGTGTCTTTCATGTAGACGGTGTTGCGCTCCTGCCAGTTCTCGAATTCAAAGACTTCGTCACTTGTCTCTTTGCATGACCAGATACTGGCCACGCCAAGGATGAGGGCGAAGAGGTAAAGGAGTTTTTTCATTTGTGCTTATAAGGCTATGTTTGCACCGCGCCTCCTCCGTGGTGTGATGCAGCGGAGGAGGCCGGCGACTTAGCTTGTCTTGGGATATTACTTCAGCTTCTTGAGGAGGCTGGTGATGCTCACCTTGTCCTCGATGAGCGAGCGGAGATCTTCGATCTTGACGCGCTGCTGCTCCATGGTGTCGCGGTCGCGGAGGGTGACGCAGCCGTCGGTGAGGGTGTCGGGGTCAACGGTGACGCAGAAGGGGGTACCGATGGCGTCCTGACGGCGGTAACGCTTGCCGATCTGGTCCTTCTCCTCGTAGACGCACTTGAAGTGGTACTGGAGTTCGTTGACAATCTCGCGAGCCTTCTCGGGCAGACCGTCCTTCTTGGTGAGGGGGAAGACGGCGAGCTTGATGGGGGCGAGAGCTGCGGGGAGATGGAGCACGGTGCGGGTCTGGCCGTCGGCGAGCTTCTGCTCTTCGTAGCTGTGGCACATTACGCTGAGGAACATACGGTCAACACCGATCGAGGTCTCGATGACATACGGAGTATAGCTGCGGTTCTCTTCGGGATCGAAGTATTCAATCTTCTTGCCGGAGAACTTGGCGTGCTGGCTGAGGTCGAAGTCGGTACGGCTGTGGATACCCTCAACCTCCTTGAAGCCGAAGGGCATGTGGAACTCGACGTCGCTGGCGGCGTTGGCGTAGTGGGCGAGCTTCTCGTGATCGTGGAAGCGGTAGTTCTCAGCGCCGAAGCCGAGAGCCTGGTGCCAAGCCATGCGGCGCTTCTTCCACTCCTCGAACCACTGGAGCTCGGTGCCGGGCTTTACGAAGAACTGCATCTCCATCTGCTCGAATTCACGCATGCGGAAGATGAACTGACGCGCTACGATCTCGTTGCGGAAAGCCTTACCGATCTGTGCGATACCGAAAGGAATCTTCATGCGGCCGGTCTTCTGCACATTGAGGTAGTTGACGAAGATACCCTGAGCCGTCTCGGGACGAAGGTAGATCTTGCTGGCGCCTTCTGCGGTAGAACCCATTTCGGTGGAGAACATGAGGTTGAACTGGCGCACGTCGGTCCAGTTGCGGGTGCCGCTGATGGGGCAAGCAATCTCCTCGTCGATGATGATTTGCTTGAGACCCTCGAGGTCGTTGGCGTTCATGGCTACGCTGAAGCGCTCGTGGAGAGCGTCGCGTTTGGCCTGGTTTTCGAGCACGCGAGCATTGGTGGCGCGGAACTGAGCCTCGTCGAAGGCGTCGCCGAAGCGCTTGGCAGCCTTAGCGACTTCCTTGTCGATCTTCTCGTCGTACTTCGCAATCTGGTCCTCGATGAGCACGTCGGCGCGGTAACGCTTCTTGGAGTCGCGGTTGTCGATGAGGGGATCGTTGAAGGCGTCAACGTGGCCGCTGGCCTTCCAGATGGTGGGGTGCATGAAGATGGCGGAGTCGATGCCCACGATGTTGTCGTGGAGCAGGGTCATGAACTGCCACCAGTACTGCTTGATGTTGTTCTTGAGCTCTACGCCGTTCTGGCCGTAGTCGTAGACGGCGCCGAGGCCATCATAGATATCGCTGGAGGGGAATACGAAACCGTACTCCTTGCAATGGGATACAATCTTCTTGAAAACGTCTTCTTGTTGTGCCATATTGATTAAGTTTTTGAGTTTTAAATTCGTGGGTTGATGGGGGAGGCAACGTGTGCCTCGATTGTAATTTTCTTGTGTGCGAGTATATTAAACCTGCGCGCAAAGATAGTGAAAATTTACGACATACGCGCGCGTTTATATTATTTTATGAGCAAAAAAGTAGCCTGACGACTCACATCGTCAGGCATACTTGCGTTTTAATCGTATGAAGCAAAGATTGTTGTACGTGTTTTGGCGACCTTTTACTCGGCCTTTTTCCTTGCGCCGAGGGTGTCGACGGTGATGGCCACCTTCTCTCCGTTCTGAATGAAAAGGTTGGGATTGTCGGTCTCGGCAGGATTGACAGTGATGCCCTGAGCCTCTTCGCCTCCAACGCCGAAGGAGCTGATGGGCTCGATGGTGTGGGTGACATAGGCGCGGTGCATGCTTCCGCCGATGAGCACGACGATAGCCACTGCTGCAGCGGCGCGGAAGAGCGGGCGGATGCGATCGGCGAAGGTGAGATGCTGGATCTTCACGTGGATGACGGGGGCATCACCATCAGCTTCAAGGCGTTCCATGACGCGCTTGTCGAAGTCCTCGTCGAGCATCTCGGCTTCCTTCTGCTCTTCTTCGTAGACGAAGAGGTCAGCATACTGCTCGAGGTGTGCGGGCACATCGTTTTGGCTGAAGAAGGCCTTCAGAATTCGCTCTTCGGCGACGGTCGTCGTGCAGTCAAAGTAGCGTTCGATGAGTTGCTCGATGTATTTATAGTCCATTGTTTGGATGTTTCTGAATAAGTAGTTTGAGCGCCTGACGGGCTCGGAAAAGGGTGACTTTGACGTCGGATTCCGTGATCTGCATGATCTCGGCAATCTCCTGGTAGGAGTGCTCCTCGACGTCGCGGAGCTGCATGATGGAACGCTGTTTTTCAGGCAGCTGCATGAAGAGCTCGTGTACCCAGCGCAGTTGCTCGTCGCGTTCCATGAGTTGGTCTGGGAGCGGATTGGTGTCGGCTCGCTCTTCGGCAATGTGCCCGTGGGCTTCGTCGTCGAGCGACACGTTCTGCGCTTCTCGGCGTTTGGCGCGGTCGAGGGCCAGATTGCGTGTCATCGTGAGGCAGTAGGACTCGAGGCTGACCACTTGCTGCAGTTCTGGCGTGTGGCGCATTTCCCACGTTTTGACGAGCACATCCTCCACGACGTCCTCGGCCTCGGGGCGGTCGAGAGTGATGCGCAGCGCCACGCGGAACAGCTTGTTCTTGAGCGGCAGCAGGTCGTGTCGGAAGTCGATTTCGTTCATGCTTCTAAAGTGTAGACGGTTAAAAGGTAGAAAAAGTTACAACAATCTTAGATTTTTTTGCAAAAAATGATGATTTTCTTTTCGTCGGCGTCGGTTGTGGCGAAAAGATAAGCGCTGCCGCCCTCCTTGATTTTTAGTTTTTTGCGGAGGTCGGCAACTGACGCGGGGAAGTTGCGCACGGTGAGATTGGCCTTGCCGCCTTCGGCTTTGAGATCGGCGGCGAGCGCCTTGAGGTCGGCCTTGGCGAAAGTGTAGATGCGTTCGATGCGGAAGGAGCGGGCGGGAACGTCGTCTATCGGTGCTGGACTGACGTAAAGGTGTGAATTGCGGTGCAGTTTCTGTAGACCGTAGTGAGTGGCGAAGGTGCGGTATGCGCCGGCTTTCATGATGGCGGGGTTGGGCTCGTAGAGGAATCCTTCGATGGCCGTGGCTAGCGGTGGCGTGGTCGTGTTTTCTTCGCTGTAGGTGAAGGCAAAGGAATGGGTCTCGTCGGCGCAGTAGATGGTGGGCTCTGCGGGAGCGTCGGGACCAAAGACGAGGAGAAGATCTTTGCATTCGCCGCCGGCGGCAAAGACGTGGACTTCATTGATGCCGGGCAGCGTGGCGATGGCTTGGTGCAGGTCGAGCATCGTGGAGAGTTTGATCATGAGCCACTGGCTCTTGCTGCGCAGAAGGGGCAGGAGTTCGGCGACGTTGGGCTCGCAGTCCTCGATGAGCACCGTCTTGCCGCCGTGGGCGTCGCGGCGTGCGGGATCGAGGAAGATAAGGTCTACGGGCTCCATTGTGTGGAGGTACTCCACGCCGTCGCCGTGGACGATGTGGGCGTCGCCGAGGCCGAGGAGCGGGAAATTGTGGCGCGCAGCTGTGACGAGTTCCTCGCGCTGCTCCACGTACGTGCGCGTATTAAATAAAGGAGCGATGAAGGAGAAGTCGATGCCCATGCCGCCGGTGAGGTCGACCCCCCTTAGCCCCCCTCCATCTCCCCCCGACTGGGGGGAGGGCTCGCAGACGCTGACTGCACCGGAAGAGGTACATCCAGAAACAGCCAACAACCTTTCTATCACTTTCGCCTTGTATTCGGCTGCGGGCTGTCCGCTGCATTGCTCAAGGGCAAGACGCGGCGGGAAGTGGATACCTTCCACTTCCGTCCAGCGCGGCACCTTGGTGCGCATGCGTTGGTAGCCTTCGATCTGCCGCAACACAAACGGCGCGTCGAGGTCCGAATGGCGGGAGAGTTCCAGCGCTACGTCCTCGATACAGACCCACCCCCGGCCCCTCCCTGTGAAGGAGGGGGGTAGATACTTTTGTATATGAGGGGGAAGGGAAGACGATGATTGCCCTTTTTCGTTATTGTTTTCCTTTTTCATAATATAAGTAACCACCCCCCTCCCTCGCAGGGAGGGGCTGGGGGGTGGGTCTTTTACTTCTTCAGCTGCTCGGCGATGAAGGCTTCCATCTGGGGGAAGGCAGCTTCTACGCACTTGGTGAGCTTGAGCTGGTTGCGGCTACGTACGAGGTTGTGCTCGGGATACTGGCAACGGAAGTAGATGTCGCCGTTGATGTAGTCGGCGATGAAGCGTACGAGAGTCATGTAGGGGAAGAGGCCCGTAGCGTAGGGGAGGTTCTCCACCTCGATGGGGGTGATGAAGCTGGCAGCACCCTTGAGGTAACCTTCGGTGAAAGCCTTGAATACTTCGAAGTTGAAGCTGACCTTTGAGAGGTCGGGATCGTCCTCTGCGGTGGTGTTGGCTGCCGAACGGAGGAAGTCGCCGAAGTCAGAGAAGATGAAGCTGGGCATAACGGTGTCGAGGTCGATGACGCAAAGCACGCTGTCGTCCTGGTCGAAGAGGATGTTGTCGACCTTCGTGTCGCAGTGGCAGATGCGCTTGGGGAGCTTGCCTTCGCGGTAAAGCTGCTCAGCCTTGCAGTAGTAGTCAGCGCGCTCGAAGATGTCGGCGAGGATTTCCTTTACCTCGGGCTCGTCGGCACGGCCGCTGCGGTTTTCTGCGATGGCGTCCTTGAGCTGCTGGAGGCGCCACTCCATGTTGTGGAAGTCCTTGATGGTCTCGCCCAGCTGAGCGGGGATGTCGGCAAGCTTAGCCTGGAAATCAGCGAAGGTCTCACCCACGATGTAAGCGCTCTCGAGACTCACGCCGGTCTTGCTCACGGTGTCGGGGATGTAGACCATGATGCGCCAGTACTTGTCTTCGGCTTCGTCGTGGTGGTACATCTTGCCATCCTTTGCGGGGATGAAATTGAGGACCTTGCGATCGATGTCGGGAGTACCGGCAGCTTCGAGCTTCTTGCGGATGTGGCCCGTTACCTCGACGATGTTGTTCATGAGGAGGTCCATGTCGGGGAAGATGGCCACGTTGACGTTCTGGAGCACGTAGTCGGGAGTAGCACCTTCGGTGGTTACCTTGTAAGTGGTATTGATGAGTCCGTTGCCGAGGGGAGCGATTTCGGTAACGTTGCCTTCAATGGCGAAGTGAGATACGATCTCAAGCATTTTCTGTTCCATATATGACTTTGTAGGTTGTGTTTTTCTTGCTTTCTAATTAACTTGTCGAAGTTTTGGGAATCACACGATGTGGAGGCGTGTGAGAAGGGGAATCTTACGCAGGAGGACGACGATGACACAGGTGGCCAGCGATATGCTGACGAATGCCATGGTGCAGACGGCATTGTCGGATGCGGTGGGCAGGAGCATTCGGCACAATCCTACGCCGACGTCGAGTAGCAGGATATGCACGGTGTATATGCCCAGCGTCATGCGGCCGATGTAGGCCGTCATGCGATTGAAGGCCGACGGAATGTTCTGCAGCACGGAGCCTACAGCCATCAGGACGAGTATGGCACTGATGGCGATGCTCACGCGGAAGGCGTAGTTGAAGAGCGTGCCTATGATGCCGGTGAGCGAACTGGCAAAGTCGGGCAAGCCACTGTTTTTTCAGTAGCAGGCAGCCACGACGAAGTAGAGCGTCAGTACACCGAGGATGATTCGGCCTCGGGTGCTGCGGGGATCGAACACCTTGTCGAACTGTTTGCTGTACTTCCGTATGCAATCTCCGATGAAGAAGTAGAAGAAGAAGTAGGCAATCACGTCGAAGCCGAAGAGCTTGGTGTGGAGCATGGTCATCGCCGCCAGCAGAAAGAGCGCCACAGCACCAATGACTATGGTTTCGTTGCAACGTATTGCGGCAGCGAGCGACTGGACGCATCTGTATAAAACGTAAATCCAGAAGAGCGCCCACAGATACCAGTAGAAGCCTGATGGATTGAGGATGATGCCTTGCAGAAGTTCAAGGGTGTAACATCCTCCCACAGCAAACTTAAGCAGCGACCATACGATGTAGGGAAACATCAGCTGTCGGGCGCGCCTGATGATGGAGTCCTTGAGCCCAAGTTTCCTTTTCTGCACGGGTTTGTAGGCTATCCATCCGCTCAGCGCCATAAAGGCGGGCATGCGGAAAGAAGAAGTGAAGCACCATAAGTGCTGTGTATGGAAATCCTGCGGAAACGTTGTTTGGATGACGTGGCCCAAGATGACGAGGAGGATGAACACACCCTTTTGCGCGTCAAGCCATAGTATACGGCCGGAGCCGGTTTGCATTTCGGGCATTAGAAGATCGTGTGTGGCGGTTATGGATTGGGCGGCCTGCGTTGCGCCCCCTCCCGTATCCCCCTCCTCCGTCCTCATATATAATATAAGGAGGGAAGGAGAGGGTGAGAGAATGGGAAGTCTGTTAGAGCGCTGCCTTGACGGTAGTGGTCTTGCCGTTGGAGAGGGTAGCGGTAACTACGCAAGCGCCGTGGAGAGCTGCGGGAACCTTAACTACATTACCCTTGGCAAGGCGAGCTACGGTGCGGCCCTGGAGGTCGTTAACGATGACGTTGGTGCACTCGTCGCTGAGGAGGAGTTCATCGCCGCGATGGTTAACGGTGAGGTTGCTGCTGACGGTCTTGATGCCGTGGATACCGGTAGCGTCAGAGTAGCCGAGGATGAGCACGGGGATAGCGTTGTAACCACCGCAGGGGAAGGCGATGCCGCCATCGGGGAGTTCGCTTTCACCCCAGCGGTCGATAGCACGACCACGGCTTTCTTCGATGAGGTCGATATCCTGGTTCTTGTCCTGAACGTCGCAGTAGAAGGTAAGGAACTCTTCGGAGAGCTTGGTGCTTTCGGTACGGATGATGTCGATGAGGAGGTTCTCGCCGTCGTAAACGTAGGGGTTCTGGAAGGGGAAGAGGAGCTGGCCCTCACCCTCGGTGCAGTTAACCTTGGTAAAGCCGTAGAAAGCGTTGTGGGGGAAGTACTCGCTGCGGAGGAAGTGAGCGTCGTAGGTCTGCCACTCGTGCTGAGCACGCCAGTAGTCGTAGATCATATCGAGAGAAGTAGAACCAAGGTTCACTTCGAACTCGATGTTGTTGAAGCCTTCGAAGCAAGGACGGCCGTTGTAGATGAAGCCGATACCGGTGATGATGTCGCCCTTGTTGAGCTGGAGTTCTTCAGCAAGGTAGAGAGCCTGTGAGCGAGAGCAGGGAGCGTTGATTGCGCACCAGCCACCAGGAGCGATTTCGTCCTTGGTAAGAACAGTACGCCAGTCGCCTTCGGCCTGGTCGGTCACGTCGATGCGGAGAGCTTGCTTGTTGATGTTGTCACCCTTGTAGGTGTCTTCTTCGAAGATGATTTCAGCATAAACCTCGTTCAAGCCGAGAGCCTTGGGAGTCCACTGCACGGTGTAGGGCATGATTTCTTCAGAGTAGATGGGCTCGTTGAATTCCTGCTCTGCGATAGAAGTCTCGTCCTTGTCGTAAACGCGAATCTTGAAGTTCTTCACGGTCTTCTTACCCTCGTTCTTCACATAAACGGTGATGGGGAGAGGACGGTAAACGGTACCGATGGAGCTGGCGTTGATGTGATCTACACCGAGGTCGGTAGCGCTGTAGTGACGAATGACAGCGTTCTTGAGGTAGAGGATACCCATGAGAGGTCTTGAGAGAACGGAGAAGGCAACGCGCTGCTGGTCGTCGTTGGCTTCGAATACGCCCTGACGATGGTACCAGGTGAGACCGTAAGCGGCATCGTAGCTGCCTTCCTCGAAGCGGTTGAGGCTGTTGTTGACGCCAGGATAGGCATCGGCGTTACCATTGTACCAACCAAACTGCTCGTCGGTGTCGCGATAGTTGTGAACCATCACATCGTAGTCGAGCTTGTACTCTTCGCCCTTGACAGTCTTGAAGACGGGAGACAAGAGGTAGTCGGCAGGCTTGTTGCCGCAGAAGGTAGCATCGTACTGGGCGCACTGGCCAACCTCTTCCTTATGGGTGGCGTACCAGCCGTACTGCCACTTGAAGCCATCCTGGTTGTGGTCGATAACCTGCCAAGAGTTGAAGCCGTCGAGATCGGTGAAGTCAACCTCGTAGGGAAGTTCGATGTTGGGACCGAAGGAAATGAGGTTGGTGGTAGCGCTGAGACCCTCACCCTCGTGGTTGCTGGCGGTGATGGTGTAGCTGTAACTCTTTACGCTGGGCACCTTGTCAACGTAGGTGTAGCCGGGAATGTTCTGAGCTACGACTACGTTGTCGGGATTACGGGTGATGCTGTAGGTAGTGCTTTCAGCGTCGAACCAAGTGCCGTGAGCACCCGTCACAGGAGCTTCCCAAGTGATGGTAGCTTCGTCGCCGTTGGTGGTAAGCGTAGCGTTGAGAGGAGCGCCCGGGGTGTCCTTACCCACGAATACGGTGCGAGACTCCTTGAGGCCTTCGCCGGCAGCGTTCTCAGCCACAACGGTGTACTTGTAGAGGCCGAAGGGCACCTTCATGTCGATGTACTCCTCTTCGTCAGCGGGTACAGAGCCGATGAGCTTGTCGTCGCGATAGATGTTGATCTTCTTGATGGCGGGAGCCTTGCTGCGGTCGTAGTAGCAGCTCACGGGATCGTTCCAGATGAGGGTGGTGTTGTCGGAGCCGTTGGAACCTGCAGTAACGACGAGGTTGGTCACGTTGGTGGGAGCGTCGTCGTTGCAATCCTGATAGGGGATAGCGAGACTCTTGATGCCGAGGAGTTCGCTCTGGAACTCGTGCTTGAGGACCTTACCGGTCTTGGGGTCGAGCTCGTCCCAGTAGAAGTTGCCGTCGAGCACATTGTTGTAAGCCACGTAGAGACGATGGTTGTCGCGGTCGAGTTCCATGGACGAGTTTACAAGGTGGCCACCTACCCAGAAGTCGGGGGGCGAAACGTAGAGTTCGTCAGCGTCGTACTCGCGGATCACGTTGAGGGTGCAGTTGCCGGTGGCAACGTTGGGAGTGAGGCTTACGAAGCTCGTCTTGATGTCCACAACGTCGTAGCCCGTTTCGGGATCAACGTCGCCGGTGTAGAAGGGCTCTTCGCCGAGACCGTAGAGCACGCCGTGGTCAGCCACGATGTTGGCGATACAGAGCTTGCTGGTGTAAAGCTTTACAGGTTCGGGGTTGGCGGCCTTGGTGTTCAGATAACCAACGTTCCACTCCTGTGCACGGAAGAAACCGTCGAAGACGATGCCGCCGTTGAGCTCGGGAGCCACATACCAGAGAAGACCGGTGGTGGGATCGTAGCTCATGTCCATCATGAGGGGAAGGTTGGGGTTGTAGTTGTTGTTGGTGATTTCTACGTCATCGCTTTCAGCGTCGTACCAACGGTAGAGACCGTTCTGTGCGGTCTTGTAGTCGCCGGTCTCGACGTCGATCTGGTAGAGACCCTTCATGTAGAAGTAACCGAGGTCGAAGGGACGGCGCATAGAAGCCCAAAGCTCGTTGCCGACGAAGGTCAAAGCCGAGATGTCGGTAGCGGTGTTCTCGAGTTTCGTGCGGTCGAAGGCAGCGATCTGGGTCATGTCGTTCGGGCTCAGCTGATTGGTGGTGAACTTGAGGAGCGACTGCTGCTTGCTCCAGCGTTCCTGGTTGAAGGCGGTGTAGGCCCAAACGTGGTTTTCGCCGTCGGGGAGCACGCCGGGGTAGAGATGGTTGGCCTTCTTTGCGGGTGCTGCAGGCTTGGGTGCAACGAAACCGCTTACCTGATGGCGCCAAACGAAGTTGCCCGTCTTGGCGGGAGTGGCCTTAACGTCAGCCTTAGGCATATCGGGGCGCTGAGCGAAGGCTGCGAGACCCATGCCGAGAGCGACGATGGTAAAGAAAGTTTTTTTCATTGTTAATGAGAAATTATTGTTGATTTACTTTGTATTTTGGCTTTTGCAGGAGTTTTGC
>JAUNIC010000281.1 GCA_030523615.1 Bacteroidales bacterium
TGGCCATCCTGCGCGGTCAGCGCGTGGCACATCCTGCAGCCGACCTCAATCAGGATAAGTTAGTCACACTCGTCGATCTGCAGATGCTACTCGACATCGTTATGGGCCGCTCCCAGAGCGAGTGGCGCGAGTCAAAGGGCGACATCGAAGGCGGCGGTGGCCTCGACAATGGCGGCGGAGCCGGCACAACACCCCCGCCCGCCGACAGCAACCGCCGATAGGGTCTTTAAGGACTTTAGGGGCTTTGGCAGAACTCTCCGCTTTAAGAAAAACAATAAAAAACAACATACACCATGAAACACAAGCTGTTAATTTTCATCGTCGGCCTGATGGCGGCGATGACCGCGATGGCCCAAGAGTTTGGAGCCATTGCCACCAGCGGCGGCATCACAGCCACCGTGCAGAACAATGACGTCAATCCTTGGACCTTCCCCGGCGACGGCACAGCCACCATCACCGGTTCGGATGGCTCCAAGCACTATTACATCACCATGGACGTCGACACCGACGTCGACGCTTGGCTCGCCCTCGACTTCACCATCACGGGCTCGTACGGCAATGGCCGCCTGTACATCGACGTTGACGATGTGCAGAAGAACCGCTACGACGACAATGCCTACACCAACGGCACCTTCAACACCAACACTGGTACCTCCAGAACTGCCATTCCCGCAGGCCACCACACGGTGAAGCTCGACTATTACTATTACAACGGTTACCGCTCCGACCTCTCCTGCTCCCTCTCCAACCTGCGTCTCTTCCCTCAGGGCGACGTAGCCACCCTCATCGACTGCGATGACTCCGACCTCGAGTGGAGCGTGACGACCCCCGCAGACTACTTCCCCTGGTGTGTTGAAGGCGAGGCGGCCCATACCGCCAATGTCAGCACAAGCTCCAAGACCGGCATGAAGCTCAGCGTCAACGCCACCCAGCCCCTCGAGCTCTCCTTCGACTACTACATTAGCTCTAGCAGCAGCGACTATCTCATGGTGACCGATGAGAACGGTTACAATGCGTTGTACCAGTCCGGTTGGAACTCCAACGATTCCCACCGCTACAACGACGGCACCTTCCGCGTCTACATCCCCGAAGGTCTCCACACCTACACCATCAGCTACGCTCGTTCGTAGTACGACCCCGGCTACGGCAACCGCGCCGAGGTCAGCAACATCCAGCTTCGCAGCTCCAGCAGCCAGGTGCTCCACGTCAACCAGCAGACCGCCGGCAACGTTGGTCTCGAAGCCGTGGCCAACCTCGGCAACCTCACCGCCGTGCGCTACCTCAAGGTCAGCGGTCCCATGAACGCCGACGACTGGGCTAAGATCAAGTCCATGACCTCGCTCGTCTACCTCGACCTCACTGACGCCCAGGTCACCGAGATTCCTGCCTCGGCCTTCACCTCCAATCCCCTCCGCTTCTTCTACTTCCCCACCACGCTGCAGACCATCGGCAACAACGCCTTTGAATACCGCAACATCGAGGGCGCCATCACCATCCCCGAAGGCGTGACCACCATCGGTAACTATGCTTTCCGCGGTCTCCACAAGGCCACCAGCGTCACCCTTCCCAATAGCCTCACCAGTCTCGGCACCTACGCCTTCTGCCGCAGCGACGGCACCCAGCTCCGCGAGGTGACCCTCGGCAGCGGCCTGACCGTAATACCCAATTATGCATTCAATGACCTCGACAGCCTCCGCGTAGTCCACAACTGCGGCAACATTACCGCGCTGGGCGAGGACGCCTTCTATAATTGCGAGTGGCTCACCTCCCTTGAGGGGCTTCGTCCCGTGACGGTCGGCAGCGACGCATTCAACTACTGCAAAAAACTCGCTTCCATCGACCTCAGCCGTTGCACCACCCTCAACAGCGGCGCTTTCTTCCGCTGCTATGGCTTGACCAACCTCGATTTGACCAACGTCACTTCGATGGGCTCCAGCGCCTTCGCCGAATGTACCGGTCTCACCAGCGTGGTCATCCCTGATGGCCTCACCACCTTGCCCAGCTACGCCTTCCGCGATTGTATTTATGAAGCCTAAAACAACCAAGAATAACGAAAAACACTCATGGATAAAACATTGATTATCAATAGATATTAGATTT
>JAUNIC010000088.1 GCA_030523615.1 Bacteroidales bacterium
CCCATTTGCCCTATTAGCCCTATTACCCCCATTAGCCCCATCATTCTCAGCATCACGGGTTCCGACGGAACGGGCGGATCCGGTGTGCAGGCCGACATCATGACGATATCGGCCCTTGGCGGTAGTGCCGTGACAGCCATCACATCCGTCACGGTACAAGGCCTCAGCGGCATCCAGTGCGTCCACGCCCTTCCGGCAGAGGTCGTTGCGGGACAGGTGCGCGCCGTGGTCGACGACCTTCACCCCACGGCGATCAAGTTGGGCCTCATCAGCGACGCAGAAGCCATGACGGCGCTGCGAGATTACATCGTGGGATGCCGCCACGTAGTGGTCGATCCCGGCATACTCTCTTCCCACGGCACTCGCCTCATGGATCCCGCAACGGAGGCCGGACGCGCAGCCCTGGCGGCTCTCAAGGTCCACATTCTGCCCGAAACGGAACTCCTCCTGCTGCGATGCAGCGAGGCTGAGATTCTGCTCGATACCCACATCACGACGGACGCCGACATGCTTCGCGTGGCACGCCAACTGACGGAGATGGGGCCCAGGTGGGTGATGCTCCGCGGTGGCGCCCACACCGAAGGCCGCCTCACTGCCCTACTCTATGGCGAACACTCGTCACCTAATGGAGAAACTCAGGTCGAGATTCACGAACAGTTCTTCTCATCTTATAATATAGAAGGCTGGCAGCGCCACGGTGTAGGCGGTGCTCTCTCCTCGGCCATCGCCACACGTCTGGCTTTGGGCGACGATATGCTCTCTGCCGTACGTAATGCCCACGACTACATCCACACCCAGGTGGTCTATGCCGTCGATGCCACCGATACCCTCCAGCGTTCCGCCTCGATCTATAATCGTCTGCTCAGCCTCATCGCGGCCCACCATCGCACAGCCCACGACGTAGCCTTCTACGCTGATCAACTGGCCATCACGCCGCGCTACTTGTCACAAGTGACGAAGGCTGCCGTCGGTAAGTCGCCGAAGCAGGTCATCGACGAATATCTCCTCCACGAGGCCGAGACCATGCTACGCACCACGACGCTCACCATTAAGGAAGTCTCCTCCCATCTTGGCTTCACCTCGCAGGTGCAACTGAGCAAATTCGTGCAAGAAAGACGAGGCTGCACGCCGTCTGAGCTTCGTCGCACAACACCGAGACAATAGCCCCCGACTTTCCCGTCATTTGCAAAATGGCGGGAAACGTCGATAAAACAACAGTTTTAACACCTATAATTTTGCGTGTGTCAAGAAAAAGGCGTAACTTCGCGCCGAAATCTTAACACACGCATTTTTTATCATGAAAAGAATTACACTCATTCTGGCAATGGTCCTGATGGCCTGCACCGCTGTAGCCCAACAGTTCGTGAAGGCTCCAGTGGTCACAGACTACCACGCGTTGCGCACCCTCCACAAGGCTCCCGCCAGCAAGGTGGAGGTCAAGGATGACAACGGCATCATCACCTCACCTGCCGAAGGCGAAGAAGTCATCTTCAACCGTACCGGTGGTGGCGTCCTCCTCCTCTCAGGCTTCAGCACCAGCGAAGGCGTTCAGGACGGAACGTCCAAGTTCGTCTTCTGCGACGATGGCACCGTATATTGGAACCACCCCCTCTGCGATGCTCTCGAATCACAGCACATCGAACTCACCGACACATGGGTGAAGGGCAAACTCGAAGGCGAAACCATCACCTTCGCTCCCGGACAGCCCATCAGCTGCGGCGCACGTCCTCCCTACACTCCGTACGTGCTGTACATGGGCGACTTCGACGCTAATGACCTCACGGCTTATCCCGTTAAGGACGAGCCTATCGTCCTCAAGTTCACGCGCGGAGGCAAAGTCCTCGAACTCCAGAACTCCAGCAAGCAGCACCTGCTCGGCGTGTTCAGTTCGAGCACCGGCTACTCTGTCGGTTCACACTGGGACTACCAGACCTCCTACACCCGCGACACTACGAGCGAGCACGATCCCGCCGTCACAATCCCCTTTGGTGTAAGCACGACGCAGTTCATCTCCAACGGCTACGACTCTAAGGTTATCTACGATTCCGAAGTTGAGACGAGCTATCCCATCGGTAACGTCAGCTTCTGCAGCCAGCTCGGTTTCGATGGCGACGATGCTTACCTTTCGAACTTCTCCTTCTACGGCATCGACCACTGGCTCAAGGGCAAACGCCAGGCCGACGGCTCTATCGTATTCCCCAAGGAGCAGTACATCCTCACCACTGAGGACCACTACGACCTTTACGTCTACGCCCTGCCCCACGGTAGCATGAATGCTGCCGACGCCTGCGACCTCGTTCTCACCTACGATGCAGCAAAGGGCGACTACGTCACAGGTCAGGACCTCTTCATCAATTACGAGAAGATGGGTGACAAACTCGAACGCGTAGAACGTATCGAAAACTTCAAGCTCATCTCCTTCAACGACGTTGCCGACGCTCCCATCTACAATGCTCCCAAGGGCTACCGCCAGATCAGCTATGACTGCCACGGCCAGTTCCTTGCCTCGACGATGGGTTGGCTCAACAATGGTCAGGAAGGCACGACCGTCGACATTGCCTACAATCCCAACGGCAACGACGTCTATCTCAAGAGTCCCTGCGCCAGCGTCCTCGATCCTTGGATCAAGGGCAGCATTGAGGCCGATGGCAAGATTCACTTCCCCACGATGCAGTACATCCAGAAGGATCCTGACTACGGCAGCCTCCGCACCGGTGTCTTCGTACGCAAGTGGATATATGAGAGCCGCTACCAATATACTTACGAATGGGATCCCTCTGTCAAGGAAGTGACCTTCTCTGTCGACGAAGACGGCTTCCTCTACCTCGATCCTCTCTTCGAAGACCAGAAAGACGGCGAGATGCCTCCTCAATACGTCTATGGTTTCGTACGCGGCACCGATGAATTCAGCTGCAGCGGTTACTGCGAAGCCTACGTCATCTACACGCCCATCGAAGGCAGCGAGACCATTACCGGCGAAGGCGAAGACCCCGACCAGCCTATCGTTGACCCCGACGAAGACGAGAAGGTGGATATCAGCAAGATTTGCCCCGGCGAACAGCACAACGAGCTCGGCATCATCACTGCTCCCGGCACCGGCAACGAGTTTACCTACACTCGTTCCGGCGGCAACTACACCTACGTGGCTTACAACACTGAAGAAGGCACCCAGAGCGGCGTCATCCACCTCGTCGAGACCGAAGACGGCTACATCTTCATGCAGCAGCCCCTATCCACCTACAGCAAGGCCTACGCCGCAACAGCATGGATCAAGGGTGTGAAGAAGGATGGTCAGTACATCTTCCCCGAAGGCCAGGCCGTCAACTACGACGCCTACTACGACACTCCCCTCGTGGTCTGCATGGGTGAATACGACAGCTCGGACGGCACCTTCGTGGCGGACCACAAGCGCAACATCGTCTTCGACATCAGCAAAGATGGCAAGACCCTCACCCTCACCAACACCAGCAACCGCGAGCCTCTCGGACTCTTCTATGAGGACGACGACGCTTGGGTGGGCTACGGCGACTACAACACCGTCCTCACCTATAAGAGCGGCGGCCTCGTCGAAGAGAAGGTAGAGCCCTCATGGAAGGCAGAACGCATCAACTACACGCTCACGGCTGTGGATACCGATCCTGTAGAAGGTGGCTTCAAGGGCTACAACGCCATCCTTGCCTTCGATGCAAACGATGACGTTTACCTTACCAACTTCTGCTTCTGGGCCGACTACTACAACAGCGACACCAACAAGTACGTGTGGATCAAGGGTAAGCGCCGCAGCGACGGCAGCCTCTTCTTCCCCCGCGAACAGTTCCTCTACACCTTCGAACAAGCTGGCGAGAAGTTTGACCTCTTCTTCTACGGCTGCACCGAACCCTTCGAAGGCGCTTACTCACCCTCCGACCTCGTCTTCAACTACATTGCTACAGAAGACAAGTACGTGGCAGAACAGGACATCCTCCTCACTTGGGGCCGCATCTCCACAAGCATCCCTCGTGCCGAACAGCTGACCAACGTTGTCCTCACCCGCGACGAAAACGAAGGCACACGCCCCTACATCATCGAGAAGCAGCCCGAGGGCACACTCTATAGCTACAGCCGCTCCGGCTTTGCCTTCAACTTCATCAACGGCAACATCTACGAAGCTGACCAGAGTGGTAAGGACATCGAGCTCGTCTTCAGCCCCGACGGCAAGACGGTCTTCATGCACACGCCCATTTCCGGCGCCATCACCTCTAACGGCATCAATACCGCCGATTCGTGGGTTTCGGGTAGCGTTGACGAAGACGGCAACCTTACCATCCCCCTCAACCAGTGGATCAGCTACGATGACGAGATGGGCTACGGCGCACGCACCGGTGCTTTTGTCCTCGTTGAAAATGGCTCAACTGCCAGCTACTTCCTCGTGCCTAACCTTGTAGCCTTCACCTTCACGCTCGACCACAGCACTGGCTGCTACAGCCTCGATCGCGTTGAAGGCATCGACTACGACGCTCGTACTCCCCGCCTCATCTACGGCGCCTACTGGAGCAACGACTACACCTGGACGGGCCTCGGCGACTTCGACAGCGTCTACACGCCCAACTTCGACTACGATGGCATTGCGAACGTTACGAATCCCGGCAACACGGAAACCTACTACGACTTCCAGGGCCGCGTAGCACGTCCCGAACGTGGCCTCTACATCAAGGGTGGCCGCAAGATGATTATCCGCTAATCACAACGCGCACAAAAATACCCCGCGCCTGCAAGGTTCGTCCTTACAGGCGCGGGGCTTTTTATATTATTTTACTTTTAGAGCTCGGCAAGCAGCTCTTCGCAGAGCATGAAGCTCTTGGTGAACATGCGGGGCACGTGGAAGGGGCCCTTGAAGATGTTGCCCTTCGCCGGCTGGGCCACGGTGCCGTCACGGTGGAGATAGCCGTACCACTCGCCGTACTCGCGGTCGGGGAAGTGACCAAGCGTCCACTCCGTGATCTGCTGATGGCGGTGGAGCCACTGCTCGTCGCCCGTAGCCTGATAGGCATAGAGGCAGGCAATCATCGTCTCGCACTGCGGCCACCAGAACTTCATGTCCTGCGAGTAGTCCTGCTGAGGGAAGCCCTTGCAGTCGCGGAAGTTGATGATGCCGCCGTACTGCTCGTCCCAGCCCCAGTCCCACGACCATTCGAGGATGGTAAGACCCATCTCGACGAGTTCGTCGGGGGAAAGACTCTTCACACCTTCATTTGCAGGAGTGTCCTCTCCCCTCCATTCAGGGAGGGGCCGGGGGTGGGTCTTTCGATACTTGGCTTCTTCGAGAATGAACCATGCGGTCTCGATGCAGTGGCCGGGATTGATGAGGCGACCGTTGATGTTGTCGATGAATTCGCCGTTGGGGCCTACGTACTCGAGCAGCGCCTTGTACTCGGGGTGCATGAAGTAGGTGCGGAGGGCGTGGATGCTCTTGTCGATCTCGCCGGTGAGGAAGTCCCAAGCGGCAACCTCGCGACCATCCCAAAGCTTGATGGTGCCGATATCGAAGCGCTCCACGGCTTCGCGGATGCGGGCGGCGGTGTTCACGAGGATCATCGTGATGCTGTGGCCGCGGCTCTCCTGCGTGGGCAGATATTTGGCGGGGAGGAAGTCGGGAGTGTTGAGCATGCGGATGATGCTCTCGAAGATCTCCACGGCACGCTCGGCACGGCTCTTGTCACCGGTGGCGAGGGCGTACTCGCTGTTGGCGATGGCCGCAAAACCTTCGCTGAACACGTAGCGGCGCTTGCGCAGAGGTGTGCCGTCGGCCATCACTTCGAAGAACATGTGACCATCGGTGTCGAAGCAATGCTGGTCGATGAAGTCGAGGCAGCTGCGGGAGGCTTCGAGCAAGTGGAGGTCGCCCTCGGCGCACTCCTTAATATTATTATATGCAAAGGCGGTGGTGAAGCCGAAGCGGCCTTGGAACCACACGCTCTTCGTCGAGTCCATGAGGGTGCCGTCGCGGTCGAGGCAGGTATATACGCCGCCATTCTCACGGTCGAGGCCATGCTTCATCCAGAAGGGCATGATGTTGTCGGTCAGTTCAGCGCGGCAATAGTCGCGATGAGCCGTAAGATATTGCTTTACGTTCATAGTATGATGATGTGATGAATTATTCCAGTTTCGCGAGCTTTGCTTGCATGTGAAAATTTAATCATATGCCGTAGTATCCATTTTCACATTTTCACATTCTCGCATTTTCACATTTAAAGGGTCAAGCGCCCGCTGCAGAGCTTCGTGCGGATCTTCGGCCTCTTCGGGCGGAACGGGAGGCGCAACGAAGGGCAGGCGCAGGAAGTCGGCGTCGCTGATGGTCTCGGCGAGGTGCTGACGGCGGCTGTTGTCGGGCAGATGGGTAAAGACGAACCACGACGGATCGACGTCGAACCACCTCAGCGGCACAGTCTGACGCACGAAGTCGCCGCCTCTGTAGAATCCCGCGCCCCATGTCGGGTCGACGAGGATGTCGCCCTTTTCCGTAGCCACGCTGAGCCACACATGGTCCTGCAGATGCCCGGAGGGATCGGAACTGGCGGGACGCCGACACTTGCCGTACACCAGTCGCGTCTTCACCCCGACCGTCTCGCCGAGGCGATAGAAGAGTTCGCAGTAGCCCTGGCAGACAGCGGTGCGACGTTGGTAGGTTTCGTCGGCAGAGCGGATTTGCCCGGAGCGGTCATAAGTGATGTTGTCGCAAAGCCAGAGGTAGATGCGCTGCGCCTTCTCGTAGTCGGTCGTCGCAGAACCTACGATGCTGCGTGCCAACGTGGAGTAGTCGTAAGAGGAGGGGGAGACGTAGTAGCCCACACCATACACGGCCCGCTTCCGTCCGGGAGTGGGCTGCAGCCATTGTCCTGCTGCGGTGCCGGCGAGGCAGAGCAGGAGAAGGATCGTGAGGTATGTCTTGCGAGATTTCACAAACTTGATTTATTCAAGAGTTGAAAAGTGAAGAGATTATGTTAGCGAGAACGTTCAACCTTCCGCTCGGCGCGCAGCGACGCTTGCCTAAGCAAGAACTTTCAACTTTTAACTTTTAACTTCTAATAATATTCTGCCATTCTGTGGGAGGAATGCCCACAAACTTCTTGAAATTGCGATAGAAAGACTGTTCCGAATCTGCAGTATTTGTTGTCCTTGGATAGCCATAGGCAGGGAAGCAAATGAAACGACTAACGGAATGGGTGACGGAAAAAACTTTGAGAAAGACTCATTTCCGGCGCAAAGTTACTAAATAATCTTTATTTATAACAGAAATACAACATTTTTTTTGCTTTACACTCTCAAAATAGACAAGAAAACTCCCCCAACTTTTGAGCTGGGGGAGTCTTATGTCAGCCTCTCTTGTTTGTTATTATTGTTAAAATTGCTTGGGCGCGTTGCGCCTCTAGTTCTTCGTAGTCGATTTCACCGGCTTCATACTCTGCCTCTGCCTTAAGACATTTTTTCCATATTTCTGCCAAAAGGCATGCAACGTCGTAGTTGAACTGAACCTTAACACGCATCCACACAGGAGCAATGTCCAGCAGTTGCTTTTTCTTTGCTATTCGAGTGATAACAAGGGGCTCTTTGCTTTGCAGTTCACACAACTGGTTGAAAAGGTCAAGCCCCACAGCGTAACCACCGCCTTGTCGCTCAGCAAACGAGCTAATGAAAAGCTTTAAGCCAACATTTACATGAGGGCCTTTGAATTTGGATTTGCATGTCACCAGCGCCATGTAGTTGGCCAATGCTTCCTCTATATAGCTGTAGATGGGGTTGCTATAGTTGAAGTATGGGCATGGAGCGATTCCGTATGCCGCAACATCCATCAATGCGTGCATCATCTCGTGGCGAAGGATAAACCCATAAAGGGCTTGAATTATTTCCTCTACATCATTGCTACTTACACGAACATTTGAATACATGTTCCTGACGTATTCTTCAATCTTATCTGCCCAGATGAAAATGCGGCAAGGCACGACATTGTCGCTCCCCTCAAATACGTATAAACCCAAGTAATCGGACACAGAATGCCCTTTACATTCCCATTCTCTTGGATCCTTATTTCTACCATGGCATTCTTCATGCATATCCTCCAACCACTCGTCAACATCAAAGTCTACGACTTGGCCAACGCATGAGTCTGCAGGAACACGGACAGAACACTCATCGCCAGGTACAGCAACATACTCGTGTGCCATAGACGACTCTACAAGGAATACAGGAACATTGTCTAAGAGTCTGATGACATCTTTATTACAAAGAGAATACTCACTCAAGAAATTTTCCAACTCCGACGACATCAAATGTGCATCTATCAGTTCTTTGCTTACTTCATCCTTAAAACTATAGAATCTTGTCAATGCGGGATACTTACCACGCGTTAAATCATGTATTATCATATTTGTATTAATTTTGTTACGATTGAGTGAAAAATGTTGCGTTTAGAAGATATCATAGTAAATCACTTACACAATAGCAATGATTTCTGGAGTTTTGACATTATAATACTCCTCCTCCCCCAGCTTACTCAAACCTTCGTTTATTGTTTTTAACAACCCATCAGAAATAAGATGCTTCAAAGTGGTCCGGTGGAAGTAGGCCTCACAAATAGACACAATATAATCGGCACTCCACTCGCGGCCCTGCAACTTATATCCTCCAACTAAATCGTCAAAAATGGCCAAATGTTCAGGTTTGATGAAGGTGCTACGGCTCTCGTCTTTGACAGCCGGACAACTGTTGCTGCGCTCAAAGGAGCGGATATCATCGGCAAACCAGTGGTGGAGACCTGGACAATCGGTATGGCACATAGAATTGGGCATGATGACAATCTTATCCTTCAAGGTACTCAGTTTCTTGAGACCTTCGAGCGAACGCGTGAAGGGATAGAACATCACGACGTAGTCATAATATGTAAAATCACGACTGCTCATGCCAGCGCAAAGCCGCTGTACGATGCTGGAGACAACCAAAAGGTTGGAATCGTAGTCTTTGATGATTTTTGCATTATCATCGTTTGCGACAATAAAGCCACATGCTCCAATACCAGCATAGTAGTTCAGCAAATCTTCACTTATGACGGTGTCTCTATCTTGCCACAATACAACAAAACGCAGGCCATGATCTAGAATCAACCTGATGTGATACTCGTACTCTTCCCTTGACTGCGGCATATAGGAGCGTCCTTTAATACGTGTCTGAATGCAAGTACGCGTGTTGAGGGTGTCGTCTGAGTAGGGAGGGAGGAAAAGGAAATTGACATATCGGGCATGGGCCGAATAATAAGTTAGCAATTCCTCTTCAAAATTGTAGGGGACCTCAAACTTCTTTTTGACCACTTCCGTTCGCAGCGAGCACTGGCTTTGCGGATGCTCAATATCCATCAACACATCAAACAGTTTCTGCGAATAGTTCTCACCGGCACTTACAACTTCTACTTTATCGTTGCTATAGACCATGAAGGCATCGGTAAAGAGAAAATCGACAGGGATATGTAGTAGGAGTGCTATATTCTTAACAAAGGGGAAAGAGGTAACGACAGCCTTGATGCTATGGCGATGCTTCACCAATTCATCCACATGGACAAGATCTCTGAAATCGTATGCCTCCTTTAACAAGGTCTCTACACGTGTGCCGCAGCAGACAGAGTGTTCTCCAACGGCTGACAGGGCACACGTGGTGTTGTCAAGTCGTTCTATAAGTGAAAGGTCGCGACCTTCGGAATAATAGCAAAAGAAAAAGCTTTCGCCCAGCCTTTCTATTTGGGTGTCGATTTCATTGTTTCCACGTGTAAAACCGATATAAGGAATGAAGGATGCAGAGTCCACACCAAGGCAACTCGCAATCTTGTGGCAAAGCACATCGAAGGGGGCGTAATCGGGTAAAGTTACGTATGTGACTTCGTCACCATCCGCGGCGTTGGGATAACCCACTTCCACATTCTTCAATCCTTTGAAATACTTACCCGTATTGCTTGTATGCACTACGTGGTAGGGACGGGCATCAGCGTTTAATACCGTAGCCAATGCTACGGCATTGATATCGTCAAAGCCCATATCTGAATGCTTGAGAAAGATCCAGTTCTTCATTGCTTTTTACATGATGTTCCTAAAATTGCCTTCGTGATGAAGTCTATTGATAACATGGGCGAGGCATCCGCCTGAGCAAAGGCCCCTATCGTAATGCTTGCACTCATCACATTCGGAATAAATGCCCCTCACTTCCTTCCGGTAATTCTCTTGCACTGAAATGAAATAGGCATACATCTCATTGTAATCTTGAAAATCGTGCAGCGACCTTTTGTGTAGATTTGAAAGCGGAAAACAAGACCAGCATGACAAATCGGGACCTATGTCGACAGCAGCTCCACATTCAAAAGATACGCCATTGCGAGTGTATTTGTAAAGTTTGCCCAAGGCGTCATCTGAGAACATACACAAGGGGAAGCCACAATCAAACCCAGGGGTGATGTTCAACTCATCCATCCTTGCCAAGGCCGTAATAAGTGAGGCGCCTACTACGGGGAAATCATCGGGATGAATGTATTCGTTCTTTGCTCCGGCAATAGGATTGGCAATGCCGAAACGCACATGCCTCCTGAGACCATACTTTAAAACATAATCAATGAGGAAATCAACATCGTAGTCCACCCGATATATGTTGAAACTCAAAGTGGACAATGAACCGAAGGTCGACAGAAAACGCTGGACTTTGGGAAATTCGTGCTTCGGTGAAAAACGTGGTTCGTTGACATTGACAATAAAGGTTATCTTCTTGCAGGCCTCTTCATCGGCCATAAGCGGCTCCATAGCTTCGACAAATGCTTCGAAACGGCCATTAGGCATGATGCCACTTGTAAACATGAAGACATCGAAGCCTCGTCCTATAAAATAGCCGATGATTTCACCAACCTTAGGGTGCAGAAGTGGTTCTCCGCCAAGCAGGGAAACTCTCCGGGAACCTGATCTTTCCAAGAAATCGGCAATCATCACTATATTTTCCATAGTGATGGAGCTCTTGTCTTCTTCACCTTCCATATACTGCTTTGCAAAGCAATAAGGACAGCTTCTCACGCACACCTCCGTTAATAATATATTAGCCATAAGCCTTGTCGTTATTTAGAAATTTACACACTACTTGTGATTTGAAAAACAATTCTTCATTTAGCGTCTTGTAAACCACATTATCATCCCTATGAGTCTCGACGAAACCTAGTCTGTCTTGCATCTTGTCTGCTACATCGTTTCCTTGCACACAGGACGTATGTACCTCTATCTGATTATGAAGCAGAAATGCATAAACGTGAATCAAAGAATCGAACAAAGAGCCATACATCGCACGCGAATGATTCCACGTCCCGCCATGGACACAGACGGAACCTGGACAAAGATGGTCTTCCTGGAAATAAAGCATGCCGTGCGCTTCATCATTTACACGGTCGCACCACATCAGGATGGTTACATCGAGGCATTGACTCAAATCCCGAATATCATGTTCGTCGGTATCAAAGAATATCATCTTCCACTCCTTTTCTTGAAACTTATTGACCACGGCATCGCTTTCTGGATTGTAGATTCTGAAATACATTTTTCCAAAGTTCATCCGCGGGGTACCAGCAAAGAAATGGCGGAACAAGTTTTTTACACGGAATTCAGGACGCATTATACAGGAAGTCTATTAAGCAAGCAATCTGCCATGGCCTCAGACATCGGCACGTGACACACATCTTCGATCCAACCCCATTGTCCGTTGGGGTTGCATTCAAGGAATAGGAGTTCGTCTTCGGGGGTGACTATAAAGTCGAAGCAACCGAAATTAAGGTTGAGCCTCCGGAGGTACTGCTGGCAGAAAGTCCGTATCTCTTCGGACGTTTCAACGATTTCGTGCTTTAGCCCATGGTCGTAGCCCTGGCGCCAATCGACGGCTCCCGTCAAAGCGGTTTGCGCTTGGGAGTCCAGCTTACAAGTAAAGATATGCGGTCCCATCACGGTGACGCGAAGTTCATATTTCTTTTCTATATATTCCTGAGCAAAGACTACCGTCTGAGCAAAAGACTCTTCAGGTTGTTCGGCCAAGGAGTGAGAGGGTACTTTCTGAGTGCATAGGTCATAATATAACCCTTCATTGTTCTTTGCCCAATGATTCCGCAAGCATTTCAACCCGACATTTTCAAAATCTTTCGAAAAAGAAACTACGTCATCCTTACAGTTTGACATGCAGGTTGGCGCTATTCGCATTCCCAATTCGTATGCTATCTTCGACTGGATCATCTTAGAATTGGCCCGCTTGTCATAAAAATGATTGCCTATGCTATAGATGTCAGAAAGATAGTACATCAGGTAAATGAAGAACTGCCTGCACTCCTTCATATTGTGCTTGTCGATTTCTTCGTCGACTTGATATAACAGGAATTGAGGGAAATCGGGCTTTCGATACCATACGGAAATTATCTCGTGCCCCCATATACACCTTCCCGTCGCCAGTTCCTTGACATAAAAATCAGGAGCAGACTTTCCGTCGTGATACCATGCAAAAGAATAGTCCGTCATCAGACACTCAGTATTTAACCTGAAGAAAGAGACATTCTGCTCTTTAAACAGTTTAAATACTGGTGTCGGATGAGGATCTCTTTTGTCCGTGAGTATTAAAATCTTCTCACTCATAAACAAATCTGACGTTTGGAACTGCTATTAATCATCAGTCCAGCGCTCTGCATCATTACTCGAATGGTAACAACTACCACTCAGATGTTCTTTGGTCTCTTTATAACCATCATAGCTACGTGTACCACGCGAATTTCCGCCTCCCATGAAATAAGTAATCTGATTCTGCGGATCGTAG
>JAUNIC010000089.1 GCA_030523615.1 Bacteroidales bacterium
CAGCATCACAGGTGGTCCTGTGTCCCGATTGCGAGTGCAAAGGTACGGCGACTTTCCTAAGTACGCAAGAAATCTTTAGAAAAAAGTTCAAAAAAGCGCCTTTTTGTGTTATTATTTGCAAACAGAGTTGCCAAAAAACAAAAAAAGCCTTAAATTTGCACCCGATTTCGCCCATTTATGCAGAATACGATTTTACACGAAACACCGAAAAATGCTCTATCTCGACGAAAATCTGGCTCAAATCAACGAAGAAAGCCTAAAAAGCGCGATTGACGCCCTCCCTGAGTGGCGCCGATTGCAGGCTTTGCGCCATAAACACTGGCGCGGGCAGGCGGAATGCGCCCTTTCGTACCTTCTTTTGTGCAAAGGTTTGCGAGAGATGGGCCTCGAACTGCAGCCAACCTTTGTATACGATGAGAACGGAAAACCGTCGCTAAAGGAGTTGCCCCACGTCCACTTCAATCTCAGCCATTGCAAGGAGGCGGTGGCGTGCGCCATCTCGGACAAACCCATCGGCGTGGACATAGAGACGCTCGGCCGCTACAGTGAACGTCTAGCCCAATACACCATGAACGAGAAGGAGCTAGAAGAGATCAACCAAGCCGAGGACCGCGACGTCGCCTTCACCCGCCTTTGGACCATGAAGGAAGCTACGATGAAGCTGACGGGCGAAGGCATCGGCACGAACGTGCGCAACGTCTTGGAGCACTCCTCTAATATTATTATATATAGGACCACCGTCAACACGGAGCGGGGATACGTAGTCACCGTGGCGGAATGGTCAAACGCAAGCAGATAAAAAAGGTTCTGCACTTCGCGGGTATAAACACCAACGAAGTGCAGAACTCTTATATTACCCATTTATTACTCAGGCAGAGTCACGCGGAAGAGCGGTGAATCGACGTGCTCCTTCTTGATGAAAGCCTTCATTTTGGCGAGGACCTCGGGATACTTGTCTGCGAGATCGTTATCCTCGTGAATATCGGTGGCCAGATCGTACAGGCGGCAATTGCCACCCTGCACCACCAACTTCCAATCGCCCCAACGAAGACCCATCATGTCGGTCTCATGGAACTCCCAATACAGGTACTCGTGTTCCTGCTGCTGGCCATTGCGGCCCGTAAGAGTGGGTGCGAAAGAAATGCCGTCGAAGTAGTCGTCCTCGCCTTTAGGGTTGTACTGCTTATAATTATCGATGCCAGCATACTCGCAGAATGTGGCCATCAGGTCATAGAAGGCAAACTGATGCGGATTTGTCGTACCCTTCGGAACGCCAGGACCTTTTGCAATGAAAGGCACACGAATACCACCCTCGTAAGTAGAGCGTTTCTTACCTTTGAGGAGACCGTCGCGGTTGAACCAATCGGGATCTGCACCACCCTCTTCGTGAGGGCCGTTGTCTGAAGTGAAGATCACGAGCGTATTATCTGCAAGGCCCTTCTCTTCAAGCTTTGCAAAGATTTCGCCCACCTGCGCATCGAGGCGAGTAATCATAGCCGCGAACTGAGCGTGGCGGTTCGTGTTGGCATAGTACCAACTGCCGTAGTTGCCACGGAAAGGAGAATCCTCGCCAGCAAAAGCCTCGTTGTAATGATTGAGTATGCTGTCGCGTGGTTGCCAAAGTTCAGCGTGGGGAAGCGTGTACGTAAAGATACCGAGGAAAGGCGCATCCTTGCTCTGGCGACCAATCCAATCGAGCGCATACTGATGAATCAAATCGCTCGAATACTGCTCACGGTTCTCATAGTCGGGATCGCCCGAAGCCACCGCAGCATGCTGTACATTCTGCTTCAAAGTATCTACCACGACACACGTATCGCCGTAACGCTCAGGATCATAGCGATTGAGATAGTTGGGATAATAAGTGTGCGCCTGGAACTGGCAAATCGGGCCATAATAGCAGTCGATGCCGCGTTTGTTGGGCAGAGAGAGCGAACTCGTCGTCGCACTCTTGCTCGTATCCGTATTGCCATGCTCGTCGGCAGCGTACTCATTGGGATGATCCAGATTGTAGTAGCCGCCAGCCCACTTGCCGAACATACCCGTGCGATAACCATTCTGGTGGAAAATCTCGGGAATGATCACATGGTCCATATCATAGGGTTCCTGGCCGATGCAAGTAAAATCCGTGTTCTGTCCAAAGGCATTCGCCTTGTCCGTGCCGCGCCAATACTCGCGGTTGCCGCGCACGTGACCATGGCCGCTGTGCTGACCCGTCATGAAACTCGCACGACTCGGAGCACTGACAGGGCTACCAGCATAAGCCTGCGTGAAGCGCATGCCTGTAGCCGCCATTTTGTCGAGGTTAGGCGTCTGGATGAGCTGCTGGCCGTAGCAACCGAGGTCGCCGTAACCCATATCGTCGCACATTATATAAATAATATTTGGGGGTTGAACCTGCGCCATGGCGAGCATGGGTACAGCCGTCAAAGCCGAGAACAGTAAAGACTTGGAAATCATAGAACGGGAATTGTGTTTTTTTGATTAGCAAAGGAGAGCGGCAATCTTTTACAGCGTTTTCCGCTTTCGACTGCAAAGATACGCAAAAAAAGCGACACGACAAACAAACGTGCCTAAAAAAGTGGCTTTTGAAGCTTTGGATCAATATACGGATTGGCGTAATTACATTCTGCCGCCGCCCACAATTACCATAGCGAGACGAAGAATAATGCAAACCACGCCAAAGAAAAAGAACACAGCACGAAAGAAACAGTCTTTTCTCTCGGCGATTTAGATAATTGCCCCAAAGAAACATGTCGTGTCACATCCGTGAGTCCAATGTACCACATCCGTGAGACTATTGTGCCACGCATGCGACTCTATCGTGCCACTTACGTGCAACTATCGTGTCACACCTGTGACACGATGTAAATCGCAAAGAAAAATTAATAAATCTCCAACGTAGATGGTTATATACCAAGGGCATTTTGTCTCCTCGTTGAGGTAGTACAAAACAACTTCCACAGCATCATCATCATTTCCCATTTACATCTTATAATATTTGGGCATGGCCAAGCGAAATCCCAGATTGCTGTACCGACCGCTGGGCAACGCACCCTGACGCTGAGCCACGCGACAGGCCCATTCGCCGAAATACCAACAACCGCCGCGAAAGACACGTTCTTTGCCGAAGAGCGGACCTTTCGGATTCTTCTTGCGTCCCTCGGTATAAGGCACATAATAGTCGGCCGTCCACTCCGCCACGTTTCCACTCATGTCGTAGATTCCCAGCTCGTTAGGCTTTTTCTGAGCCACGGGAAAAGTATGCGCAATCGCGTGATTGACATACACTCCCAACGCGATACTATCGGGGCAGACGTTCATCTCGGGACGCTGGTTTGCACCGTACCACGCCACCTCCTCGGCCACGTCGCTTCCCGCATACTGAAATCCCTGCGAAGCCTTTCCACCACGGGCTGCATACTCCCACTGCGCCTCGGTGGGCAGACAAAATTCCACGGCCGTCATTTGCCGGAGCATCTTGACGAAGGCAAAAGCCTCTTCCCATGTGATGCTCTCAACCGGCAATCGCGGGTCGCCCGAAAAACAGGAGAAGGGCTGCCCCGTCACGGCATTCCAAAGTTCTTGTGTCACCTCAGTTTCGCCGATGTAGTAGTCGCTGAGTTTCACCTCGTGAGCCGGGCGTTCATTGTCAAGAGGAAAAGACTGCTCGAGCGTAGCGCCCATGGTGAAAGTGCCGCCATCGACAAAGATCATGTCGAAGCCGACGCCGTTCACTTCGAAGTGCACATTCTTGTCCTTCTCGGCATGAGCTGTCACACACGTGCCAAAAAACAGCAGCGCAAGTAGCGATTTGAAGAAGCAGGAACACTTTTGCGTAAACATAGAGTGAGTTTATGATATTTATTACGTGCATTATGGCAGAGCCAAGGCAGGATTGCCGCTCTCTTTCTCTTTTGACGTAATTCGGCAGAAATACTTAAGTCAAAAAGGCGAAAAAATCGCCATTTCGGTAAAAAGAGCGACTCTTTCGGCACTGAAACGGAAAGAGTCGCTCTGCTATGCGGCTGCACGAACGCCACGACGGGCGCTCATGGAAACATTATTTCTTGGGGATGCGCTTGAGGGTCTCGAGCACGAAGTCGTAGTACTTGCCTACGCTGTCGATGAGCAGGCGCTCGTCGGGAGTGTGGGGCGAACGGAGGGTAGGACCGAAGCTGACAACGTCCATGCCGGGGCAGTGGCTGAGGATGACGCTGCACTCAAGGCCAGCGTGGCATACCTGCACGTTGTTCTCTTCGTTGAAGAGCTCGCGGTACACCTGCTTCATGAGCTCAACGATGGGGCTCTCGGGGCTGGGCTGCCATGCGGGATAAGCGCCGTCGGTCTCAACCTTCATGCCGGCCATGGTGAACACGCTTTCGAGGGTGTCGCAGCAGTTCTGGCGCATGCTGTCCTGGCTGGAACGTACGAGGTCCTTGAAGAAGGCCTTGCCTTCGCCGATCTCGATGATGGCGAGGTTGCTGGAAGTCTCGACGATGGTGGGAAGATGGGGGATAAAGCGGAGGGGACCGTTGTGGCAAGCCTGGATGGCGTTGACGAGGTTGTCCTGAATCTCTTCGGGAACGAGTTCTGCGGGGAGTTCGCAAGGCTCAGCATAGAGACGGAGATCGTGCTCGATGTAACCGAATTCAGCCTTGAGGGTCTCGGCCCATTCGCCGTTAACTACCTCGAGGAGAGCCTCAACATTCTCAGCGGGAACGGTGAGAACGACATCTGCGTGACGGGGAATGGCGTTGCGCATGTTGCCGCCCTGCCAAGTTGCGAGGCGAGCCTCGAAGTTGGCGATGGCGTCAAGTACAACGCGGCAGATGCACTTGTTGGCGTTGGCGCGGCCCTCGTTGATTTCGAGGCCAGAGTGGCCGCCGCGGAGGCCAGTGAGCACGATCTTCACGCCAGCGTCGCCAGCTTCAACTTCTACGGGCTTGTATTCGAGTTCAGCGGTGAGGTTGATGCCGCCAGCAGAGCCGGTAACCATTTCGCCGTGGGTTTCGTTGTCGAGGTTGAGGAGGATTTCGCCCTTGAGCTCGCCGTCGGCCATGTGGTTCACGCCGTACATCGTGGTCTCTTCGTCGGTGGTGATGAAACCTTCGAGGGGACCGTGGGGGATGGAGTCATCTTCGAAGATAGCCATGATGGTGGCAACGGCCATACCGTCGTCAGCGCCGAGGGTGGTGCCGGTGGCCTTTACCCATTCGCCGTCAATGCGGGTCACGATGGGATCGTTCTCGAAGTCGTGGGTGCTATCGGGAGTCTTCTGGGGCACCATGTCCATGTGGCCCTGGAGAGTGACTACCTTGAGGTCCTCGTAGCCAGGAGCTGCGGGCTTGTACATCAGGATGTTGCCAGCTTCGTCCATGTGGGCATCGATACCTTTGGAAGCGGCCCAGTCGAGGAGGAATTTCTGTACTTTCTCGAGGTGGCCAGAGGGACGGGGCACCTGAGTGAGGAGGTCAAAGTTCTGCCAAATGGCAGCAGGTTGGAGGTTTGAGATTGCGCTCATACTTTTATTTAAGATTTGTTTGATGATTTTCGGTTCGTTGCATTGCCTTGTAGCGCTATTTCACGCCATTTGGGCAACTTCGCCCGCAAAGTTACAAAGAAAAAATGAAAACACGACGTTTTGGTTCGTTTTTTTAAGTTATTTTCGTAAATTTGCACCAACAAACTTCAGCAAAGTCCGATAAACCTCAGCAGAGCATGATTGCCACGATAGATTACGCCACGAAGAAATTCCACGAATATAACGTTCAAATGTTCGGGGGCGAATTGCCTTTGCCCGCCATTTTTGCCTCTAAAGCCCGCACCTACCTTGGTCGCTACGAGTGCGACGTGCGGCATAAGTTGTTCGGCCGCACGGAGCGCTACAACCACCGCATCCGCATCAACACCGTGCAGGACTTTCCCGAGGAGGAAATCGACGACATCATCATTCACGAAATGATCCATTACTTCATCTCTTTCAAGGGGTTGCACGACACTTCTGCCCACGGGCGTATCTTCCGCAGCATGATGGCCGACATCAATGCGCGCTTCGGACGAAACATCAGCATCTCGAAGCGCCGCACCAAACAGATGATTGAGGAAGACACTCGTGTGAGACGTCACTACATTTGCGTGATGACACTTGCCGACGGCCGCACACTTTTCACTCCTGTCACAGAGCAAAGCGTCCGCACCCTATGGCAGCAGCTCCCGAAGGCTTGGGAAGCGAAGAGTGCCAAGTGGTTGACGACGTGCGACCCATTCTTCAATTCGTACCGCCGCATGAGTTGTGGTCGCCGTCTGCCTGCGCGTTACCGCGCTTACCCCGCCGATCCCCAAAAACTGGCCAACGCTCTCGCTGATGCGGTAGAGCTCATCCTGTAACCACCCGACACCACTACACACAAGCGCTGCCCTGGTTTTCGAGCCAGAACAGCGCTTTACATATCCATCAAGGCAGATTTACGGGCAAACGGGACGAATCGAGAAGCCATAAGGACGTGTGTATTCCCAGTCGACTTCCTCATCCGTAAAATACATATAATATGCACCATAGGAGTCTTCCTCGTAAACCGAACTGGTCCAATATCGTCCTTCCTCTTCGTAGCCAATAAGGCCTTCTTCATTCTTGTATCCCGCTGCAGGGAGGAAGATGGAATTGCCGTTCGAGCCTGTCACTTGATAACCAAAGACGTCATTAACAGTGGTCTTGGTCCACGTGCACTGCTCCATGAGCTCTTGCATCTCAGTCCAAGTCGGCATGCGCCACTCTCCGCCCCATCTGATGCAGGCAGCGTCGTCCTCAGGGAGGAGGGTGTAGCGATAGTCCACTGTGCCTCTTGAGCTGTCAATGCAGTATTTCGTCTGGGTGTCAGAGCTGCCTTCACACCATAAATAGAGACCCCAATAATATTTGGTCTTCTCTTGAATTTCGCCCCAAGCGAGATAAACACCAAAATCCTCAGGTGCAGCGGCTCCCAAATTACATGATGCCCACTTCACGGAGAGGCCTAAGTCGACAGGCTCGTGAGGATTCTTGTCTAAAGAAGGAACTCCCAGTCTAGACGTAAGTGCGGAGAGCGTTTTCTCAAGCGTTTCGAGCTTTTGAAGCTTTTCATCGATAGCCTCGAGCACCGCATTCAGCTGCTCTGCGTCGACCATCTGTTTGTCGTTGGCGTCGACCTTTACAGCGCGATCCACAACCTTCGTCACATCCTGCACAGTGACTCTTGTATCCTGATCGACATCGTAAGTGGAATATGTGTCCAGCGTTTGCTGCGCATAGGCTCCCACGGTCAAGGCGAAAAACGCCACAAGGTTGAGTATGATTTTCTTCATATTCACGAAAGTTTTATAATTATTTGTATTCTTTTGATTTGGCATCAGCTCCCACCGCCGCCTCGCGCTTGGGAATGAAAGCAAGGTCTGCCCAACCTATTGCGCCGAGGAGGACAACGAGGGCTGTCTGGATGGTGTGGACCACGAAGGCAAAGAGTATGGCGGGCTGCTCGGCCACACCGTAGAGCACGAGCATCGTCTTCACGGCAAAGTGCCAGGGACCGGCGCCGTTGGGCGTGGGCACGAGCACGGCAAACGAGCCTACACAGAAGATGAGCAGACCTGCCAACGGGCCGATGCCGCTGGTAAATTCGAAAGCAAAAAATGCGAGATAAAAGTGGAGGTAATAGCCTGCCCAAATGCCGATGCTGTAGAGGAGGTAGAGCGGGAAGTTCTTGACCTTGCGGAGCGAGATCAGGCCATCAAGGAAACCCTGCATGCGCTCGTTGATGCTTCGGAAGATGGCGAGTCGGCGCAGCAGGACGCCGAGGAAAACGACGGCAAGGATGCTGCACAGGATGGTGACCCACCAACCCGTCGACGTGAAGCGGTCGATGACGGCGTGCGGGTCGAAACCCGTCTCTTCGAGAAAGACGAGGAACTGGGGCAACTGACTGAGGAATCCGATGGCCGCGATGAGGAGCATGAGGGCGGAGTCGATGATACGTTCGGTAACGACGGTTCCCAGCGATTTTGTAAATGAAATGCCGCCATACTTCTTCAGCGTACCACAACGCGTCACCTCACCAACGCGAGGAATGACAAGACTCGATGCGTAGCTCAAAAAAATGGAGTCCGTGCAGAGACGTGTGCTGGCATCCTCGCCCATCGGCAGGAGCGCCATGCGCCAACGCAGAGCACGAAAGACGAGGGGGACAACACCAAAGGCAAGGCTCACCGTCATCCATCCCCAATTGATGTCATTTATGACACAATTGAGCATCTCGTGCCAATCTGTACCGCGATACATCCACCACAATATGCCAATTGCAAGTGCAAAGGGCACTATTATGTTGAAAATTTGCAACAGTTTTTTCACTATTCGGGAAGTTTTTATTAAATTTGCGCCGCAAATGTACAATAATTATTTGAATAATGCAGTCTGTTAAGCCAAAAAAATTCCTCGGACAGCACTTTTTGAAGGATTTAGGTGTCGCAAGGGCCATTGCCGACACCGTTGATGCCTGTCCTGAGCTCCCCATACTTGAAGTTGGTCCCGGCATGGGCGTTCTCACCCAATTCCTCATGCCGAAAGGCCGCGAAGTGAAGGTCGTGGAGATCGACTTCGAGAGCGTGGCCTACCTCCGCGAGCACTACCCCACCCTCGAGGACAACATCATCGAGGACGACTTTCTGAAGATGCACCTTGACCGCACGTTTGAGGGCCGCCCCTTCGTACTTACAGGAAACTACCCCTACAACATCTCGAGCCAGATCTTTTTCAAGATGCTCGACTTCAAAGAACTCATTCCCTGCTGCACGGGCATGATCCAGAAGGAAGTGGCCGAGCGTCTTGCCGCCAAACCGGGTTCAAAGGCATTCGGTATCCTCTCTGTGCTCATCCAGCTGTGGTACGACGTGGAATATCTCTTCACCGTGCCGCCCGGCGTGTTCAATCCGCCGCCCAAGGTGCAGAGCGCCGTCATCCGCATGACCCGTAACACCGTGACGGATCCCGGCTGCGACGTCAAGCTCCTCACTCGCATCGTGAAGCAGGCCTTCCAGCAGCGCCGCAAGATGCTGCGCGGATCGCTCAAGGGTCTCATCCCCGCCGAACACGCATTCGGCACACTCCGCCCCGAACAGCTTTCGGTGGCACAATTTGTCCAATTAACCAATGACATTGCAGCATGTATAGCTTCGTAATCTCCCTCATAGCCCTCATCGCGGGCTACCTCATCTACGGCGGCATCATCGACCGCATGTTTGGACCGGAGCCCGAACGCAAAACTCCCTGCTACACCATGGCCGACGGCGTGGACTATCAGCCCATGGCCACGTGGAAAGTGTATCTCGTACAGTTCCTCAACATCGCTGGCACGGGCCCCATCTTCGGCGCCATCATGGGCATTCTCTTCGGCCCTGCGGCTTATCTTTGGATCGTCTTCGGCTGCATCTTTGCCGGAGCCGTCCACGATTATCTCTGCGGCATGATCAGCATCCGCAAGGGTGGCGCCTCGTTACCTGAGATCATCGGCGACGAACTTGGCAATGGCATGCGCATCGTGATGCGAGTGTTCTCGCTCGTGCTGCTCGTGCTCGTCGGTACGGTGTTTGTCACCACTCCTGCCGGCCTGCTGGCCAACCTCACGGAGAGCTGGTCGTGGACTTCGGTCGGCGTATGGACAGCACTCATCTTCATTTATTATATTCTGGCCACGCTGCTGCCCATCGACGCCCTTATCGGACGCATCTACCCCGTGTTTGGCGTCGCGCTGCTCATCATGGCGCTGGGCGTGGGCATCGGCATTTTCATCAACGACGGATGGATGCCTGAGCTGACCGACATGGGACAGAACGTTCACCCCAAGGGTCTGCCCATCATCCCCATGCTCTGCATCACCATTGCCTGCGGAGCCATCTCGGGCTTCCACGCCACCCAGACGCCTCTCATGTCGCGCTGTCTGAAGAACGAGCGCCACGGCCGTCGCATCTTCTATGGCGCCATGATTACCGAGGGCATTGTGGCCCTTATCTGGGCAGCCGCAGCCATCAAGTTTGCCAGCACCCTCAATCCCGGAGCTCCCTATGAGGGCCTCGCCGAAATGGGCAATCCCGCCATCGTGGTCAACAAGATCTGCTCCACCTGGCTCGGCACCATCGGCGCCATCCTTGCCGTCCTCGGTGTTGTGGCCGCGCCCATCACCAGCGGTGACACGGCCTTCCGCAGCGCACGTCTCATTGCGGCCGACTTCCTCAAGATGGACCAAACGAAGATCTGGCGCCGCCTTGTGCTGGTGCTCCCGCTCTTCGGTCTGTCGTGCTGCCTGCTGTTCCTCGACTTCAACGTCCTGTGGCGCTACTTCGCCTGGTGCAACCAGACGCTGGCCACCATCGTGCTGTGGGGCTGTAGCGTATGGCTCCTGCGCAACGGCAAGAACTGCTGGTTTACCGTCGTGCCTGCCACGTTCATGACGTTCATCTGCACGAGCTACATCCTCTGCGCTCCCGAGGGCTTTACGCTCGATCTCACCCTCTCGCTCGGCGTGGGTCTCTGCGCTGCAGTAGTGGCCCTCGGCGGTTTCATCAAATTCTACACGAACTACAATTCTTCCAAATAACCTCTTCCCACACTTCTCTATGAAGCGATTTATCTCTTGTCTCCTGCTTTTTGCAGCATACATTCCCGCAGTACTCGCCGACCACGTCGACCCGCTGCTCGACGGATGGGTGCGCCATCAGGAGGCGCCCTTCAACAATTACTGCCCTTATTACTTTGACGAGAACGGCAAGCAGAGCACGAACCGCAGCGTCGTGGGCTGCGTGGCCACGGCCCTCGAAAGCATCATCAGCTATCATCGTCAGCCCGTCGTGCTGCAGGATGTGCTTCCCGCTTGGAGCAGCAAGAACTTCACCACGACCGACATTCCTGCCGGCACTACCATCGACACGCGTCTCATCCTCGAGAATTACGGCGACGGTACAGCAGCCAGCGTGGGCATGAACGAGGAGGACTATGCTGTGGCCGTCGACGCCGTAGCGCAGCTGTCGCTGATGTGCGGCATGGCAGCCCAGATGAGTTGGAACACCAGCGCCAGCGGTGCCGACGCCAGCACGCTCGTTGAACCGATGCAGAATATCTTCGGTTGGAAGACGGCCATCTATCTCGACTCCTACGACTACACTCCTGCGCAATGGCGCGAGGTGCTGAAGAACGAGCTGCGCAATGGCCGCCCTGTGCTCTATACGGGCTACACCATGAACATTGCCGGCCACGCCTTTGTCATCGACGGCTTCGACGAGAACGACCATTTCCACGTGAATTGGGGCTATGGCGGCGAATACGACGGCCATTACTACGACATTACGGAGCTTTGCGCCTTTGCCAATCCCGACGACACCACGCCGCAAGACGTGCAGCAGGGCTTCTTCTGCAATCAGCAGGCGCTCATTCTCTCGCCCGACGAGATTGACCACACCGTGCTGGCCGACTCGCTCGAACGTACGGGTCAGGAAATCCAGATTGAGGACATCCATTTCGACGCCAGCGCGCTTACCAACAAGTACACGCCCGTCACCATCACGCTCCACAACACGGCCGACATTCCTCTTTGCTCGCCATTCGAAATCTTCAGCAACGGTGCGGGCGACAAGGATCTCTTCAAAGAGGGCGACTACGGAGCGCTCTTCGGCGTCAACATGGAGCCGGGAGAACGCCGCAAGATGACGATTCACTGCAAATTCTCACAGAAGGGCTATCGCACGGTCCACGTTTCGCCTGACGACATCACGGTGCTGGGCGACAAGAAACTGACCTTCACCACGGGCAGCACCGACAATCTCCTGTTCAGCCCCGTCAGCATTGAATTCACGAACGAAGGCACAGAGGACGATCCCGACATCAGCGCCACCTTTACCGTACCCGTCAAAAACAACGGTATCGAGCGTGCAGGCAGTCTCATCACCTATTGTCTCTTCAACGAAGCTGACCGCAGCGTCGGCGATTGGCGCCACTTCGATTATTGCTACCTCGCCACTGGTGCGCAGACGGAGAACACCGTTACCTACAAACATCTGCAGCCGGGCGACGCACACACCTTCATCGTCCGCTGGCCCTGGCCTATCCGTCAGGAATACAAGTTTGTGGTTCCCGCAGGCAGCGTGGTAGGCTGCGAAAGCCTTCTGGCTTATCCTACCGAACCGACCGACGACAACTACTACGACCTCTCAGGACGCCGTTCCTCGTTGCCCACGAGCGGCATCCTTATCCACGGCGGCAAGAAAGTGCTCCGTTAAACAGCTTCCGCACCGCCTCTCATCATCAGCAAACGACGCACCGCCTCGTATCATCACCAAACTTCGCATCATGATCTACAAAGCCCAACTCACCACCCGTCTCCGCACGCGCACCCAAAACGGCGAACGCGATGAAATCGTCCACACGGTCAAAGCCATGGTGGCGCTGCGCGACGACGGTAGCTGGAGCCTGCGCTATCAGGACGAGGAGAACAAGGGCCAGACGGCGTTGGCCGGCACCCGCGAATGGATGACGCTCTCCCGCGAGGGCACCGTGCAATCGAAGATGCGCTTTGTCGTCGACCAATTGTTGCCGGCGCTCTACATCACCCCGCTTGGCGAGTTCGACATGGCCACGCGCACCGACCTCTACACCTTTGCCGTCACCGACCACGACGGCCGTCTCTCGCTCCACTACGACCTCCTCATGAGTGGCGAAATGGCCGCGCAGAATCACCTCGAAATCAAGTGGCATAAGGTTTAGCATAAACCTCTTCCCTCCTACCTCC
>JAUNIC010000090.1 GCA_030523615.1 Bacteroidales bacterium
TTAAAGGTTTATAGGTCATCATTATGAATACGAAGTTTCTCACAACAGCTGTGCTATCGGCCCTTGCCCTCGCCACATCAGCTGCGCCGTTCATAAAGTCGGCATTGAATGCCGACAGTCCTCTCCCCGCCACTCCCAAGAAAACGAAGCCCGCAACCGCAGGCATCTACCACAACGGCTGGATAGATTTCAACAAAAACGGCCGCATGGACGTCTACGAAGACCCCACGCGCACCATCGACGAACGCGTTGAAGATCTCCTCTCGCAGATGACGCTCGAAGAGAAGTCCTGCCAGCTCGCCACGCTCTACGGTTTTGGCCGCGTGCTCCAGGATTCGCTCCCTACCGCCCGCTGGAAGGACGAAATCTGGAAAGACGGCATCGCCAACATCGACGAGATGCTCAACGGCGTAGAGGGCGCCAAGCGCTTCACCGAGTACAACTATCCCTTCGACCGTCACGTCGAAGCCCTCAACACCGTGCAGCGATTCTTCGTTGAAGACACCCGCCTCGGCATCCCCGTCGAGTTTACCAACGAAGGCATCCACGGTCTTAACCACACCAAAGCCACACCGCTCCCCGCTCCCATCTCACTCGGCAGCACGTGGAACCGCGACCTCATCTACCGCGCCGGTTCCATCGCTGGCCACGAAGCCCGTCTGCTGGGTTACCACAGCGTCTACGCCCCCATCCTCGACCTCGCTCGCGATCCCCGCTGGGGCCGCACCCTCGAGTGCTACAGCGAAGATCCCTACCTCGTCAGCGAACTCGGTCTGCAGATGGTGCGCGGCGTGCAGAGCCAGGGTGTGGCTTCGTGCCTCAAACACTACTGCGCCTATAGTGTGCCCAAGGGTGGACGCGACGGCAGCGCCCGTACCGATCCCCACATCACGCCCCGCGAGCTCCACGAAATCTTCATGTACCCCTTCAAGAAGGTCATCATGCAGGGCCATCCGCTCGAGGTCATGAGTAGCTATAACGACTGGAACGGCGAACCCATCAGCGGCAGCTACTACTTCCTCACCGAACTCCTCCGTCAGCAGTACGGCTTCAACGGCTACGTGGTCAGCGACAGCGAGGCTGTGGAATTCATGCACAGCAAGCACCAAGTCACCGCCAACTACGAAGAAACCGCCAAACTCGTTCTGGAGGCTGGCTTGAACGTTCGCACCAACTTCACCATGCCGCAGACCTTCATCAATCCTGTGCGCAGCGCCTACGAGAAGGGCATGATCAGCATGCAGACCATCGACCAGCGCGTCCGTGAGGTGCTCAGCGTGAAGTTCCGCCTCGGCCTCTTCGACAATCCCTACACCGGCGACGCCGTCCTCAGCGTCAAAGAAGCCGGCTTCGACAAACACGTCGACTTCACCGACGAGGTGCAGGCCCAAGGCATTGTCCTCCTGAAGAACGAAGCGCCTGCAGCTCTCAACTCTCAATTCTCCCCCCTCCTCCCTCTCGACGCCTCCTCCCTCGGCAAGGTCCTCGTCACTGGCCCCTTGGCCGACGAAACCAACTTCATGATCAGCCGCTATGGTCCCAATGGTCTCGACTGCATCTCCATGCTCCACGGCATCAGCGATTACCTCGGAGCCGAGCGTGTAGTCTATGAGAAAGGCTGCGACGTCTTCGACAAGAACTGGCCCGAAACGGAGATCATCCCCGAACCTCTCACCGCCGAAGAAGAAGCCGGCATAGAGCGTGCTGTCAAGGCCGCCCAAGATGTCGACATCGTCATCGCCTGCCTTGGCGAAGACGACCGCACCACCGGCGAAGGCCGAAGCCGTACGTCGCTCGACTTCCCCGGTCGCCAGCAGTTGCTCCTTGAGCGTCTCGTGGCTACCGGCAAACCCGTCGTCCTCGTCCTCGCCAACGGACAGCCCCTCACCATCAATTGGGCCAACAAATACGTTCCCGCCATCGTCGAGACGTGGTTCCCCAGCTACCGCGGCGGCGCCGTTGTGGCAAAGGTTCTCTTCGGCGACATCAACCCCTCAGGCAAACTTCCCATCACTTTCCCCAAGACCATCGGTGAGGTGGAATTTAACTTCCCCTACAAGCGAGGCTCACACAACGGTCCTGCCTGGTACAAGCGTCCAAGCCGCGTCAACGGCGCCCTCTATCCCTTCGGTTATGGCCTGAGCTACACCGACTTCAGCTACTCCGACCTCAACGTCGACGTCGATGGCTACGACATTACCGTCACCGCCCGCATCACCAACACCGGCAAGCGCGATGGCGACGAGATCGTCCAACTCTATTTCTCCGACCTCGTCACCTCCATGGTGAGTTACGAGTCGCAGCTCCGCGGCTTCGAGCGCGTCAGCCTCAAGGCCGGCGAGTCGAAGGTCGTCACCTTCCGTCTTGACCGCACCGATCTGCAGCTCCTCGACAAAGATATGCACTGGGTCGTCGAACCCGGCGACTTCGAGTTCCGCGTCGGCGCCAGCAGCGAGGACATCCGCCTGCGCCAGACCATCACCCTCGACGACAAGTTCTCGCTCGCAGGCAAGTCAGCCCCCGTCATCACAGAGCCCGAGCACTACAGCGTGCCGAAGTAGCGCCGTCGACCGTTTTTGCGCCCCAAATACTTGCAGATTCAAGACAAACTTCATAAATTTGCACTCGCATTCCCCCGCCCCCCACAAAAACACCAATACACATCCCCTCCGAAAACTAAAAAACAGCAATATACATACATGAAAAAGACATTCCTCACCAGCGCAATGCTCTGCGCTTGCATGGGCGCCTTTGCCCAGTCCGACATGGACACTTTCATCAGCCAGCTTATGGTCAAAATGACCCTCAAGGAGAAGATCGGCCAGCTCAACCTCCTCCCCGCCGGCGACATCACCACCGGCGCAGCCCTCGACACTCAGGTGGGCGGCATGATTGCAGCCGGCGACCTCGGCGGCATCTTCAACATCAAGGGCCGCGAGAAGATCGAAGCCCTTCAGCGTATCGCCGTCGAGAACACCCGCCTCGGCATTCCCCTCATCGTCGGCATGGACGTCATCCATGGCTACGAAACCATCTTCCCCATCCCCCTCGCCCTCTCTTGCTCCTGGGACCTCGACGCCGTAGAGCAGAGTGCCCACGTGGCTGCCAAGGAAGCATCCGCTGCCGGCATAAACTGGACCTACTCCCCCATGGTCGACATCTGTCTCGACGCCCGCTGGGGCCGCATCTCCGAGGGCAATGGCGAGGACCCCTACCTCGGCGGCCTCATCGGCGCCGCTATGGTGCGCGGTTATCAGGGTGACTACTCTCAGCCCGACAACATCATGGCCTGCGTGAAGCACTACGCCCTCTACGGCGCAGTGGAGGCCGGCCGCGACTACAATACCGTCGACATGTCGCACCTCCGCATGTACAACCAGTACTTCCCGCCCTATAAGGCTGCTGCTGAAGCCGGTGCAGGTTCCTTTATGTCATCATTCAACCTCGTCGACGGCCAGCACGCCACCGCCAACCGCTGGCTCCTCACCGACGTGCTCCGCGAGCAGTGGGGCTTCGACGGTTTCGTCACCACCGACTACGCCTCCATCGCCGAAATGAAGCAGCACGGCTTCGGCGACCTGGCTCACAACTCTGCCCTTGCCCTCACAGCCGGCACCGATATGGATATGTGTGCCTACGGCTTCCTCTCCACCCTCGAGCAGAGTGTGAATGAAGGCACCGTCAGCGTGTCTGACATCGACCTCGCTTGCCGCCGCGTGCTCGAAGCCAAGTACAAGCTCGGCCTCTTCCAGGATCCTTACAAGTACTGCGACGCCAAGCGCGAAAAGGCTGAGATGTACAGCGCCGCCAATCGTCAGGTGGCACGCGACATCGCTGCCGAGACCTTCGTGCTCCTCAAGAATGACGGCGTACTGCCCCTCCAGAAGAAGGGCAAGATTGCTCTCATCGGTCCTCTCGCCAACACCCGCGACAACCTCACCGGCACCTGGTGCGTAGCGCAGGATCCCACCAAGTATCGCACTCTCAAGGAGGGCTTTGAGACCGCGCTCAAGGGTAAGGCCCAGCTGCTCTATGCCCAGGGTTCCAACATCTGCCGCGATGCCGAACAACAGGCTGCCGCAGAGTTTGGCAAGACCATCGCTCGTGTAGACGACGCCAAGGCCAAGGCCGAAGCCCTCGCCATTGCCCAGCAGGCCGACGTCATCGTGTGCGCCATGGGCGAGTGCGCCGACTACAGCGGCGAGTCTTCGTCACGTGCCGACCTCAATCTGCCCGATGTACAGATGGAACTCCTCCAGGCTCTCGTAGCCACCGGCAAGCCTGTCGTGCTCCTCAACTTCGCCGGACGCCCCACCGTCATGAATTGGGAAAGCGAACACGTTCCCGCCATCATGAACGTATGGTTCGGCGGTAGCGAGACCCCCGACGCCATCTGCGACGTCCTCTTCGGCGAGAAGTCGCCCTGCGGCCGTCTCACAGTCTCTATGCCCCAGCACGTCGGCCAGGAGCCGCTCTACTACAATCACCTCAACACCGGCCGCCCCGTGGCTGAAGGCGCACAGCACTATCAGAAGTACGCCTCCAACTACATCGACGTACGCAACGATGCCCTCTATCCCTTCGGCTACGGTCTGACCTACACAACCTTCGACTACGGCCAGCTCGCTGTCGAGGGTAACGGTCGCAACTACACCGCCACCGTTACCGTGACCAACACCGGCAGCCGCGCTGCCCACGAAGTCGTGCAGCTCTACATCCACGACGTCTTCGCCTCCATCGCCCGTCCCGTCAAGGAACTCAAGGGCTTTGAGCGCATCTATCTCGAGCCTGGTCAGAGCAAGACCGTCTCTCTCCCCATCGACCAGAGTGCCCTCTCCTATTATAATATTAATGGAGAACTCGTCTTCGAGCCCGGCGACTTCGACATCATGGTTGGCCCTAACTCTGCCAATGTGCAGAAGGTCACAATTTCTGTGAAATAATAAAATGATAAGATGATAGAATGATAGAATGCGAGTCCTCGGACACAATGTCCGAAGGGGGCATTCTGTCATTCTTTCTTTTTCCAGTTAGTCATTCTTTTCATTCTTCCATTTTTTCGTTTTCTCATATCTTTTTGCCCAAGGCTATCCCGCCAACTACGCCTCGGCGCCCCGTTTCAACGCCCTCTTCTGCTACGATCCCTATGCCGAGAGTGCGCATGTTGACTTCGACAAGCAGGCTCTCGAGTTCTTCCACAAACTCTCCTACGGCGACGGCTACACCTACCGCGTCGTAACCTCTATGCAGGGCATGACTGTCGACAGCCTCAAGCAGTACGACGTTGTCGTGTGGCTCAACTTCTCCCCCGGCCGCAATGAACGCAAGGCTTTCCAGGAGTACATGGAACAGGGTGGTGGATGGGTTGGTTTCCACGCCGCCGCCTACAATGACCGCAACACCCAGTGGCCCTGGTACAACGAGTTCCTCGGCTGCGGCCCCTTTTACTGCAACAACTGGCCGCCCCAGCCCGTCCTCGTCGAGTGCGACACCCAGGAACATCCCGTCACCCGCTCGCTCGTCCGTGAGTTTGTCGCTCCCGCCAGCGAGTTCTACCAGTGGAATCCCAGCCCGCGTCTCAATCCCGACGTCGAGGTGCTCCTCAGTCTTTCGCCCAAGAACTATCCCCTCGGCATCAAGGACGTCGTCAACTTCGGCGACTTCCCCCTCGTGTGGACCAACAAGAAGTTCCGCATGATCTATCTCAACATGGGCCACGGCGACGAAGGTTTCATCGACGCTACGCAGAACCTCCTCTTCGTCAACGCCTTCCGTTGGGTGGTGAGCCGCGATCCCAAAGGCGATCCGTTTAAGAAGTAAAGTTTACCATACGTGCAAATCAGCATCGTCATGAAACGCACAACATTACTGCTCCTCCTGCTGACGTCCGTGCTTACGGCATGGGCGCAGCCCGTCGACATCAATGCCGTCTTCCAACGCGCCGATGCCCAGTTGCGTGTCCTTGCTGCGCGTTCCGATTCCGCTCGTATCGCCAATGCTGGCAGCGGGAGGATCATGCCCCGCAGCGTCAATGCCGACGGCTCTCTTCGCATGGTCGGCGAGAACGATTGGTGTTCCGGCTTCTTCCCCGGCATGCTGTGGCAGATGTATCGCTATAGCCTGGACTCCTATTGGCGTCAGCAGGCAGAGCGCAACACCTGGATGCTCGAGAACGTGCAGCACCACAACGGCAGTCACGATATCGGCTTTATGATGGGCTGCTCCTTCGGCAAAGCCTACGAGCTCACCGGCGACAACCGTTACCGCGACATTCTCCTCCAGTCGGCCCGCACCCTCACCACACGCTTCGACCCCACCGTCGGCTGCATTCGCAGCTGGAGTTGGGGCGGCGACCGCTGGCGTTTCCCCGTCATCATCGACAACATGATGAACCTCGAACTCCTCTTCGAGGCCACCCGCATCTCTGGCGACAGCACCTTCCAGCGCATCGCCGTCAGCCACGCCGACCGCACCCTTGCCTACCACTTCCGCGACGACAACACCTCCTACCACGTCGTCGACTACAATCCCGAAACCGGACAGCCCACGCGTCGCATGACCTTCCAGGGTCATCACGATGAGTCCGTCTGGAGCCGCGGCCAGGCTTGGGGTCTCTACGGCTTCACCATGTGCTATCGCTACACCCACAACCTTGCCTACCTCTATCAGGCACAGCAGATTGTCCGCGCCTTCTTCACTCTCCCTCATCTTCCCGCCGACCTCATCCCCTATTGGGATATGAAAGACCCGCGCCTCGAAGAAGGCTCCGCCACCATGCCTTCGACAGCCACCATGCCTTCGACAGACACTGTGCCTTCCGCCACCACTGGGCCTTCGACTGCCACCGTGCCTTCGGCTTTTCCCGAAGGCTCTCCCTCCGTTCCCCGCGACGCCTCGGCAGCCGCCATCTTTGCGTCCGGGCTATACGAACTCGCCGACTATTCCGAAGCCGCCGACGCCACCTATTTCCGCCAACTCGCCGACCGCATCCTCCAGTCACTCACCGAGCACTACCAAAGCGCCCCCGGCACCCAGCACGGCTTCCTTCTCCAGCACTCTACGGGCAATCATCCCGGCGGCGATGAGATCGACACCTCCATCAGCTACGCCGACTACTACTACCTCGAAGCCCTCAACCGCTCCCGCTGCTTCCGCCCCATGGCACTCGACACCAGCCGCTCCCTCGAAGCTGCTCTTGCAGAAAAGTCAACCTTCGACGCCATCTCTCTCGGCAGTCTTACCTACACCGTGCCGCTCCACACGGGCCAGCGTGCCAAAGGCCCTGCGAACGATCCTGACTACGCCCTCTACGGCACCTGCTCCGCAAGCATGGATCTCAGCGGCCTCAGTCCCACCCCTGCTGAGTTTTTACAACGTGCCGCCTCGATGGACAACACCGGCGTCCGCCTCTCCTTCGACGTCAGCAACGACCTCGATGCAGGCATCGCCAACGTCAACGTCGTCCTCAACGGCGAGGGCCACACCGGCCTTGGCGCCCACCTCGTCAACGTTCCCGCCGGCGAGACTCGCCACGTCGACTACGACTTCGCCGAACTCCGTCTGACGGACCTGCACTCTCTCCGCTTCTACACCGACATCAAAGGCCGCAACATCTCCCGCCGCGACAGCGTCACGTACAGCATCACCAATCTCCAACTGCAGTACGTCACCCATCCCGAAAAGACACAAGGCTGGCTCCCCGCTGCCGACGCCATCGTCATCCCCTTCTCGGGCTACACGACCAACGGCACCAAGACCGCCATCGGCGCCTATCGTCCGAAGGCGTCCAATGCCTTCACTCTCACCGATGCCGCTACAGGTGCAGTAGTCTTCCGTGGCAAAGTCCGCGACGCCAAGACAACCATCGGCCACTATGCTGTGCTCGACTTCAGCACTTTTGCCACGCCAGGTCGCTACGTGCTCCACTACGACGGTCACGACTCTGCGCCCTTCGCTCTTGGCGACGACGTCCTCCTTCCCTCTGCCGAGAAAGTCCTCAACTTCATCCACTGCCAGCGTTGTGGCGATGCTGTCGAAGGCATCCACGGCCACTGCCACACCGACGTCTACGCCGATCACAACGGCCAGAGCTATCCCTATGCTGGCGGCTGGCACGATGCCGGCGACCTCTCGCAGCAGACCCTCCAGACGGCCGATGTGGCATTCTCACTGCTCGAGGCCTACGACGCCCTCCGCGATGCCCATCCCGCTCTCGCGCGTAATATTAAAGATGAGGCGCTCTTCGGGCTCCGTCAGGTGCTGCGCTGTCAAGCAAATGGTGACGGCCCGTGTGAAGTTTGAAATGTAATCATGCGAAATCCATAGCCCTAACGTTGCCGATAGGGTAGAGGGTTGTAAAAATGAAAAATCCTTGTAAACTTGAAGTCTACAAGGATTTTGCTGTGGTGCCACCAGGAATCGAACCGGGGACACAAGGATTTTCAGTCCTTTGCTCTACCAACTGAGCTATGGCACCATCGTGCTGAACAAGTGTCGTTGTTTCTTGTTTGCGAGTGCAAAGTTACGGCGAGTTTCGGACTTGACCAAATGTTCCCTGCGTTTTTGCTTAAAAAAGTGCAAAATGGGGGCAAAAAGACTATGTTGAGATTGCAAATTGCCGTGATGGACTATTCTGCGGCGGTTATCTGACCACCTTTTTGCCATTGCTGATGATGATGGGGTCGGTGCTGGTGGCGCGATGGCCGCTCAGGCCGAACTTCTGGGCGTCGGCGGTGGTGGTGACGGTCTTGATGCCTTCGGGGGCTTCGGCGATGGTGAGGGTGTAGGTGGCGCTGATGGCTTCGTAGACGTTGCTGGTCTCGGCACCGATGGCGGTGATGGTCACTTCGCCTTCCTGCTTGCAGACGACGCTGCCGTCGGCCTTGACTTCGGCCTTCTCCGTGTCGGAAGATGTGTAGGTGACGGTGCCCTCAAAGAGTCCGCTGACGGTGACGGGGTTGGCGGGGACGGTCTGTCCGACGTAGGCTTTGACGCTCGACTGTTCGAAGGTGAGGGTGGGGGAGGGCGACTTGTCGATGATGACGGTGTAGCTGATGGTGGTGGGGGCGAGGCGGTAGTCGGTCTCGACACCGCTGATGCTGATATAGGCGGTGCCTGCTCCCATCACAGTGAGGACGCCGGTCTCAGCGTCAACCTTGACGACCTTCTCGTTGCTGGAACGGAAGCTGATCTTGCCGTCGTAGTCCTGTGAGCGTGTCACGGTCGGCGCAGTGGGTGCGGGCTGGCCGTAGACACCCTTGACGACGGAGGGATCGACGCGGAGCGAGGCGGGATGCTTGGTCCAGCTGTCGACGTGGTAGGTCACGGGCAGGAGGTTGTCGGCGCTGTTGCCATAGACGTAGGGGTAGGGCCACTTGGTGTCGTACTGATAGAAGTGGCCGCTGGCACCGACGAGGGTCTGCACCTGCGGGCCGTTGTTGTAGATGACGAAGTAGCGGATGCCGTCGACGAAGATTTCCTTGGGCTCCATTGCCATGCCCTTTGCCTTGAGGTTGAGCACGCGGCTGACGTCGAGGCGAGGATGAACGCGCAGGCCGACTTCGGTGGGGGAGATCTTGTAAGCCACGACGTGGGGATTCTGGTTGTCGAGCATGAAGTCCGAGTTACCTTCGCCGTCATCACTGACGTGATATGGGTTTATGACCACGTCCTTCATGTCGAGCCACATGAGCTGGTTGTCCCATGCCCAAATGCTCTCGATCTTAGGGCAGTTGTCGGCGATGAGGGTCTTGAGCTTGTTGTCGTGGCAGTCTACATCCCAGAGTTTAGGGTTATTGCTGAGCTGCAGGGTGCCGAGCTCATTCTCTTCGCACTGCACACGCTTGAGTTCAGGACACTCCTGGATATTGACGTTCTCTGCCGTGGTGTTCTTGATGGAGAAATACTCGAACCCTGGCAGATTCTTCATTGTGAAGTCCTGCACGGTGCTGTAATTCACCTCAAGGTAAGTCAGGCTGAGGCAGTTCTCCACGTGGAAGGTGTTGAGGTTGTGGGTGAAATCTTCGTTGCCGTGGATGTAGATGCTCTCGATGTTCTGGTGCCCCGTGAAGTTGAATGTGTTAACCGAGGACACGTGGGCGTGGCTACCACTTTCCAAGGTGCGAAGATTAGGCATCTCGCTGCCGTTGATTGACGAGAGGCTCTGCAAGTCCTGAATGTCCAAGCTCTCGAGCGAGCTGGCCCACTTGATGTCCTTCAGCGCAGGGCAATACTGTAAGCGTAGACTTGTGAGCTTTGTGTTACGCGAAATGTCGAGGGTCTCAAGGCCGAGAACATCATTGATGAAGAGCCCCTCCAAGTCGGGGAGCATGCTGAGGTCTATCGTCTTTACCACGGAGGCAAGTGGATTTTCCTCTATCCAATTGTAATAGATGTTAAGGCGCGTGATGGGGAAGAGCTCGAGACCCTTGAAGTTGACTACGTCCGCGCAGTTAAAACCGTAGAAGTAGGTACTTTCGTATTCCCAACCTTCGAGCACGCCGTTACCGTCCTCGTCGAATTCGAGGAGGTAATTGTAGAGGTTCTCGTCGGGGAAGTTGGTCCGGTTGACGGCAACGCTTTGTGCAAACGCCGTGGTGGTTGCACAAAGCCATGGCAAAGGCAGCGATGGCTATGGATTTTTGTAATCTTTTCATAGTGTGAATGTTGTCTTGCGGATGTGTGTTTCGCGGTGTGTGGTGAACACGCAAACGAATTGAACCGCAAATGTATAAATATATCTTGACACTACCAAATTTTTTCGGCAGAAAGTTTAAAAAAACAAAAAAACGATAGAATGCGTGTCCTCGGAACGCGTGTCCGCAGGGGCATTCTATCATTCTATCATTCCATCATTCCCCATAGGGGGCATCTGTGTTACAGGATTTCCTTGATGGTGGCTGAAGGCTTGATGTAATCGATGCTGAAGTTGATGCCATTCTCCATGTCGGAGGTGATGGCATTGATGACTTCGGTGCCGCGCTCGTTGAGGTCGTCGGTGTCGATGACGATGGTGCGGTTGCCCACGTTGCAGGTGACGCCGTAGTCGGCGTTGAAGTCAAACGTGAGTTTGCCCAGTTTGCGCAGCGTTTCGACCATCGGAGCACCTACCTTCACCTCGATGCCATTGGCCACAAATCCATCTGCTGCTGCTTGTTCGCCACCATCTTCAACGGTGGGTTCCGCCTCGTCGGCTTCTGTCTCGTCGGCTTCGGCAGCCTCATTGGCGGGCTGGTCGACTACGATCTGAATCTTGGCCAAACGGCTGATGGACTCGAGGTAGGCAATGTTACGGTCAATCTTGTTAGCACTCGACACGGAGGTAAGGTGCAGGGTGACGGAGAGCCCTTCACCAATGGCCAGTACGGCATGGTCGCCGATGACCTCACCAGCGTTGTCGATGAGCAGACAGCGGGCAGAGGCGGGCAGAGGCTGCGCCGTCTTGGCTTTGATGATGACGTTGCTGAATCCGCGGCCTGATACTTCGGCTATGACGCCGTCGCTCACCTCGATGCCCGTAGCAGGGTCGGCCACCACTTCGAAGGGAGTGCCTGCGAGTTTTTCGCCGATGGCGTTGGCCTTCTCGATGAGGGCTTGACGGTCGGCTTCATATTGTCGGTTCTTATCGCGTATCTCGTCGGCCAAACGTTCGCGCTCTGCGGGGTCTGTGGTGGCTTCCGTCGTCTTGTAGGTCTCAGCGAGCGTTGCGAAGTTGTGGGTCATCTCAATATACACGTCAGCCAGCGGGGCCAGGACGCCGGTTTGTGCATCACGGCTGCACGCGGTCAGGAGAGTTGCGGCGAGGGCAAAGATAGCAAAGTTGATCTTGGTAAAGAGGTTCTTCATAGTGTGAATGTTGTTTAGAGGATGAGTGTTTCGCATCGTGTGGAGAATACGCAACGAATTGAACCGCAAATGTATAAATATATCTTGACACTACCAAATTTTTCGGCAGAAAGTTGAAAAAAAGAGGCTCACAAATTCCAGAAGAACCAGTTTTCGCTACTTCTGCTCCAGGAAGTGCTGAGCGGCGAGGACGAGGAACATGTAGTGGGAGGAGCCGCCGCCGAGGACGTACTCCGTCTGCTGCCAGAGGAGTGTTCTTCTGTTTGGCGCCGCATGCGCCAAAGCATCTGCAAATTTAATCTTTTATTCGCGTGGTTCTGTATGTTATTGTACTAAAAATGTACTTTTTGTCTGAATTTCTCAAGAAAAAGACAAAAAAAGCAAGAAAAGAGTGGCGAATGTGGAAGATTTGTTGTAAATTTGTAGGTGGAAAACACTACAACATGGAAAAAGAGAAGTATATTAGCCTGGCGAAGACGAACATCGAGAAGATGACGGGCACCAGCATCGGTGTCCTCAAAGATTTTGACCGTTTGAGCGCCAGCATCATGCAGCAGACCCGTGAATACATCAGTCCCACCACGCTGCGCCGCTTCTGGGGCTACCAGGAGCAGTCGCATCTGCGGCCGGCATCGTTAGATATCATTGCCCGCTATATGGGTTACAGCGATTGGACCACCTTCTGCTACGCCGTCGACAACGGCAGCAGCATACAAAGTGGCAGCCTCAACCGTCGGCGTCTGCTGGCTGCCGACCTCGACGAGGGCGCGCTCATTGAACTGCGTTGGAACCCCGACCGCCGCATCGTGGTGCGCTACGAGGGTGATCAGCAGTTCCGTATCGTCAGCGTCGAGAACAGCAAGTTGCGTCCTGGCGGCACTTTCCGCTGTATGTTCTTCCTCGAGAACGAACCGCTTTACCTTGCCGCCCTGACCTATCCCGGCGAGCAGCCTCACG
>JAUNIC010000282.1 GCA_030523615.1 Bacteroidales bacterium
GTTTCCAGTCGTCTTTCGAGTATTTCTTTTCCTTCTTTTTGCGGGGTTCTTTCTGTTTGGGAGCCAGGCGGGCGTAGAACTTGTCTTCCTGCTCTCTGTCGCGGCGGGTAAAGGTACGTCCGCCCTTGTTGCGTCCGCGGCGGGGAGCTTCGTCGTCCTCGCGATAGGGCGATTCGCGACGTCCGCGGACATCGCGCTTTACGCCTGCCTCTTCCCTGTTATGGTTTTCTTTCTTCTCGCGGCGAGGCTTGCCGTGGGGCACGTCGGTGCTGGTCCTGTCGGCCCAATCCACCACGACGCGGCGCTCGCCGGCCTTGGCCTTCGCCATCTGTTGAATGACGTACTCCGCCTGTTCTTCGGGAACTTCGAAGAAACTGATAGAGGGGAGCAGGTCAATGCGGCCAATCTCGACTTTACCTTTTACATAGCGGTTGACGAGGTTGATAATCTCACGAGCGAAGAAGTTGTCGCGCTTGCCGAGGTTGAGGAAGAGGCGCTTGTAGCCCTCTTCTGCCAGCACGCTGCCGTCTTCGCCGCGAGGCCTCTCCCCCCGCCCTCTCCGATTGGAGAGGGAGCTGCGTTCCTTCTCACCCTGCTTGCTTGGGGTGTCCTTGGGCTGCACAATCTCGGGAGCGTCGGCGTAGTACTTCACGAAACGGCCGAATTCTGCGGTGACGAGGCGCTTGATGAGGTCCTCGCGGCTGAGCCATTCGAGCTTGTGGTACACCTCGGGGAGGAAGGCGGCAATCTGGTCTTCGTCGACCTCGACGTGCTCAAGCTGGTCGATGACGTGGTAGAGCTGCTTCGTACAAATCTCGTTGGGCTCGGGCAGCGTGCCGCTTTCGAAGTGCTTGCCTGCATTCTCGCCGGCAAAGATTGTCTTTTCGAGCAGACGCACCTTCTGCTTCTCGCGCACGTGTATAATAGATATGGAGGTGCCTCGCTTTCCGGCGCGGCCCGTGCGGCCAGAGCGGTGGATGTAGTTCTCGATGTCGTCGGGCAGACCGTAGTTGATGACGTGCGTGAGGTCGTCGACGTCAAGGCCGCGGGCGGCCACGTCGGTAGCCACGAGGAGCTGCGTGCGGTGCTGGCGGAACTTCTGCATGGTGAGGTCGCGCTGGGCCTGCGAGAGGTCGCCGTGGAGCGCCTCGGCGTTGTAGCCGTCCTTGATGAGTTGGTCGGCAATCTCCTGCGTCTCGATGCGGGTGCGGCAGAAGATGATGGCGTAGATGCGGGGGAAGTAGTCGACGAGACGCTTGAGGGCAGGGTACTTGTCCTGCGCCTTGACGAGGTAATAGACGTGGTTGACGTTTTCGGCGCCTTCGTTGCGCGAGCCGACGACGATCTCCTTGTAATTACGGAGGTAGGACTTCGCGATGCGTTCGATGTCGGGGCCCATAGTTGCGGAGAAGAGGAGGATAGCCCCCTCCCGACCTCCCCCGTTTAGGGAGGAGAGTTTGGGCACTCCGGCGAGGATGGCGTCGATGCTCTCTGAGAAGCCCATGTTGAGCATTTCGTCGGCCTCGTCGAGGACAACGTCGCGTACGGCGTCGAGACGCGCCACGCCGCGGTTCATCAGGTCGATGAGGCGTCCGGGAGTGGCAACGATGATTTGCGCTCCCTTCTTGAGGGCGCGGATTTGGCCTTCGATGCTTGCGCCGCCGTAGACGGCAACGATGTGGAGGCCTTCTATATATCGGCTGTAGTCTTTGAGGTCATCGCAGATCTGCAGGCAAAGTTCGCGGGTAGGGGAGAGGATGATGGCTTGCGTGGTGCGGTCTTCAGGGTTCAGGCGCTGAAGGACAGGCAGTCCGTAAGCAGCAGTTTTGCCCGTGCCGGTCTGGGCAAGGGCAATGAGGTCGCCGGCGGGGCGGCCCGCAGCTGACGCTACGGGAACGGTGGCTTCGTCGGGGGTAGCTGAGCCTTCTTCGGCTTCGGCTGTAGTGGGGGTGATGCCTAAAAGGTGAGGGATGACCGCCTCCTGGATGGGCATAGGGCTTTCGTAGCCGATCTCGGTGATGGCGGTAAGGATTTCGGCGCTGAGGCCGAGTTGTTGGAATGTCATAAAGTTGGATTAAGAATTA
>JAUNIC010000091.1 GCA_030523615.1 Bacteroidales bacterium
CCCAGCCCCTCCGAAGGAGGGAGGACCTCCCCCAGCCCCTCCGGAGGAGGGGAGCGAGCTGCCGACGCTCCCAAACCCAAACGCAAGATTATTCGCGAGGGCAGCGTCTGCCCCCTCTGCGGCCAAGGCAAAGTCATCAAGGGCAATGCCAACTACGGCTGCTCCCGTTGGCGCGAGGGATGCACCTTCCGCAAGCCGTTCAAGAAATAACTTTCAGACGAATCATCATAAAAACTAACGTAATGAAAAACATCCTATTACTGGCCTCTGCGCTCACTCTTGCCACCCTTACGGCTTGCACCAACGAGCCTGCGCAAACGCTCTCGGGGCTCAATCCTGCAAAGTTTGAGACCACCATCAACGAAAAGCCCGTCAAGCTATACACACTCACAAACGCCGCAGGCATGGAGGTGTGCATCACCAACGTCGGCGGACGCATCGTCAGCATCATGGTGCCCGACAAGGACGGCAAGATGCAGGATGTAGTGCTCGGTTACGACAATGCCGCTCAGTATGCCGACTATGAGAATTCCCCCTCTGACTTTGGTGCTGCCATCGGCCGCTATGCCAACCGCATCAAGGACGGCAAACTCGTCATTGACGGCGACACCATCCAGTTGCCGCAGAACAACGTGGGCCACTGTCTCCACGGCGGTCCTACGGGTTGGCAGTACCAAGTGTACGAAGTGAAGGAGAATACCGATTCCACCCTTACCCTCGTCATGCACTCCCCCGACGGCGACAACAACTTCCCCGGCAACGTCGAGGCTACCGTAGTGTATAAGCTCACGGCCGACAACGCCATCGACATTACCTACAGCGCCACGACGGACAAGAAGACGGTCATCAACATGACCAACCACGCCTACTTCAACCTCAACGGCGACCCCACGCAGAACATCGAGAACCACGTCCTCTACATCAACGCCGACAACTACACGCCCTCCGATTCAACCTTCATGACGACGGGCGAGATTGCTCCCGTCAAGGACACCCCGATGGACTTCCTCACCGCACACCCCGTGGGCGATTGCGTGAACAACTTTGACCTTGTGTCCATCAAGAACGCCAACGGCTACGACCACAACTGGTGCCTCAACACCTACGCCGACGGCAAAGGAAACGACAGCATTGTTGCCGCCTCACTCATGAGCCCCGTCACAGGCATCTGCGTGGAGGTCTACACCGACGAGCCCGGCATTCAGGTCTACTCCGGCAACTTCCTCGACGGCACCGTCACAGGCAAGAACGGCAAGGTCTACAAGAAGCACGCTGCCATCTGCCTTGAGACGCAGCACTACCCCGACTCGCCCAACAAGCCGCAGTGGCCTAGCGCCTTCCTCGCTCCCGGCGAGACCTACCACTCTCACTGCATCTACAAGTTCAGCGTGAAGAAATAGCCAAGCTGCCATCCGCAAGCTCAATTCCCCATCATATATGAAAAAACTTCTATCCCTTCTCTGCCTCGCATTTGCCACTCTGGCGGCTTCGGCAGCAGACACTCCCCGTCCCGAATATCCCCGTCCGCAGTTTGAACGTGCGGCATGGGTAAACCTCAACGGAACGTGGGACTTCGACTTCGATTTCTCCGCTTCGGGCATTGAGCGCGACCTTATGCACGCCACATCGCTGCCGAAGCAGATCACGGTGCCCTTCTGCCCCGAGAGCCAACTCTCTGGCGTCGGCTACAAGGACTTCATCAACTGTGAGTGGTATCACCGCACGCTCGACATCCCTGCAGCATGGGACGGCCAACGCATCCTGCTTCACTTCGGCGGCGTTTACTACACCTCCGAAATCTACATCGATGGCCAGCTTGCACAGCGCCACTACGGCGGCAGCAGCGCCTTCGAGGTCGACATCACGCAGCTCGTCAAGGCGGGCCAGACGCACCATCTCACCGTGCGCGCCACAAGCGATGTGCGCTCTATGATGCAGAGCGCCGGCAAGCAGAGTCTTCGCCACGGTTCGTACGACTGCCTCTACACCCGCACCACGGGCATCTGGCAGACGGTGTGGATGGAGGCCGTTGCCCAGGAGGGACTGAAGGACGTGCAGGTGCTGCCCGACATTGACCAGCGCCAGATTATCGTACATCCGCAGTACTACACCGAAAAGGGTGGCACTCTCACCGTCAGCCTCTTTGACGGCGCAAAACGCATTGCCCAGACTACCGTACCCGCTACCAATGCAACGACAGTCGTGCTTCCCGTGAAAAACATGAAGTTGTGGTCGCCCGAGAATCCTTTCCTCTACGATCTTACCTACGAGCTCCGCAACGCGGAAGGTAAAGTGGTCGACGAGGTGCACTCCTACGTCGGCATGCGCAAGGTGCACATTGAGGGCAACCGTGTATTCCTGAACAATGAACCGTACTACCAGCGCCTTGTGCTCGACCAGGGTTTCTACCCCGACGGCATATGGACGGCTCCCTCCGACGAGGCACTTCGCCGCGACATCGAACTCTCTATGGCCGCCGGCTTCAACGGTGCGCGTCTGCATCAGAAGGTCTTCGAAGACCGTTTCTACTACTGGGCCGACAAGATGGGTTACCTCACATGGTCGGAAGCTCCGAGCTGGGGCATGGCTTGCAACAATCCCGTGGCCACTCGCAACTTCCTGAGCGAATGGCGCGAACTCGTTACACAGTTCCGCAACCACCCAAGCATCGTCACCTGGACGCCGCTCAACGAGGAATGGTGGCCCGACGGCTATGAGTATCCTCGCTTTGTGGCCGACCTCTACGACCTGACGAAAGCCCTCGATCCCACGCGCCCCTTCAACGACGCCAGTGGCGGCACACACGTGAAGACCGACCTTTGGACGGCGCACCATTATGAGCAGGATCCCGCCAAGCTGCGCGAAATACTCTACAATGACGGCCGCATGTTCCAGACCTCAACCGCCAAGGGGCATCCCGGCGACAAGAACACGGGTTTCTCATCGCCCATTGCGCAGGACAACTTCCGCTACCCCGTCTACGACTTCTCGATGCCTTACATCCTCGATGAGGTCGGCGGCATCAAGTGGGTGAAGGCAGCGAAGAAAGACAACGTGCAGACGGAATCGTGGGGCTACGGCGAACCTCCCAAGACGGAGGAAGAATTCTTCGCCCGCCTCGAAGGCCAGATTGATGCTGTCCTCTCCCTCTCCGACTACATCTGGGGCTACTGCTACACGCAGCTCACCGACGTTGAGCAGGAACAGAATGGCGTATACTTCTACGACCGCTCCTACAAATTCTCTCCCGAACGCTTCCACAAGATCTTCAGCAAGACCCCGCAGAAGTAATCTATTCCATTGACAGATTCGCAGGAGAGTTCCTACGAAACCATAAGAGCACAGCAAGGGACGCCCCGAACAAACGGAGCGTCCCTTGTTGTATCATGCTAACAGGACAATGTCAAACTGTAGCAAACTGTCCTAAATATGGTGTTATTCCTCAATTTGGAGGATGTCATTGACAACCTTCTGCAAACCATCGAGCGTGTAACCATCTTCACCATTCTTAAGGGCTTCGATGTAGTTGGTCAATGCACCGACGGAAGTCTCTGTTGCTTCTGTGATGAGCACTTCATCAAGGAAGAAACGGTTGTTGGAAGACTGGGCAGCAGCGAACTTAACCTTTGATTCTGCGGTGAGGCCAGTGAATGTTACAATGTAGTCGGTCCATTCGCCCTTTGTCAGTGTAATTTCTTTTTCAGATGCGGTGTTGCCGTCAATGGAAACAATGATGGTGGTCGCTTCGCTGTTGCCATTCCATGCTGCAGCCTTGAAGCTAACAGTGACGGCGCCAACGTGACCGAGGGCGGGAGTAACGGCTGAGCCAGCAGTGCTGCCTGCGCCGAACTTTGCACACTGATCTGCACCACCTGCGGCAGTGACGGTCCAAGCATTGTCGCTCTTGAAGGTATTGCTGGCAATCGAGCCGCTCCACTTGTCGTCGTTACCGCCGGTGCCGTCGTTCGTGTCGAAGGACTTGAAGAAGATGGTGTTGGTGGGGAGAACAGTTACATTGTAGCTTGTTGAAACTTGCTCATTGCCTATGAGACTTACGGTGACTTCCTTTTTGCCAGGAGTTGTGACGTCGGGGGCAACGACCTCGTAATCGGCTGCCTCGAGCTCTACGCCCTTGCGACCAGAATTGTAGTCGGCAGTTACGCTAAGGCCCTCGCAGCTGAAGCTTTCGCCAAGCTTGAAGACGGTCTTCGCGGGCAATGTTGCGATGTGGAGTTCGGTGATGCTTTCAGCAACAACGTTGATGGTATAGCTGGTGGTCTTCGTCACGCCACCTTCGGTGTAGCTGACCTCAACAGTCTTCTCACCAACGTTCGTCATATCGGGCTCCGTGAACTCAGCCTTTGCGGTGACGTCCTCTGAAGACTGGTCGGTGTAGCGAGCCGTTACGGTGATGCCTTCGTGGTTGAAGGTAGAGTTCTGAAGGAATTCTTTGCCGATGCCTTCGCCAGCAACGGAGATGCTGGCAAGGTTAATGTCAACCTTCGTGTACTTCACCTTAATGGCGGCAATGTCGAGACGTGTGTTCTTGTCGGCGCCGAGACAGTAGAAGCTGATGCTGTTGCAGTTGAGGTCGCCAACCGTGTAGTCGCTGTTCTTGGCAACTACGGTGCCCGAAGTGGGAGCATCTGCATCGTCGATTGCGGTGCCGATGGTGGTAGAAGCGTAGGTGCTGCCGGTAGTGAGAATAACCTCAGAAATCGTTACACCCTTTGCGCCGCTGATGGTGATGTAGCCACCATTCTGATAGAGGCGGATATAGTTGGTGTTTGTAGGAATTGCAGGATCTGAGGTATCATTACCCTTGAATGCTTCGTAGCTGACGTTCTCGTCGATGTTGCCGCTTGTTTCGGTGAAGCCATCGGCAATGACGTAAGGATTCTTTTCTACGCTGACGTCATAGGTATAAACCTCGGATGTCTCATCGTCATAAGCAGCCAAAACCTGAACGGTAATTTTGTTACCAATTTCGGTGAAGGTCACAGGGTCAAAAGTGAACTCAGCCTCCTTCGTCACGTCTACGCTTCCACTTCCGAGGTAGTTCGCCATAACTTTCAAGCCAGCCAAATCGAAGCTTTCACCAGTGTAGTAGGTGATCTTGGTGGGAGTACCCTCAATGGTGATCGACTCTATGAGGTCATCCATCTCGACGGTGAACTCGATAGAACCTGTAGACTCTGCATAGAGGCCTTTGACCTCGGGGGCCTTAACGTCAACAGTGTATGTGCCGGCCTTGAGGAAGGTGACATTCGAATAAATACAAACGAATTCGCCATCCTTCTGTGTAAGTCCACCGATAGAAGTGGTTATGGAATAGTCGTTGTAACCAGCATCCTCAGGAATGCGGATGTAGTCGCGAATGTTGATTAGTTCGTTAGCATTGACGGTTGCCTGACGCGTTTGGATAAAGCCAGCGATGGGCTTGAGGCTAGTAGAGTTGAGGTCAACGATGTAGTTGCCTTCGTTAAACTCGTAAGTCACTTGGGTATCCTTGACGTACTTTTTGAGGGTGCCGTAGCCAATAACGTCGTCTCCCACACTAGGCAGTACGTCCTCGGCCGTCCACTTTGTCTTATCCGCTCCCTTAAAGTTGCGGTAGAACTGGAACTGCTGGCCGCTGGTCGTGCCGTCTTCTGAGATATTGAAGGTAATGTTGCCGTACTGCTCGTTAAATTCTGTTACAATCTCGCTCACCTTACCCTTTACGTAAACGGGGGTGCTGAGTCCCTTGTCAGCGTCGATGAGAGCAATGGCCTCTGCAACGGTGTAAGCCGTCTGTTGCGTGTTGGCGATAGAGAAGGCCTCTACGCTGATAGCCTGCGTAGTAGTCTTGCCTTCGTAGGTGATGGTTACAGAAGTATTTTCTGTGGTCAGAGCAGTAGTGAGAGAGGGCTCAAAGGAGAACTTGGATTCATTGCCAGCATAAGCAACGTCTTCGGGATCGCCCATGTTGTAAGTTGCGGTAATAACGAGGCCGGCGGGGGCAAACTTGTCGCCTTCGGTGTATGCAACCTTGGTGGGGGCAGTCTTTACGGCGATAGAGGTAACGGTCTTTACCGGAGTAGCGTTGCCTGTCTTTACAACAGAAACTTCGTCGAGGAAGAAGCGACTGTTGGAAGCAGAATTACCTTCAAACTTTACCTTTGAGTCTGCGGTGAGGCCGGTGAGGGTAGCGGTGAAGGTACTCCATGCGCCCTTAGTCATGGTTACAGTTGCGGGGCTGATGGTTCCGCCGCCAATGACGGAGAGTTTGAGAGTGGTTTTTTCGGAAGAACCATTCCAAGCTGCAGCCTTAAAAGTAAGGGTTGCGTCGCATGCCTGCCCCATAGCGGGAGTTGTAGCAGTACCCAAAGACGAGCCAGTACCGAACTTGGCACAAGCGTCAGCACCAGAGCCATTTGCATATACCCAGCCGTCGTTGTCCTGCTTTATTGTGTTTGAAGCAATATTTCCACTCCAGCTACCATCATTACCGCCCGTGCCATCGTTTGTATCGAAAGACTCGTAGAAGATTTCGTTGTCGGGACGCACGACGACTTCTGGCGTCTTCTCGTTAAACGTTGCGCTAACGTTTACATTAGCGGCGGGCATGGTGAACTTGTTGTCGGTAACGGTTATGATGTTACTGCTTGCGTCCTTTACGTCCCAAGCGCCGAACTCATAACCTTCAGCGGGTGTTGCGGTGAGGGTAACAGTAGCATTGGCCGCGGCCTTGGTGGGAGTGGCACTTACTGTACCGCCCGTGATGTTGTTAGCTACAGTAACGGTGTAGGTTGTGGGATCAGGATTTGATCCACCACCTTCACCTTCGTAGGTTACTTCGATAGACTTAACATACAAAGATTTTGATGTGGCCGTCGATGTAAAAGTAATCACAATATCGCCTGTTGCTCCATTAGCATTGGCAAACGTAACTGTTTGGCCTGCTGAATTTCCAACAGAATAGGTTTTGCTATCACCATTCATAAAGTCAGTGTCGCCAACCTTTACGCCGGAAACGCTGCCGCCCGCGCCGTTTGCAGAAACGACAAGGGTAACAGACTTGATGGTGCCTAACTCTTTAATCGTAGAGTTTGTCAGCGACAAGCCGCTGCTCTTAATGTTTGTCAGAGTTGTCTGAACACCTCTTGAAGGAGAAGCGCTCTCGAAAGAAGTGGCATTTGCGCCTGTCTTAACCCATTCGGGTTCGCCCTCACCTACAGCCCATTTATTGCTTGTAAATGTAGACTTTACAGTGTCCGCCCACGACGTCCCCACTCCTGCAAGGAGGCAGATGAGCATGAGCCATGCTTTAAGTAAAAAGTTTTTCATAAAGTTTATATTTTGATTTGTTTTTTGCGATTTAAGCAAAGCGGAAACTTGCACAACGAGTATTTTGACGTTTCCAATGTGCAAAATTAACACATTATATTAATATATGAGTCATCGCGCGCGCAATATTTTTAAAAGATGTGCGATTTTTTACATTATCGTCATAATTTGGGGCCATTTCGTTTGCAAAAAGTCGTATGCTTTTTCTAACAATCGCTCCGGCACGGAAAGAAGCTAACTGGGAAACGCGCGATATTGCACAAAAGACATTCTGCAGTCAGTGTACACTGATTTGCATTTCAGTGTACACTGATTTAAACGTCAGTGTACACTGAATTAAAACTACCTTTGAAGTAGAAAAAAATACCTTTGAAGTAATTCAAAATATCTTTGAGAGCGTTGCAAGCGCCTGTTGCGGAGTTCTATCCAGTTTGAAAAACTTTCTTAGTTTTTCGCGGCCCTCAACAACAAACCCCAACTGCACGGGTGGGGGGCAATTGGGGTTTGCGTTTTATTGTGAGCCTTGACAATGGCGTCACTCGTCGCTGTTCATTTTGAACGGAGCGATGTGGCGCATCTGGCGCTCAATCCATGATTGGCGCTTGCGCATGTAGGGGCTGGGACGGTAGCTCGAGAACTTGCGCGGATTGGGCAGCGTGGCAGCTATGAGCGCACACTCGCCGCGCTTGAGTTGCCCAGCCGAGCATCCGAAGTGCTGCATCGCTACGGCTTCGACACCGTAAATGCCGTCGCCCATCTCTATACTGTTCAGATAGACTTCCATAATGCGTTGCTTCGACCACAGCGTCTCGATGAGGAAGGTGAAGTAGACCTCAAAGCCTTTGCGCACCCACGTTGAATTGGGCCAAAGGAATACGTTCTTGGCCGTCTGCTGGCTGATGGTGCTGCCGCCACGTACACGTTTGCCGGCTTCGGCTTCCTCCATGGCTGTCTTGATGGCGTTGACGTCGAAACCGTTGTGTGTCATGAAGTTCTGGTCTTCCGACGCAATGACGGCAACGGGCATATACACCGACATCGAACTCAGCGGCACCCATTGGTGTTTGAGGCGTGGCGTCTCTCCGCTCTTCACGTGCTCCACGCAGCGTATGACCATAAGGGGCGTCAACGATACTGGCACCCATCGGTAGACGAGTGTCATCAGTATCGTTGACGCAAAGAAGAATACAACCGCAAAACGGAGGATGCGGAAGAGTAATCTCATAATTCTGTGATTAGCGGTTTTGTGATGAGTGGCTGGGGTTGGAGCGTTTCGAACGCCCCATCGGCCGAGCCAACCAAACGACCGGATTAGAAGGGCAGATCGTCGCCCTGGCCTTCTGCTGCGGGCTCGGGAGCCACGGGGCCCTGAACCACGGGAGCAGCCACGGCGGCAGGAGCAGCAGCGGCGGGAGCGGCTACTGCGGTGGGAGCGGCAGGGGTGTAGGCAGCAGGGGGAATGGGCATGCCAGTGGCGGGATCAAGCTGTACGCGCTCCACCTTCCAGGCGCGGATGGAGTTGAACCAGCGGCCCTGATATTCGCGGGCGTCGAGGTCGAAAGTCACGGTGAGGGTTTCGCCGGCCTGAATGTTGAACTGACGGAGTTTTTCTTCTCCGAAGACCTCGAAAACGCAACGTGTGGGATACTGACGTCCGGGCTCGATGGCCTCGATGACGAACGACTGCATCATCCAGGGTGAGCCGGTGCGAGCGGAAGTTCCCTGACGTGCCTCGAGAATGTGAGTGATTTTACCTGTAATTTCCATGATTTTTATTTCTGTTTTTGAGATTTTGGACGCGAAATTACGATTTTATTTAAATATGGAGCGACTTTGCGCCACTTTTTTTGCAAAGAAAGCGAAAAAGGCACATTTTTTTCGCGATTTTCGTGTGTATTTCAAAAAATATGCGTACTTTTGTGGCCTAAAAGTGTGCACTCTACGCGTATGAGCCACTTTTTGTGGCCTCAACCCGCCGAAAGCAGCACATTTCTCCACCGCTAACAAAAGCCAAAACATACTTATGAAATTCTCGATTAACAGCTCACTGCTTTCACAGCGTCTCCAGACGCTCGGACGCGTCATCAACTCGAAGAATGCTATGCCCATCCTCGGCAACTTCCTCTTCAAGATTGCAGACAATGTCCTCACACTCACGGCGTCGGATAACGAGGTTTATCTGACCACGACCTTAGAACTTATTGCGAGTGATGGTGAATTGGAGTTCACCGTAAATGCCAAGACCATCCAGGATGCCATCAAGGAGATTCCCGAGCAGCCCATGGAGTTCGACGTGGACAACTCCACCCTCGAAATCACCATCGGCTACCAGAACGGCCAGTACAGCCTCATGGGCGAGAGCGCCGAGGCTTACCCCCTCGCCAAGCCCATCGAAGAGGATTGCTCAGCACTGGTCATCAACAGCCAGGACCTCTACTCCAGCATCAACCGCGCCCTCTTCGCCACCGGCGACGACCAGCTTCGTCCCGTCATGAACGGCGTATACTTCGACTATCAAACCAGCGGCCTCAGCATCGTGGCTTCCGACGGCCGCAAGCTTGCCTGCACCCGTCTCTTCTCGCTCAACGCTGAGCAGAACAACAGCTTCAATCTTCCCAAGAAGCCTGCCAACATCATCAAGGGTATTCTCCAGAAGGAGGAGCAGGACATCACCATCCGCTTCAGCCAGCGCAATGCCGAGCTCACCACCGAAGACTACAAGATGAGTTGCCGCCTCATTGAAGGCAAGTTCCCCAACTACAACAGCGTCATCCCCCAGAACAATCCCAACTCGATGACCGTCAACCGCCAGTCGCTCATCTCCGCACTGCGCCGCATCCTCATCTTCTCCAACGTGGGCAGCCCCCTCGTGAAGCTCCACATCGAAGCCGGCCGCCTCGAGGTCAGCACGAAGGATATGGACTACCGCCGTTCCGGTCAGGAGTCGCTCCTCTGCGAGTACGACGGCGCTCCCATGAACATCGGCTTCAAGGGCACGCTCCTCGTCGAGCTCCTCAACAATCTGGAGGACGAGGAAGTCATCTTCCGCCTTGCCGATGCCAGCCGCGCCGGCATCATCGTTCCCGCCCAGCAAGACGAGAATGTTGAGATTGTCATGCTCCTCATGCCCATGATGCTCAACGACTAGCAAGATCCAGTGATTTAGTAGTTTAGTGGTTTAGTTCGTGCCTCGACAAGGCTGCGACGCACTCCGCCTAAACAACTAAACCACTAAATGACTAAACAACTTTTTTACAATGAACATTGTTCTTGGCATTACCGGCAGCATTGCAGCCTACAAGGCCTGCACCTTGATACGCCTTTTTGTAAAGGCCGGCCACGAGGTGCAGGTCGTTATTACTCCTGCCGGTAAAGAGTTCATCACTCCCCTTACCCTCTCTACCCTCAGCCGCCACGCCGTCGTCAGCGAATTCTTCGACCGACGCGACGGCAGTTGGCACAGCCACGTCGACCTGGGACTCTGGGCCGACGCGATGGTCATTGCCCCCGCCACCGCCGCCACCATCGGCAAGATGGCCCACGGTGTGGCCGACAACATGCTCCTCACCACCTACATGTCGATGAAGGCTCCCGTCTTCGTGGCCCCCGCCATGGACCTCGACATGTATCGCCACCCCGCCACGCAGGCCAACCTCCGCACCCTGCAGGAGTACGGCAACATCATCATCGAACCGGGCGAAGGCGAACTCGCTTCTGCCCTCGTGGGCAAAGGCCGCATGGAGGAGCCTGAGAACATCTTTACACAGGTCATGGCCGCCCTTTCAGCCGCCGACTCTCCAGTAGCCACCGTTACCGATGCGTCAGCGTCGGGCAAGAAGCTCCTCATCACCGCTGGCCCTACCTACGAGCGCCTTGACCCTGTTCGTTTCATCGGCAATTACAGCACGGGCAAAATGGGATTTGCCATCGCCGAGGCTGCTGCCCGCGCCGGCTATGAGGTAGAACTCGTGGCAGGTCCCGTGAGTCTGCCCACACCCGAAGTGCTGGGCGCTGCCATCCACCGCACCGACGTGGAGAGTGCCGCCGAGATGCACGCCGCAGCCATGCGTCTGTGGCCCGAATGCTCGGCCGCCATCCTCTGTGCCGCTGTGGCCGATTTCACCCCTGCCCACTGCGCCGACGAGAAGATCAAGCGCGAAGCCACGGGCGAGTGGCGCCTCGACCTCGTGCCCACACAGGACATTGCCCGCTGCCTCGGCGAGACAAAACGCGACGACCAGCGCCTTGTGGGCTTTGCCCTCGAGACCACCGCCGAACTTCACAACGCCACCGACAAGATGCAGCGCAAGCACCTCGACATGATCGTCATGAACAGTCTCCGCGATGCTGGCGCCGGTTTTGGCCACGACACCAACAAGGTCACCTTCCTCTTCCCTGACGGTCGTCAGGAGGAGTTCCCCTTGAAATCAAAAAAAGAAGTGGCCAACGACATAATTTCCCGCTTATGCGAAATCTCCTAATCACCCTACTCTTCGCCCTTTTACCTCTTCCAGCCTCCCTCCTACCTTTTACCTCTTCCCTTTTCCCTACCCTAAGGGCTCAGGAGCTGGACGCCCGCGTGACCATCAACCACCAGCAGGTTGAGGGCACCAACGCGAGTGTCTTTGAGACCCTCGAGCAGGACCTCTCGTCCTTCATCAACGACCGCCAGTGGACCGAGATGCAGTTCCGCAACAATGAGCGCATCAGCTGCGTGTTCTCCATCACCGTCAAGAAGTACGACGACAGCGAAGGACTCTTCAACTGCACCCTCAACGTCTCCGCCACACGTCCCGTCTACAACTCCACCTATACCACGACAACCTACTCCAACGTCGACGGCGCCTTTGACTTTACCTATAAGGAGTTCGACAAGCTGGAGTTCCGCAAGGACGTGATCGACAACGACCTTACGGCGCTCATCGCCTATTACGTCTATATGATCATCGGCGCCGACATGGACTCGATGTCGCCCAAGGGTGGCACGCCCTATCTGCAGACCGCCCTCGATATCTGCAACAGCGCCCAGGGCCTCGGCGTCAGCAACAAGGGTTGGAAGCCCTTCGACGACGGCAAGAACCGCCACGGCATCATCACCGACTGGCTTGACGGTTCGATGGAGCCCTTCCGCAATATGTTCTACAAGTACTATCGCGAAGGCCTTGACCTCATGGTCGAGAACAGCGAACGCGCCCGCGGCAACATCACCGAGGCCTTCGAACTTCTGTCGCAAGCCCGTGAGAGCAAAACGATGAGCATGCTTCCGCAGTTCTGGACGGAATACAAGGGCGACGAGATCGTGAGCATCTATCAGGGCCACGCCACACAGAAGGAGAAGGATTTCATTCCCGAACTCCTCGGCAAAATCAATCCTTCGAAGTCCAACGTGTGGAACACAATCAAGAACTAAGCATAGGGGCGAGTTGCCCTCATCCCGCTT
>JAUNIC010000092.1 GCA_030523615.1 Bacteroidales bacterium
TCTCGTAGAAGCTGCTGCAGAAAACGACGAGGAGCTCATGGAGAAGTTCTTCGAGACCGAACACCTCACCGAAGACGAAATGCGCGAAGGTATCCGCAAGGGTATGGTCACCCGCAGCATCTTCCCCGTATTCTGCGTTTGCGCAGGTAAGGATATGGGCGTAGGCCGTCTCATGGAATTCCTCGGCAATGTTGTTCCCTTCGTTGACGAAATGCCCAAGGTTCACAACACCCGCGGTGAAGAGGTTGCTCCCGCAGAGGACGGCCCCACCAGCGTATACTTCTTCAAGACCGGCGTAGAGCCCCACATCGGCGAAGTTCAGTACTTCAAGGTGATGAGCGGTGTGCTCAAGGAAGGCGACGACCTCACCAACGCTGACCGCGGCTCCAAGGAGCGTCTTGCACAGCTCTTCGTATGCTCCGGCAACCAGCGCGAGAAGGTTGAGCAGCTCTCTGCAGGCGATATCGGCTGCACCGTGAAGCTCAAGGACGTTCGCACTGGCAACACCCTCAACGGCAAGGACTGCGATCACCGCTTCAACTTCATCAAGTATCCCAACGCCAAGTACACCCGCGCCATCCGCGCCGTCAACGAGAGCGAGACCGAGAAGATGATGGCCGCCCTCACCCGTATGCGTCAGGAAGACCCCACATGGGTTGTTGAGCAGTCAAAGGAACTCCGTCAGATTCTCGTTCACGGTCAGGGCGAATTCCACCTCCGCACCCTCAAGTGGCGTCTCGAGAACCTCGACAAGATTCAGGTAGAATTCTACGAGCAGCGCATCCCCTATCGCGAAACCATCACCAAGGCAGCCCGTGCCGACTATCGTCATAAGAAGCAGTCCGGTGGTGCCGGCCAGTTCGGTGAAGTTCACCTCATCGTTGAGCCTTACTTCGACGGTATGGAACTCCCCGCAGCTTACAAGTTCGGCAACCAGGAACTCAAGGTTACCTGCAAGAGCCAGGAAGAAATCACCCTCGACTGGGGCGGCAAACTCGTCTTCGTCAACTCCACCGTCGGCGGTTCTATCGATGCTCGCTTCATGCCCGCTATCCTCAAGGGTATCATGAGCCGCATGGAGCAGGGTCCTCTCACCGGCAGCTACGCCCGCGACGTACGCGTCATCGTATATGATGGTAAGATGCACCCCGTAGACAGCAACGAACTCTCCTTCATGCTCGCAGGTCGCAATGCCTTCAGCGCCGCCTTCCGTGAGGCAGGTCCCAAGGTGCTCGAGCCTATCTACGACGTTGAAGTATTCGTTCCCTCCGACAAGATGGGTGACGTAATGTCTGACCTCCAGGGCCGCCGCGGTATGATCGTCGGCATGGCTTCCGAGAACGGCTACGAGAAACTCACCGCCAAGGTGCCCCTCAAGGAGATGAGCAGCTACTCCACCGCCCTCTCCAGCCTCACCGGTGGTCGCGCAAGCTTCGTTATGAAGTTCGCCAGCTTCGAACTCGTGCCTGGTGACATCCAGAGCAAGCTCGTTGCCGAACTCGCCGTGAAGGACGAAGAATAATACGCAAGGCACATTCTCTCCCACGAAATGAACCGTATCCTATATCTCTTGGTCGCAGTCCTCATGGGCTGCGGCCTTTTGTTCACCGCATCGTGCACCTCGGGCCGCCAGCAGCAGCTTGAGTCGGCCGTCGAAGCCATGAACCGCGACTATCCCATGCCCATCGACGAAGGCGTCACCCTCCAAAGCATCAATCTCGACGAGGCAGAAGTCACCTTCGTCTTCACCATCCAGGAGGCGCAGATGACCAACCAGATCACGCAAGAATCGCTCGAGCAGTGGCGTCCCACCTTCGTTACCCTCTTCGGCACCATGGTCCACGAGAATCCCAACATCGATCAGCTCTTCCGCCTCGTCCGCGACACGGAGCACGTCCTTTGCGTTCAGCTCGTCACTATGCCCTCAAGCTCCACTTACACCATCAAGTTTGCGTCCAACGATCTTGCGAACATACTTGACGTCAACAACCTCCCCAAGTAGCTCTCACCGAAACTCACTCATAACATAAAAACGCTCCCGACACTATCTATGTGCAGAGAGCGTTTTTTATTACGTTTAGACGATTGAATCGTTAGCTGTAGCGACGAGGGAAGCGGAAGGCGATAGCGAGGAGCGCCACGATGGCCAGAACAGCGTTGTACGTGAGATAAGGAATGATTTCCATAGGGGTGATCTTGGCCAAACCGCTCGCAATGAGCAACTGCGCACCATATGGCAGCAAGCCCTGCACCACGCACGAGAAAGTATCGAGCAGCGACGCACTCTTGCAATGGTTCACCTCATAGCGGTCCGCTATGTCGGCACTGATCTTTCCCACCGAGAGGATGGCCACAGTATTGTTGGCTGTGCAGCAATTCGTCAGGCTGACGAGAGCCGCAATGGCGAGTTCTGCTCCACGCTTGCCGTGCACACGCCGCGTGAGATGATAGATGATGTAGCCGATACCGCCGTTGTGGCGTATGAGTTCCATCATGCCGCCAGCCATAAGGGCCACGAGAATGGTTTCCGTCATACCGCTCATACCTTCAGCCGAAGCCGCCATCCACGCCGCCACATCCAGGTCGCCGTAGCCGATGCCCACGATGGCTGCAAGCACATTGCCCAGCACGAGCACCGCCATCACATCGAGGCCCATGATAGCCGTGACGAGCACCACAAGGTAAGGCAACACCTTCACGTAGTTCACGTCTGCCAACGATGTAACGACGATATCGGAAGCATTAGAGATGGACGTTGCAGAAAGCCCCAGCACGAAGAGAATGACAAACGTGACAATCGCCGCGGGCACAGCAATCCACACGTTAGCCTTGAATTTATCGGCCAACTTGATGCCCTGCGTGCGGGTCGCAACAATCGTCGTGTCGGAGATGAAACTCAGGTTGTCTCCGAAGAAGGCACCACCCACCACGCTCGCCACGAGCAGTGCGATAGGCAATCCTGTAGGTTCGGCCAAACCAGCCGCCACAGGCACAAGTGCCACGATGGTTCCCACGCTGGTGCCTACGCTCAAACTGACGAAACAAGCTGCAAAGAAGAGGCCCGGCAACAGCATGCTCGTGGGCAGCAGCGCCATGGTCAGCTGCACCGTAGCGTCGATGGCTCCCATCGCTTTGGCTGTTGCGGCAAAAGCGCCAGCGAGGAGGAAAATCCAAATCATCAGCATGAGATTCTTCTCGCCAGCACCGCGGCTCAGCAGTTCCACGGCACGTCCGATGTTATGCTTCCACGTCGACTCCTTCGCTTGCGCACGTTTGTCCATCACGATGGTGATGGCGACGGAGTATATCACGACAATAAGAAACACCACGATGAGGGGCACTTTGTAGAAGTCGCCCCAGGCGATGCCAAGGCCAAGGAACAGGGCAGCAAGTACGAGCACAGGGCTCACAGCAAGTATACCTTTTTTATGTGTCATCTTGAAAATAGTAGAGAAGTTTAGTCAAGTTCAAAACCTATATCGCAGCTGCAGCGAGAGATCGTTCTTCGAAGGCGAATCGATGAGCGTGATGCCCGACGAGATTTGCTCGCGGTCGTAGTAGTGCACCATAGAGAGACGCGCAGCCACATAGAGTTCGCGCCACGTGCGGCACTCGGCCATCAGCACGCCCGACACACCCTTGCCATAAAAGTTCGGAATGGACGCGCTGCCGCGAAGCAGCGGAATGTAGGCGTAGCACCGCGCGTTGTAATCGTCCGTCGCGAAACCGGCAATCATTGCCGTCAGGTGCAGACGCTCGTTCAGCAACGTCGCCGCACCTCGCGCATAAATCATGGCCCCCAGCGAATTTCCAGCGCCGGTGATGACATCCGTCTTCTTGTCATAGGCCGATCCTTGCGAAAAGTAGCATGCTCCATCGGCACCGACAGCAAGACTCCAGCGCCCCACTCCGTAATGGCTCTGCCAGCGCACATGCTGCGTCGTGCGCCACGAGAGGAGGACATCCTCGAAGCCCGTAATGTCGCGATAGCCCGTCACATTCTGCTCGCGCGACTTGATACGATAGCTCAGCGTATGAGTCCAGCAATCTCCCGTACGCATGCTGGCCTGCACCATCGCCGAACAGCGGTGCGACAGCGTGTCGGCAAGATACACAGGACACGGATGGTAAGCCCAATCGCCATAAGCGCTCAACTGCAGACGCGCAGTAGCTCGCCACTGCAAACCCGCAAAGACCGCGTGCTCATTTTGTATCTGGCTGTTGGCCATCAGCGTGCGACCATAAGGCGAGACAAATCGTTCGGAGACGGAACGCTCCTGCACCACAAGCATCACGCGCCTGTGCGGACGGAAGCGCAACGTAGCCGTCGAGGCATAGTTGGCATGGCGATCTACAGCCAATTCGCCCTGTAGCGACCATTGCTGACGGCGGTAGGTATAATCGAAACTTGCAGCCGAAGCATCCTGTCCACGCATATAATTAATATTATAGGAGCGCGGCGCCGGGAGGTAAGGCTTGTCGTAGTGCATCCACACGCCATTGAGACCGAGTGTAAGGTTGCGCGACGAGTAGCCCGCACGGCCACCGATGAGCACCTGCTGCGCCACGTGGCGCTTCCCAATCTCCTGCAGCGTGCGGTGCAGGCCGTCGGTCTTCCACGCTGTGATGTATTCGCCGATGGGCTCAGTTTCTTCTATATCGTCCGAAGCAGCGTCATGGTCATTGTCGGCTGCATCTTCTTCGTCTGAAACGGCGTCACTCTTCAGCGTGCCGTCGAGTTGACACACCGAAGCAAAAGCCGTCACGTCCCATTGGCCGCGAGCGCCGAAAGGCATTCGTACTGCGGCACCACGGAGAAATCGGCTCTCATCAGTGCCGGTGTGCGGACGGATGTTGACACCCGCCATTCGAGGACCCGTGAAGAGATTCGTCTGCTGCATCCAGCCGTTGCCGCCCACGATGAGTCCCTGACCGAGCGCCACCTTATAGTCACCCACAGCTGCCGTCAGCCGATTCTTGTAGAAGAAGTGGAACGACTGGAAGTCCCACGGTCGGCCACCGTAAGCGCCGAAGCGCTCGCCGACATCCTCCTGCAGCGTCACGCCATACATCACACGCTGGTGCCAATTGTAACGCAGCCGGAGCGTATGGGCAAAATTGTAGCCCGTGAACATCTTCGTCTCGTAATTCGTGTCGTCGTAATCGTCGAATCCTGCACGGCGATAGAGCGGCACGTCGAGCGTTCCGAGCACTTCGTACGTACCGCCATACCAACGGTTCTGCCCCTGCTGGGAAGCCGAGTTCCGACTGTTTCGCAAAAATTTCGCTCCGTTTTGTCGAGAGGACGTGGCTCCCGCGCCTTCATCGGCTTCTTTGGGAGGGGGAGACTTGAACGTCAGGAAGAGGCTGAGCCAAGCACGCTCGCGGTAACCCAACTGCGGAATGGCCATCAGTTCGCCGACCGACTCGATGCCGCCAGCGTAGCGATTGCGTTTCGAGAGGAGCGAATCAATCTGCTGCTCACTCAGAAAGCGCAAAGCGAGGAGTTCGTCGCGTTCACAAGAATTGATGTCAATGCGGTTGCGGTGTATTTCCTCGAGTTCTTCGAGCCAATCGTAGCGTTCCACATAGTTGTCGGACTCATCCACGATGTCGGCAATGTACTCATAATAATCGTCGACAAACTGCTCCCACGAGTACTGCACCCTGCCCTGCGCACACACAAACAAAGGCAGCGTGAACAACCACACCGCCAAAAGGATTCTGTGTTTTTTAAACGCTTTGGCCATTTTTCGCCGACAAAGTTACGCATTATTGCCCATTTATGAGTAACTTTGCACGCAAAAACTGCATATTCTACGACCACATGACTACATTTCTGCCCCAAAACGACACCATTTGTGCGCCAGCAACAGCGCAAGGCGGTGCCATCGCCATCGTGCGCATCAGCGGCCCGCAATCCATCGCAGCTGCCGACGCCCTCTTCTCGCGACCGCTGGCCGAGGCTCCCAGCCACAAGTCGCTCTTCGGCTACATCGGCGACCTTGATGAGGTACTGCTTACGGTCTTCCGTGCACCCCACAGCTACACGGGCGAGGACAGCGTGGAGATAGCCTGCCACGGTTCGGCCTACATCGTCGCCGAGGTGTTGCGCCTACTCCAGGAACAGGGATGTCGCATGGCGGGACCCGGCGAATTCACACAGCGCGCCTTCCTCAACGGACGCATGGACCTCACGCAGGCTGAAGCAGTGGCCGACCTCATCGCGTCGACCAACGCCGCTACACATCGTCTCGCCATGAGCCAGATGCGCGGCGGAATCACCCGCGTGCTGGGCGAAATGCGCGAGCAACTCCTGACACTCACCTCGCTTCTCGAACTCGAGCTTGACTTCTCGGACCACGAAGATCTGGAATTTGCCGACCGCTCACAACTGACGGACATCACACACCGCCTGCTGGATCATGTGGGACGTCTGGCCGACAGTTTCCGTGCCGGACAAGCCATCAAGGACGGCATCCCCGTGGCCATCATCGGTGCTCCGAACGTGGGCAAGTCCACACTCCTCAACCAACTGCTGCAGGAGGATCGTGCCATCGTGAGCGACATCCAGGGCACGACGCGCGACGTCATCGAGGACACCATCATCCTCGGCGGCCACACCTTCCGCTTCATCGACACCGCGGGCATCCGCCACACCGACGACACCGTCGAACGTCTCGGCATCGAGCGCTCCATGCAGGCCGCAGAGAGGGCGCAGATCATCATCCTGCTCACTGAACCCGGAACGCCCTACCCCACTCTCGATGTGCGCGACGACCAGATTGTCATCCGCATCACCAACAAGACCGACGACTTCCAGGCGCTCCACGGCATCGGTCTGAGCGACCTGCAGGATCGGCTCATCGAGGAGGCAGCACAGCTCACAGCCAGCGACAGCGACCTCATCGTCACCAACGCACGCCACCACGCGGCTCTCTGCGCAGCCCGCGAGAGCCTGGAGCGCGTCAACTCAGCACTGGCATTGGGCATCAGCGGCGACCTCATCGCCCAAGACCTGCGCGAGGCCCTCTTCCACCTCGCCGAAATCACCGGCGGCGAAATCACCTCCGACGAGGTACTCGGCAACATCTTCTCGCACTTCTGCATCGGAAAGTAGCGTCTGCCCATGAAACAGAATGTCAACATCTCAAGGTTTCGATTCGTGCTTGTTCTGCTCGTTGTCTTCGTACACATGGGCGGCAGAGGCATCATCGGCACGTCCATCCCCGATGACTACGTCCTCTACCAAGCCGTCAACGACCTCTTCACCGCGACGCTGACGATGGTGGCAGTCCCCGGGCTGTTCATGGTCTCCGGCTACCTGTTCTTTGCAAACGACCGAGAACTGAGCGCCAAGCGGTACGCCGACAAGATGAAGCGCAGAGTGTTCAGCCTGCTCATTCCCTTCGTCATCTGGAACCTCGTCAAATTCGCCGTAGCGGCACTTATCGCCTTCAGAGGCGGCGGAATGGCTGGCGTGACAGAAATGATGGCAGAAAACGGCGGATGGCGCATCATGTGGGACGGCGCTCTACCCATCCACACACCAATCCTGATGGTGACGTGGTACATGCGCGACCTCATGGTGATGTGTCTGCTCTGCCCCATCATCTACGTGCTGGTCAAGAAGCTGCACCTCACGCTGTTCGTCGCTCTCCTGCTGTGCAGCCACCTGGGCGTTTGGCCCACAGAACACGTATGTACGGCCCACCATCTGTCGTTCTTCGTGCTGGGCGCAACGCTGGCCATTCACGACATCAAGGCAGAATGCAGAGGGATGAGGAATGTGGCACTCCTCGCCCTGACCATCCTTTGCGTCGTGGCCGACGCGATTGTGGAAAGCAATCTTCTCCACGATGCGGCCATACTGACGATGGCGGCAGCACTCTACAACAACATCGCACGCTTCAGTTTCATCAGCGAACGGGCAACCACCTCGGCCATGTTCCTCTATCTGGCACACGGGTTGTATTACCTCTCAGGCATCACTGCTGTCGTCAACAAGGTGCTGCCGTTTGAAGGCGATCTGTGGGCCGTGGTGCGATACTTCACCATCTACATCGCAACGGTCGTCTCGCTCGTTCTCCTCTACACCGTCCTCAAAAAACACCTTCCACGCCTGATGGCCCTCCTGACGGGAGGAAGATAAGGCAAAGAGGAACAACAATCACAACGCATATAGAAAACACTCTCGGAAACATTAAATCACAACGCATATGAAAATCATTCTCGGAAACCTCGTATGGCTCATTTTTGGTGGTTTGGAAGCCGCCATCGGCTACTTCACTGGCAGCCTGGCCATGGCCTGCACCATCATCGGCATTCCCGTCGCGTGGCAAACCTTCAAGATCGGTCTCCTCTGTCTGTGGCCCTTCGGCTCAACGGTGCGCGACACCAACAGCCCCACCGGCTGCATCCGCATTCCGCTGAACCTGCTCTGGATCATCTTTGGCGGTCTGTGGGCATGGTTCATGCACATCATCTTCGGTGCGCTCCTTTGCATCACCGTCATCGGCATTCCTTGGGGCAAGCAGCACTTCAAGATGGCCGGCCTCTCCCTCGCCCCCTTCGGCAAGGAAGTTCATCTGAACTTTTAGCAGAGGAATTTACCCCCTGCGGTAGTTCGAAAGATAGAAAGATAGATGATAGAAATGATAGATTTTTGCGGATCTATCGTAAATATGCAAACTTCCCCACATCGCGTTGAAACGATGCGGGGAAGCTTTCTTTTGCGCTACACCATAGCCAGAGCTTGGGGAATTGTTGGTAATTTCGTTGCGGAGTGTAGACGGGAGTGCCTTAATGCTTCTGGTCCTTGAGGACGTCGTTGATAACGGCATTGAGGTCTGTCATGTTGACGTCGCCGTCACCATTTACGTCGCCATAGATGTTTTCGACGGTAAGGATTGGAAGGGGAGACGAGCTGAAAAGGCTGCCTCGATAAGCGATGGTGAGGAAGGGCACGTTATTCGTGTTGGCAGCAGCGGGGGCTTTCTTGCAGCCTCGGCAGTCGAAGACGCAAGGAATCTGGCCATCGAAAACGCTCTGCGCCAAGTTGGTTACTCCCTCGGGAACCTTATAATAGCCGAGTGCCTCGGGGAAGAAGACGATGCCCGTTCTGTAATATGCCACACCGTCCGCGCTTCTCAGCGTGCTGTGGCCTTGGGCTACATTGATCTCCTTCAGGCGAGGGCAGCCGGAGGTCAGGGCTGCTGTAGGAGCAGTGGCGGAATAGCCGGATGCGCCGATGTTGACCGTGCGCAACTCAGGATTGTTCATCGCTACAAAACCAGCGCATTTTGCGGCGTTGAAGTTGATGATAGAGAAACAAGATTCGGAGAGCAGGTGCTTGTCGGCCTCCGTCATGGTGGGCCAGGCGTCGACGGAAATGTTCAGCGTGCCGGTGCAGTTCTGGAAGCAAGGTCTGAATGCGACTTTCGAATTCGTAGGCAGAGCGGTGATGGTGGTGTTTTTCAAAGAACAGCAGTCTTGGAATGCTCCTCTTGAAATTGAAGTATTCACGCCAAGGGTAAGGGTATTCAGTCCCGAACATCCCTTGAATGCTCTCAGACCAATGGTATTGACATTGAGCTCGAGAGTCTGCAAACTCCTGCAATAGGCGAAAGCCTCTTCGCGGATTGTGGTCACGGTGGAGGGGAGGGTCAATGAGGTGATTCCCGTCTGATAGCAGAATGCTCTTTCCGCGATACTGGTCACGGTATACGTTTTGCCGTCGCTTCCGGTAACTGTGGAGGGAATGGTAATGTCATTGCCGCTTCCGCCTGTTACGGTAGCCTGACTGTTTGTGGTGTTCAATTGGTACTGGAAGTTTCCTATCGTTTCCTCGATTATTGCTGCCGATGCCGTCAGAGAGAGAAGCATCAGGGCTGTAACCATCAGGTTGCGTATGTTGAATATTGTCTTCATAATGTGTTGTGCATTGTTTAGGTCCTTACTTCTTCTTCATCTGGTCAATGATAATGGTGACGTCCTGAATGCTGATTCGCGAGTTGTTGTTGACGTCGTTGAGATACGGACGCTGTGCCGTGGTGTAGGGATATTCCGTCACGATGGTGGCATCGGGGATTTCCATTTCCATGGCCGTTTTCGCAGCCTTGTCTTTTGCAATGTAAAGGCCGGTGAAAGTTTTGTGGCCGGCGTAGAACCTCGGGTTTGTGCTGCACTGGCGAGCATCGATGACGTTAGCCCATTCCGCATTGGCAAGATTCTGACGTATCTGGGTGCAGTTGTCGGGGAGCACTACGGGTTTCATGCGTCCTGAAGGGATTAATTGCAGCCATATTCCGTCGCTGGCCGTCATATAAATCACGCCGTCTTCGCTGAAGAGGTTGGAGCCACAATTCGTGAGGTTCACCTCGGCAACGTTGCTTGAAGAAGAGATCATCATGGCGATGCTGGTTATGGATGCGGCATCGTTGATGTTGATGGTCTTGAGGCTCTTGCCGCTCTGGGCAATACCCATGGGCAGCCTGGCTTGGCCATTGTTGATGGTCAGGGTGGTGAAGCTGGAATTGAACAGAGGATCGGCGGATTGCGCGAAGGCTTGGCTCAATGGGAAATCGTAGATGACCTCGCCTGTACAGCCCTCGAAGGGCGCCATGCTGTTGGTGTAGAATTTCTTGATCGTCACGGTCTTCAATCCGTCGCAGCCAGCGAAGGCGCGTTGGCCGTATGTAGTCACTTCAAGAACTGCTGTCTCGAGAGCGGTGCAGTTGGCAAAAGCACAGACACCGAGGCTGCTGACGCCCTCGAGCGTGACCGTCTTGAGGCTTTTGCAATTGGCAAAACCGTGATTGCCAACCGTCACGCCATTGAGCGTCACGTCGGTCACAGCGGTATTGAAGAATGCATTTGCGCCGATGCTGCTTCCGCTGGCGAGATTGCTGAAATTGACCGTGGCGAGCGATGTGCAGCCTTCGAAAGCAGACGACTCGATGGTCTTGCACGTCGAACTGATGTAAAGGTCAGTCAATGATGTCATTCCCTTGAATTGGCTACTGCCAATCTTTGTGACACCAGAGTTGATGTCGAGGCTTTGCAGCGGGAGATTTCTGAAGAGGAAAGTGCCGCCGGTGATGGCTTTCTCAGAGGTGATGGAGAGGTGTGTCATTCCGGTGCATCCATTGAAAGCAGACGCATCAATGGTTGTGGCAGATGCGGGAATGTGGACATTGTTCAGGCTCGAGCAACCCAGAAAGGCATTGGCGTCGATTGTCTGGATCTGCGACATCGTCAAGCTTGTCAAAGCTGTGCATCCTGCAAAAGCTCTCGCACCGAATGAAGTGGCCTTGCTGAGGGTTACGGTTCTCAGCTGCGTGCAGTTGTCGAATGCACCATCTGAAACCGTTGTGGCGTTTGACGAAGCAAAACTGGTGATGCCCGAATTCATGAAAGCGCGCTGACCGATCTGCTGGAGCTGTGCGACGTTTCCCTCGGTAACAACACCAAGGCTGGTGCAGTTGTAGAAGGCGTCGTTGCCAATGGATGTGGCGTTAAGTATGTTGATGCTCTTCAGTCCGGTGCAGCCATAGAAGGCAGAATAGGGAATTTCCGTTACATAGACGTTGGCACGTTCCAATCCTGTGCAACCTCTGAAGGCGTCATGAGCGATAGATTGGTTGGTAGAACCCACATACACGCCGTTGGCCGATCCGTTGGTTACGAGACCCGTGCAGCCTTCAAATGCGCTGCTGGCGATAGTGCCGGGAAAATTGAAGAACGCCACGAAGCCGGAGTTGGTGCCGCCGGTGGAGACAGAGATGCTCTTAAGACCTGTGGCACCTTTGAATGCTTCCATTCCTATCGTTTTGAACGCGGTGCTCTTGATGCTTATGCTCTGAATCTTAGTGTTGTACCTGCAGGCGCTGGCATCAATTTTCTCGAGATATGCTCCGTTGTACGTCACGCTGGTAGCCTGTCCCGTTGTCGAAATGGCGACGACTTTACAAGTCTTGCCGCTGATCGTTACGGTTTCCTTGATGACAGCCTGTGCGGCTGTAATGTCGGTCACCGCGGCTCCTAAACTGCCATCGCTTAGCGTACCGGTCAGGGTGTGGTAAGTCACACCATTTGTGGTGGTGCTTTGTGCCATGACTACCGTATGCCATCCTGCAATGAGCAGTACAATAGCCACCAATAAGGTTTGTTGGATTTTTCTTGTCATATTCTTTATTATTTTGATTCTTCAGGAAATTGTGTGAAAGGGGCGGGCTTTCATGGTGCAAAGGTACGGACATCTGTGCACATATGCAAGCGCATATACAAAAAAATGTGGTGTGCGGTGCATTTCGGAAAAGTTTTCCAAAATATGCATTAAGGATTTAACATTGCTGATTTAACATGCAGAATTTGGTGGTCTCGAAAGAAATTCGTAACTTAAAGGTAAGAGGTGGAGAATGAGGGTCGAAACTTGGCAGATCGCCGCGGGTGATTCTACTTCAAAGGTAGAAAAATCTACTTCAAAGGTAAAATTTTTTACTTCAA